>NZ_JBPKBO010000005.1:0-257835 GCF_051172775.1 Arthrobacter sp. Ld5
TTCGAAACCAGCCAAAAAAACCAGCCACCACACGGGGTGCGGCAACCAGCAAATTCAACCAATCAAAAAACAATCGGTATCAACAAACTTGGCACACTATTGAGTTCTCAAACAACAGGAACAACCGATTACTCACGAAACCCGGCACCATCAGCGCCACTCGGCTTCGCTTTCCCTCGCCGTTGTGTTCACAGCTTATTTCACTTTCTTTTCCCCTGTCAAATCCCCCCGCCGTGGCCTACACCACGAACAAAAGAAATACGACAAAGAACAAACCCACTACAAATAACAGCCGAATTCGCCACCGAAAAAACAGCGCACGAACCAACCACAGGAATTTGAAGGGGATGGTCACCCTCACCGGGGCAACTCAGAAAACACTACACCCCGCACGCCCCCCGAGCAAACCAGCGAGGGTGCCGGATCCGACAGGAGCGCCGGCCCACCCGTGCGGGTGGGCCGGCGCTCCCGGCAAGGACGCCCGTGCCGTCAGCCCACGTCGACCATGGCGAGGTTGCGCTTGCCGCGGCGGACGAGGAGGTAGCGGCCGTGCAGCAGATCGTCCTCGCGGACGATGTGGTCGGCGTCGGTGATCTTGACGTTGTTCACGTAGGCACCGCCTTCCCCGATGGTGCGCCGGGCCGCCGAGTTACTGGCCGACAGCCCGGACGCGACCAGCAGCTCCACGATGCCCAGTCCGTCGCGGGAGATCGCGACGGAATGCAGTTCAGCCGTCGCCGCCTCGAGGGTCGCGAGATCGAGGGACCCGAGATCGCCCTGCCCGAAGAGGGCCGCGGAGGCCGCGATGACCTTCTCGGTGGCCTCGACGCCGTGGACCAGGGCGGTGACGTCGTAGGCCAGTGCGCGTTGCGCTGCCCGCTCGTGCGGCCGGTCGGTGGTCGCATGCTCGAGCGCCTCGATCTCCGCACGGCTGCGGAAGGTGAAGATGCGCAGGCGCTCCGCCACGTCCGCGTCGGAGGTGTTGAGCCAGAACTGGAACATCGCGTAGGGGCTGGTCATGGCGGCGTCGAGCCAGATGGCATTGCCCTCGCTCTTGCCGAACTTCGTGCCGTCCGAGTTGGTGATCAGGGGCGTCCCGATGGCGTGGACGCTCGTGCCCTCCACCTTCCGGACGAGGTCCGTCCCGCTCGTGAGGTTGCCCCACTGGTCCGAGCCTCCCGTCTGGAGGACGCAGCCGTAGTCGCGGAACAGCTGCAGGTAATCCATGCCCTGCAGGATCTGGTAGCTGAACTCGGCGTAGCTGATGCCCTCGTCGGAGTGGAGCCGCTTGGCCACCGTCTCCTTCTTGATCATCGTGCCGACACGGAAATACTTCCCGATGTCGCGCAGGAAGTCGATGACGTTCATGGGACCGGTCCAGTCGAGGTTGTTCACCATCCGCGCGGCGCTCGGTCCCTCGAAGTCGAGGAAGCGGCGCACCTGGGCCTCGAGGGCACCGACCCACTCGGCGACGGTCTCCTTCGTGTTCATGGTGCGCTCCGCCGTCGGCCGCGGATCACCGACGAGGCCCGTCGACCCGCCGACGAGGCCGAGGGGACGGTGGCCGGCGAGCTGGAGGCGTCGCATCGTCAGGAGCTGCACCAGGTTGCCCAGGTGGAGGCTCGCCGCCGTGGGGTCGAACCCGCAGTAGAAGGTGATGGGCGGCCCGCCCAGCAGTTCCTTCAGCTCCCCCTCGTCGGTGGAGACATGGACCAGGCCACGCCACACGAGCTCGTCGTAGATGCCGTCGAAGGACGGGTCGTTGCGCTGGCCTGCGAGGCCACTGACCGGGATCTCTGTTTGCTGGGACACGAGTCCAAATTATCAGTCGGCGATACCGGCAGGAATCCGGCCGCTCGAGATGACGCGGAGGCGCTGCGTGGGGCGGGTCATCGCCACGTACAGGTCGCCCACCCTGGCCGTCGCGGAGTCGAGCATCTCCTGGGGCTCGAGGATCACGACGCCGTCGAACTCCAGGCCCTTCGACTCGCGCGGACTGATCACGACGATGTCCTGGCCGGGCCCGCCCGCTCCGGAACCGACGCGCTCCCGGTACGCGGGGGCGAGGGACTCCCGCACCGCGGGCAGCAGGTGTTCCGGCGCGATGACGGCGAGCAGCCCGCCGTCGATGGCCGCGAGTTCCTCGGGCATGGCCTGCACCAGGCCGGCCACGGCGTCGGCTGCCGTGTCGAGGACCGGCGCGAACCGCCCCTCCCGCACGGCCTTCGGGGCGGACACGACGAGCCCTGCCGCGTTCGCCATGCGCACTGCGGCCTCGGCGATCTGCGCGGGTGTCCGGTAATTGACGGTCAGTTCCTCGAGCTGCCAGCGGTCGCCCACGAAGGGCTCGAGAGCCTGCTGCCAGGACCTCGACCCGGCCGCGGAACTGGTCTGCGCGATGTCCCCGACGATCGTGAAGGACTTCAGCGGGCAGCGCCGCATCAGGAGGCGCCACTGCATCGGGGAGAGCTCCTGGGCCTCGTCGACCACGATGTGCCCGTACGCCCAGGTGCGGTCGACGGAGGCGCGCTCCGCGGCCGACAGCCTCGTGGCGGTCACGGCGTTGTGCTGCGCGAGATCCTCGGCGGTCAGCACGCCGTCCACCCCGGAATCCTCCAGGGAGGCGTTGACGTTCTCGAGGGCACGCTCCGCGTTGGCGAGGTCCCGCTTCTGCTCCTGCTCGCGGGCCGCGGTGTCCCGTCCGGCCGAGGGGTCGAGCTCACCGAGCAGCTCCGCCGCCTCGTCGAGCAGCGGCACGTCCGCCTCCGTCCAGGGCGCGCCGGCGGGCCGGGTGAGGGCCGCCAGCTCGTCCTCGCCCAGGTGGGGCGCCGCGGCACGCAGCAGCTCCGGTCGGGCGAACAGCTCGGACACCAGCTTCTGCGGCGTGAGCGGCATCCACGCGAGGTTGAGGGCGATCCTCACGTCGCGGGAGCTGCGGACGTCCTCGGCGAGGTAGGAGCGGTCGGCGTTGTTGCCGCCACCCGAGGATTCCTCGAGCTTGTCCAGCAGCTGCTCGGTGAGCTCGCGGAGGAGGATCTTGACGAAGGTGACCCGCGCTTCGTTGTGGGGCTTGCCGGTGGCCCGGGCACGCTCCCGCGCCCGGGAGACCTGGCGGGGGGTGAGGGTGAGCATGGTGCCCTCGACGTTGAGGCGCTTGTTCTCCGACGGCACGCGCTCCCGGTTCGCGACGGCGTTGCGGATGACCTCGGCCATCTCCAGCCGGCCCTTGAGGGCCGCGGCCGTCTCGTCGGCCTCCTGCACCGTGCTGACACCGGGCATGAGGGTGCCGATCCCCGCCATGACGACGCCGGTCTCGCCGAGGGACGGCAGGACGCGCTCGATGTACTTCATGAAGGCGTCGGTGGGACCGACCAGCAGCACACCGGCGGACTTCAGCCGGTCGCGGTGCGTGTAGAGGAGGTAGGCGGCACGGTGGAGCGCGACGGCCGTCTTGCCCGTGCCCGGCCCGCCCTGCACCACGGTGACGCCGGGCAGCGGTGCCCGGATGATGCGGTCCTGCTCCGCCTGGATGGTCCCCACGATGTCCGACATCTGGCCGGTGCGCCGCGTGTTCAGCGCCGCGAGCAGGGCACCCTCGCCCTGCAGCGAGTCGTCGTCACCGAGGAGGTCGGCGTCGAGGACGTCGTCCTCGATGGCGACGACGTCGCGCCGCGAGAGGATCAGGTGCCGGCGACGTCGCACCCCCATGCGCTCGAAGGCCGTCGCCTGGTAGAACGTGCCGGCCTCGGGGGCCCGCCAGTCGACCATGAGCTGCCGGAGGTCCTCGTCGGAGAGCCCGATGCGGCCGATGTACCGCTGGTCGCCGTCGTCGAGGTCCAGGCGCCCGAACACGAGGCGGTCGTCGACGGCGTTGAGTTGCGCGAGGCGGTCCTCGTACATGGTCGCGAAGGCGTCCCGCTCGGAGCGGTTCTGGTGGGATCCGGCCGCCTGCGTGCGCCGGACCTCGGCGAGCTGCCGGGCCTTCTCCGCACGCAGTTCGTCGAGACGGTGGTACAGGCCATCGACGTAGCCGCGCTCGTGCTCCAGCTCGGCCCTGGCCTGGGAGGTCTCGTGCATCGGACATTTCCTTCCATCAAGGCGGACCGTCAATCCTAGCGGAGTGGACGCTACACGGTTTCGATCGCGTGCACCCGTCGGCCCGCCAGGGCGTCGCGTCCGGCGAGGTCCGCGAGCTCCAGGACCACGCCGCAGCCGACGACGACGGCGCCGGCCTGTTCGAGCAACGCGCCCGCCGCGACGAGTGTTCCCCCCGTGGCGAGGACGTCGTCGAGCAGGAGGACGCGTGTCCCGGCGGGAAGGTCCGCCTGATGGATCTCGAGAGTGGCCTCACCGTATTCGAGGGCGTAGGACTCCCGGTACACGGCACGGGGCAGCTTGCCCGCCTTGCGGACGGTGACGACGCCGGTGCCGGTCGCGTACCCGACGGCGGCGGCCAGGAGGAAGCCGCGGGCCTCCACCCCGGCGACGGCGTCGAACTGGCCCGCGAAGTGTTCGGCGAGCGCGTCGACGACCGCGCGGAAGCCCCGCGCGTCGGAGAACACCGGCGTGAGGTCCCTGAACACGATGCCGGGCGCGGGAAAGTCGGGGACCACCGCGCACAGGCGATCGACGGCCTCCCGGGCATGCGCGGCGAGCGCCGTTGCGCCTGCGGTGTGCGTGGGAAGGAGGTCCGTCCGGCTGATCATCACGGATCAACCCTACGGGCCGCGGGGAGTTTCCCCGGACGGTAGCGGGAGACCGTCGGTTCCTCCGGGAGCCAGAAACGCCACGGGTACTCCCCCGTGCCGGCGATGCCGCTGACGCCCACGCGCGGTCCGCTCAGGACCGCCGTCGCGGGCTGCTCCGGCAGGACCAGCCGGAACGGGTGTGCCAGCACGTCCGCGCCGTCGTTCCGGCGGTCGAGGCCCAGCGCCTGGGCGAGGCGTGCGGGTCCCCGGGCGAGATCGAGATCCTTCGCCGGCCGCGACCGCCGTTCGCGGGCGAGGTCCGCGCCGTCGACGATCTCCCCTGCCCGCAGGAGCAGGCCCGTGGCCCACCCCTCCTCGCCGCACACGATGTTGGCGCAGTAGTGCATGCCGTAGGTGAAGTAGACGTACAGGTGCCCCGCGGGCCCGAACATCGTCGCGTTCCGCGCGGTCCGGCCCCGGAACGCGTGGGAGCCGGGGTCGTCCGGGCCGAGGTAGGCCTCGACCTCCGTGATGCGGACGGTGACGTCGCCGTCGTCGGTGCCGTGGGTCAGGTGCGCGCCCAGCAGTGAGGGGGCGACCTCGAGGGCGCTGCCGCCCAGCCGTGCACGGGTGTCCGGGTCCGTCCCGCTCTCGTCGATCACGCTTCGACCGTAGCAAAGGCCTCCCCCGCCCCTCCGACCACCGTGTCCGAATCCCGCTAGTCGGGTCATCGGCGGGGTGGCAGGATGACGGCATGGACTTCTGGCAGCAGTACCGGGCGATCGACGCCCGGGACGCCCGCTTCGACGGGCAGTTCGTGACCGCTGTCTCGAGCACGGGCATCTACTGCCGCCCCTCCTGCCCGGCGCGGACACCGAAGCCCGCCAACGTCACCTTCTACCGCACCTCGGCCGCCGCGCACGACGCCGGGTACCGCGCGTGCAGGCGGTGCCTCCCCGAGGCCGTGCCCGGGGACCCGGAGTGGAATCTGCGCACGGACGCCGCGGCCCGGGCCATGCGCCTCATCGCCGACGGGGAGGTGGACCGGTCGGGCGTGCCCGGTCTGGCGGCGCGTCTCGGCTACTCCCCGAGACAGCTCAACCGGATCCTGAGGGACGAACTCGGGGCCGGAGCGCTCGCACTGGCCCGCGCCCACCGTGCCCAGACCGCCCGGACCCTCCTCACCGCCACGACGCTCCGCTTCGCCGACGTGGCCTTCGCCGCGGGCTTCGGGAGCATCCGCCAGTTCAACGACACCATCCAGCAGGTCTTCGATCTCACGCCGGGGCAGCTGCGGGAGGCCGCCCCGCGGCGGCGCGGGACCACCGGTCCGCCCGGGGCCGACCCCGGCGGGCCGCTGCGGCTCTCGCTGTCCCTGCCCGCGCGGTTGCCGTACGACAACGGCATCTTCCGCTTCCTCGCCGCCCGCGCCGTGCCGGGGCCGGAGATCGCCACGGCGACGAGCTACGAGCGCCTGCTCCGCCTGCCGGCCGGCCCCGCCTGGTTCAGGGCGGAGGCCGTCAGACCGCAGGGGAACGGGAGGGCCGCCCTGCCCGTCACCGTCTCGCTCACGGGGCTCGCGGACCTCCCGCCCCTGCTCAGCCGCATCCGGCGGCTGTTCGATCTCGACGCCGACCCCGTGGCGGTCGACGCCGCACTGTCCCGCGACGCCCGCTTCGCGGCGCTGGTCGCCGAGAGTCCGGGCCTGCGCCTGCCCGGGTCGCTGGATCCTCACGAGACGCTGATCCGCGCGATCGCCGGGCAGCAGGTCACGGTGGCCTCGGCGACGACGGCCCTCGGCCGGCTCGCCGCGGCGGGCCCCGCCGTCAGGATGCCGGGCACCGGGCTGGACCGGTACTTCCCCTCCGCCGAGGACCTCGCCGCAGCACCCGGGCGGCTGCTGCGGGGACCGCGCCGCCGGGACGCTGCGCTGCGTGCGACGGCCGGGAAACTCGCCGCCGGAACCCTCGCGCTGGGAGTCGGGTCCGCCCCCGCCGAACTGCGGGAGGACCTGTTGCGGCTGGACGGCGTGGGACCCTGGACGGCGGACTACGTCGCCATGCGTGTGCTCGGCCAGCCCGACATCCAGCCGGCCGGGGACGCCGCCGTCCGCAACGGCTGGGCCCGGTCCACGCAGCGGTCCGCGCTCGGCTCCCCCACCACCCTCGAGGCGGCGATGACCGGCGTCCGGCCCTGGCGCTCCTACGCCACCCTCCATCTGTGGCGGGCCGCTGCCCCACCGACCGGAGCCGAAGGAGCCGTCGATGACGCCGCCTGAGTACCTCCCCACGCACCCTGGACCGACCCACCGAACGGATGTCCCCGCCATGAGCCCGACCCTCACCACCCTCACCCCCGCCGTCCCCCGCGGCGCCACCCTGGAGACCGTCGAGACGCCCGACGGCTTCTTCACGATCATCGAGGCGGAAGGAGCGGTCCTCTCCTCGGGATGGACCGCCCTCCCCGAGGAGCTGACCGGGCAGATCCACCCGAGTCTCCTGGCGGCCCGCTTCGACCCGGCGGCCTCCGCCCTCCGGCCCGCCCTCGACGCCGTGGCCCGCTACTACGACGGCGACGTCGACGCCGTCGCGGCGGTGCGGGTGCGCCAGGCCTCGGGACCGTTCCGCGCGCACGCGTGGGACGTCCTGCGCACCATCGGCCCCGGCGCGCCGGTCACCTACCTCGAGTACGCGGCCCGGGCAGGCAACCCGACGGCGGTCCGGGCCGCGGCGGGGGCGTGTGCCAGGAACGCGGCTGCGCTCTTCGTCCCCTGCCACCGGGTCATCAGGACGGACGGCTCGCTGGGTGGGTTCCGCTGGGGGCTGCCGCTCAAGCAGCGGCTCCTCGACCGGGAGGCAGGCCGGATGCCCGCCGCGTGAGCCGTCCGTCTCAGGCGTGGGCGACCAGCCGCTGCCGGGCCGCCATGTCGCGGTAGAGATCACTCGTCCCGAGGAGCTCGTCGTGCGTGCCGACGGCGGCGACCCTCCCCTGGTCGAGCACCACGATCTGGTCGAAGTCCGCCACGGTGGAGAGGCGGTGGGCGACGACGACGACCGTGCGGTCGCGCGAGGCCTCTCCCAGGGTCTGCTGGAGCAGCTGCTCGGTCCGCGAATCGACGGCCGACGTCGGCTCGTCCATCAGCAGGAGGGGACGGTCGGCGAGGATCACCCGGGCCCACGCCAGCCGCTGTCGCTGGCCGCCCGAGAGCCGGATCCCGTCCTCCCCCAGATTGAGCTCCAGGCCGTCCTCCGACCGATCGCCCAGCGCGTCGAGGCCGACCGCCGCGAGGACGCGGCGCAGCTGGTCGTCGGTGGCGTGCGGCGCGGCCAGCCGGAGGTTGTCGGCCAGGGTGCCGCTGAGCACGGGGGCCTCCTGCTCCACGAGGCCGATGCGCGAGCGCAGTTCGGAGCGCCGGATCCCGGGCAGGGGGACGCCGTCGAGCAGGATGCCGCCCGCCGTCGGTTCGTAGAACCGCTCCAGCAGGGCCAGCACGGTGGACTTGCCGGCGCCCGAGGGGCCCACGAGGGCCGTCCTGCTGCCCGCGGGGACGGTGAAGCTGACGCCGTCGAGCACCGGCCGCCCCGCAGCGTCCGTCCCGTGCCCCGCCGGGGAGCCCACGTCCGGTGAGACGGGCGACACGGGCGACCCCGGGTCGTCGGCCGGCGTCCGTGATCCGTCGGCGGCCGCCGCGCCGTCCGCCGGTGTCACGCCGTCGTCGTCGCCGTAGCGGAAGCTGACGTCGCGCAGCTCGATGCTGCCGCCGCGGGATGCCCGACCCGTGGACCCTGTCGCTCGGGGCATGGGCCGTTCCCGGCTGTCCTCGTCCGCGCGTTCCGGCTCCAGCCGCGCGATCTCCTGGATGCGGTCCAGCGCCGCGAGGCCGGACTGGATCTGCACGAACGCGCTCATGGCCGAGCCGATGGGCATCACGAGCAGGAACAGGTACAGGATGAAGGCGATGAGGTCGCCGAGCAGCAGGGCGCCCGCGGCCACCCGGATGCCGCCGACGGCCAGGACCACGATGAACGCGCCCTGGACGCAGATGGACATGATCGGCTGGACAGCGGCCTGCAACCGGGCCATGGCGATGCCGGCGTTGTACGCCGTCGTCGCCTCCACGTCGATCACCGCGGCCTCGCGCTCCTCGGCGACGGACGCCTTGATGGTGCGGATGCCGGAGAGTCCCCGCTCGACGGCGGCGGTCATGGAGCCGACGGCGTCCTGGACGTCGCGGCTGCGGGTGCGGATGAGGCGTCCGAGGAAGACGACACCGCCGGCGCCCACCAGGACGGCGGACAGGGTGATCCCGAAGAGCAGGGGGTCGATGAGGACCATGAGGACGACGGCCGCGCAGAACATGAGGACGGACGAGACGATCTCGAACAGGCCGGACGTGATGACGCTGCGCATCAGTGTCGTGTCGGAGCCGACCCGCGACATGAGGTCGCCGACCCGCCGGCGGTCGAACTCGCGCACGGGCAGTGCGAGCAGCTGCCCCACGAGGGACCGCCGTACGCCGAGGACCACGGATTCCGCGGTCCTCTGGAGGAGGTAGGACTGCGCTGCCCCGAAGACGGCCCCGAAGAGGGTGACGGCGACGAGGAGCCAGACGAAGACGGTGGCAGGACGGCTCGCGGATACGGCGTTGACGAGTTGCTGCACCATGAGCGGCTGGGCGATCGAGAGGCCCGTCGAGACGAGGGAGACGACGGCGACCAGGACGAGGACGCGCACGTGCCCCCGCAGGTAGGGGAAGAATTCCCGGAGCGTGGCGCGCGGGACGATGGGCTGCATGCTCACACGATGCGCCGGGAGGTGACCGCTGTCAAAGTACTTCGCGACGGGCGTAGCAGGGCGGCTCAGCCGGCCGCGCTGTGGATCGGAGGCACCCCGTTGATGCGGCGGAGGAACCGCACCCAGGGTGACCATCGTGCGGGACCGTCGCGCAGCTGCCCGGTGGACCCACGTTCGAGGTTGTCGAACAGATCCTGGAGGAGCGCCTCGTGCACCCAGCGGATCATGAGGGGCCAGAGGAGGAGCATCCGCCCGCTCAATCGCCCGTGGAGGATGTGCGTGGCGAGACACCGCGCGGCTCCGAGCGGTTCGAGGAGGAACTCGTGATAGCCGCCGATGCCGAGGCCCGGACGGAACTCCAGGCGGATGCGCGTACCCGGCTCGTAGTCGACGACGCTGTACCTGATGGGCCCGTGGCCGCCCGTCGAACCGATGCGGAGACCGGCGTCGAGCTCGATCGCCGGCCAGCCCGCGGGCCAGACCCGGTCGTCGGGGCCGGCCAGGCCGTCGAGCAGTACACCGACGTCCGCTGCGGACGCCTCTATCTGACGTCGTTGAATATTACGCATCGTTCCTCCATGTGGTTGCTGTCCGGACGGGGAAGGCCTTCACGGCGCACCGGCTCACCGGCTCACCAACGGGCGTGATCGAGGCCCGCGGCGGCGACCTGCGGTCGTGGCCGGCCGTGAAGAACCGTGTGCACAGCTGCGGATCCGGTCGCGATCCGTTGGGTGACCCGCCGCCGGGACGTGTCGTAGGCAGCCAGTGCGCGGTCCATGCTGTCGTGGGTCCCGAGATTCCGCACCAGGGACATCGCGTCGAGGATCGCTTCATTGGCGCCGCGCCCGAGGTCGGGCGTCATCGCATGGGCCGCATCACCGATGAGGGCCACATTGCCCTTGTAGTAGAGCGGCAGCCTCCGCGCCAGATGATGGATCTCGTGCCGCAGGATGCTCCCCTCGGTGATGCGTCTGACCGTCGCGGCCACCTCCCCGTTCCAGTGCCCGAACAACCGCCGAAGCTCCTCGAGCTGCGGTCCCGCCGACGCGGGCCGGGTCGGCGGCAGTGTTGCCGTCGCATACCAGTTCGCCCCTCCGCCCGGTCGGCTACTGATACCGAAGCGGCGTCGCCACCCCCAGTACTCGGTCAGGCCCGACGTCGTCACCTCCGCCGTTCCCCGCCACACGGTGGTTCCCGTAGCGGTTGCCCGGTAGGCCGGACCGAACAGCTGACGGCGCAGGGCGCTGTGGACGCCGTCGGCTCCTACGACGAGATCGGCCTCGACGCAGACACCTGGAAGGTCGTGAACCGCCAGGGGGCGGCCGAGAGCGAGCGCGGTGTCCGGCAGCGAGTCCCGCAGAAGACCGATGAGGTCCGAGCGCTCGATCATGACGGAGCCGGCGGCGGGCAACGACGGCGTCAGCGGCAGACCCCTCCGCGTGCGTAGCCGAAGACCGGTGAGTGGAGCTGACCGAGCATCGATACCGGGGCCGAACCCGAGGGATCGGAGCTCGCGCACTGTCGCCCCGTGCAACAGGACGGCCGTTCCGGAGGTGCGCACCTCCGCCTCCTGCTCCAGGACCCGCACCGACCATCCTGCACGGTGCAGACCGACCGCTACGGCAAGTCCTGCGATCCCCGCGCCCACAACTGTCGCTGTCGTCATGCCGCGACCGTACTACGTTTGTAGTTCAGCCACAACAGATGTAGTTTCGTCGGGTGGAACGTCGAGAACTGCTCTGCTCCGCCGCGGTATCCCTGCTCGCCGCGGGCGGGCCACGGGCGCTGACGCACCGTGCCGTGGACCGCACGGCGGGGGTGCCTCTCGGCTCGACGTCGAACCTCTTCAGGACCCAGGAAGCACTGGTGGGCGCTGTGGTCGATTTCCTGGTGCAGGCGGACTATCGCGGACTGGCGCGCCTCCAGGGCGAGAGTCCGGAGAATGCGAAGGATCTGGCGACGGTCCTCGCCCGTTTCGTCTCGGCATCCCGGACTACGGGGCGGGAGTACGCGCGGGCGCGGCAGGCGCTTCTGGTCCACGCCTCGGACGCACCGTCGTCCGGGGCGGCCCTCGCCGAGGGCCGGCAGCGACTTATCGCGTGGGGTTCGGACGCCCTGAGATCCATCGGCGCCACCCGCCCGGAGGAGAAGTCCGCCCTGATCGTCGGGATGGTCGACGGGTTGATCAGCGCAACGGTCTTTCTGGACCTCCCGATCCGGGAACAGGCGCTGGCCTCCGCCATCGATGCCATCATCACCGATACCTGAGGCCGTGATCGGCCGGCGACCCGCACTGGTCCCGGCCGGACGATAGACAGTCCCCTGATAAGTAGTTTTTCGAGTAGTTGCCTCGCGCATTGCTCGTAGAAACTACCTGTTTTCTCAGCCCAGCCCGTCAATTCTCGCGTAGTCGCTGCTCGTGATTCCCCTTCCGCCGCTTCATAAATTGAGTGTCGTACCACCGGACACTTCGCGCGAGGGGACCGCGCCTTCTGCATTCTTCCGGGAAGTCGACGCAGCATCCACGGCCTCTGACGACGCTCTCGCTGGGGGCGACCCACGCGCACGTCCATACCCGAACTCCATCAACAGGAACAACAGGTGAACATGAACAAGCGCACCGGGCTACTCGCCCTCGCCGTCACTGCCGGTCTCAGCACGTTCTCCATCGCACCGGCGCTCGCAACAGGCCCCATGACCGGTCCGGACCGGCAGGTCTGCGGCGAAGGTACGAGCGGCAAGATCGACGTTTCCGGAGGACAGACGGCGATCGTCGTCACGGCGCCGGAGGGACAGCTCATCGCGAGCTACTGCGTCAAGGCCGGCTCCTCGAAGCAGGGCGAAGGTCCCCAGAACGTCGAACTGGTCCCCCCCGTGTCCCAGGTGACGATCAGCCACGCCAGCGGCAAGGACATCTCCCACTACTCCTACACCCTGGTTCCCGCGCCTGTCGTCGTCACCCCGGAGGTCCCGGAGACCCCGACCCCCGAGGTCCCGGAAACCCCTGCGGTACCCGTCCCGGAAACTCCTGAGGTCCCCCAGGAGCCGACGCCCGAGCTTCCCGTGGAGGAGACCCCCGCCGAGGAGCCGCCCGTCGAGGTCCCCGAAGAGGAGACCCCCGTCAGCGAGGCTCCCGCCGAGGGTGCCCCTGTTGCCGAGGCGCCTGCCGAGGTCCCCGTGACGGTGGAAGTGCCCCTCACGCCCGTTGTCGTCACGGACACCCCCGACAACGTTCTCCCGGTGCTCGACCACGCAGCAGCGGGTGTCCGGTACGAGAACTGCGCGGAGGTCCGGGACGTCCTGGGCCGGTCCATCCTCCTGGGTGAGGAGGGCTTCCGCGCCGGTCTCGACCGGGACGGCGACGGTGTCGGCTGTGAGCTCGAGACCGTCGGCGACCGGACCACCGGAAGCACCACCGGCAGTCGTGCCGTTCTCGAGGGTGCTCCCCGCACGGGGCAGCTCGCCTACACGGGCACCGACGACAGCGTGAAGCTCGCCGGCGGCATCGGCGCCGGCCTCCTGGCCCTCGGTGCCGGTGTGGTCCTCGCAGGCCGTGGCCGTCACCGCGCGGTCGACGCGTAGCACGATCGAGTAGCAGACGCGTAGGGGCCGGTTCTGACGAACCGGCCCCTACGCGTGCGTCGCTCGAGCCCCTGCGGTTCCGGACGGCAGACCGGTGAGCCTCAGCGAACGACCTTGACGTTGAAGAGCGGGGTACCGAGGGCACCCCAGAGGCGGAGCCAGACGGGCAGCAGCATCTCGGGGCCCCGGGCCGTGGTGATGTCGCCGAGGTCGATGACGTCCTGGTGACCGAGGTCGGTCAGCAGCGCTGTGACGGTGCGCTTGGCGTCGGCGTCGTTCCCGGAGACGAAGACGGTGCCGGCCTCGGGCAGGTTCCCGGGGTACGCCATCAGCTCTGCGGTGAGGGTATTGAGGGACTTCACGACGTGGGCGGTGGGGAAGGCGCGCTGGATCTGCTCGCCGAGGGAGTCGGTGTCCTTGACGAGCAGGGTCGGCGGCATGCCGCCGCTGAAATCGAGGGGGTTGGCGAGGTCCAGGATGGTCCTGCCGGCGAGGATCTGCTCCCCGACCCGGGTCAGGACGTCCAGCGATGCTCCGCCGTTCGTGGCGTTGATGACGAGGTCTGCCCCCGCTGCGGCGTCGGCGAAGCCGGCTAGGGCCACTGCGGGATGCTCACCGGCCCAGGCCGCGAAGGACTCGTGGCTCATGCCCTCCGTACGCGCCAGTGTCGCTTCTGTGTCGCGTGTGCCGATGGTGACATCGTGGCCCAGTCCGGCGAGCCGCGCGGCGAGAGTGCGCCCTACGGAGCCGGTTCCGAGGATGGCGATCTTCATGGCGTGGTCTCCTCCATCTGTCCGAGCCGGGTTGTGGCCCGGAGTGACGCATCGTCCCCGACAGTCTGTGCCGGATCGATCCGTCTGTCGAGGCACGACGACCGGCCCTCGGGTGACGAGGTCGGGACTCCCGCCGGTGTGCCCGCAGTCGCCGTACGCTGGCACCATGACCATCGCGTGGACGCTTGCACCCCGAGGATCGTTCGGATGATGCGGGCACTCCTCCTCGACCGGCCCGGCCCGCCGTCGTCCCTGCACCTGGGCGAGGTACCCCGGCCGGAGCCCGGCATCGGGGAGGTCCTCGTGCGCGTCGACGCCGTCGGCCTCAACCCGGTCGACTACCAGATCGCCTCGGGCGGGCACCCGTCCTGGACCTACCCGCACATTCCCGGCCTGGACATCGCCGGTGTGGTCCAGGGCACGGGAGACGGGCCGGACGCCCGCATGCCGGCGGGCACCCGGGTGGTGTGGCACCAGGACCTGCGGCGACCCGGCGGGCTGGCAGACTTCGTCACTGCTCCGGCCGACGTCCTGGCGGTGGTGCCGCCACGGATCGGCATGACCGTCGCAGCGAGCCTTCCGTGCGCCGGCATGACGGCCTACCAGGCCGTGGTGCGCAGGCTCCGGGTCAGGCGCGGCCAGTCCGCCCTGGTCCAGGGCGCCGCGGGCGGCGTCGGGGGGTTCGCGGTCCAGCTCCTGACGGCAGCCGGGGCCAGGGTGACGGCCACCGCCTCGCCGTCCAACCATGCCTACGTCGGCGGCCTCGGCGCCACGACGGTGCTGGACTACCGTCGGGCGGACCTGGACGCCGCCCTCCGGGCTGCCACGGCAGGGCGGGGGTTCGACGCCGTAGTGGACGCGGTGTCGCCCGCGTCCGCGGCCCAGGGGCTGCTGCTCCTCCATCACGGGGGCGGACTGGCATCGGTTGCGGGGCGCGCGTCGCTGGATGCCGTCGAGCCGTTCGGCATCGCCCCGAGCCTGCACGAGATCGCCCTCGGGGCGGCGTACACGCACGGTGACGACGGGGACCGGGCCGACCTGGCCGGCATGCTCACGGAGCTGCTGCGGCTCGTCGACGAGGGCACGCTGAACCCGCTGCCGATCGAGACCGTCCGCCTGGCGGACGCGCCCGATTCCCTCGCCCGCCTGGCCGGACGCCATGTGCGGGGGAAGATCGTCGTACGGATGGGGCAGTCCCGGGAGTGAGGGACGGCGGCGCGGCCCCGGTCAGGAGCCGCGCCGCGGTCGACGGTCAGCCCGCGGCGTAGGCCTCGACGCCGTCGAGCTCGGCCCGGAGTGCGCTGAGCTGGCGCCGGACGGCGGCCGGAGCCGTCCCGCCCTGCGCGTCGCGGCTGGCCAGCGACCCCTCGACCGTGAGGACCTCCCGCACCGCCGGAGTGAGGTGCGCGGAGATCCCGACGAACTCGTCGTCCGTCAGATCCCACAGCTCGACGCCGCGCTGCTCGGCGATGCGGACGGCGGCACCGGAGAGCTCGTGCGCCTCCCGGAACGGCACACCCTGCCGGACGAGCCATTCGGCGATGTCGGTCGCCAGCGCGAATCCCTGGGGCGCGAGGGACGCCAGGCGCTCCGTGTCGAAGACGAGGGTCGCGATCATGCCGGACACCGCGGGCAGCAGGACCTCGAGGGTGTCGACGGCGTCGAACACCGGCTCCTTGTCCTCCTGCAGGTCGCGGTTGTAGGCCAGGGGCAGTCCTTTGAGCGTGGCGAGCAGGCCGGTCAGGTCGCCGATCAGGCGCCCGGCCTTGCCGCGGGCGAGCTCGGCGACGTCCGGGTTCTTCTTCTGCGGCATGATCGACGAGCCGGTGGAGAAGGCGTCGTCGAGCGTGACGAAGGAGAACTCCTTCGTGGCCCAGATGATGATCTCCTCGCTCACGCGGGAGAGGTCCACCCCGATCATCGCCGCGACCCAGGCGAACTCCGCGTACACGTCCCGCGCCGCCGTCCCGTCGATCGAGTTGTGCGTCGCGGAGAAGAAGCCCAGGTCCGCGGCGACCGATTCCGGGTCGAGGCCCAGGGACGACCCCGCGAGGGCACCCGATCCGTAGGGTGAGATCCCGGCGCGGCGATCCCAGTCCTGCAGGCGCTGCACGTCCCGCAGCAGTGCCCACGCGTGAGCCAGCAGATGGTGGCTCAGCAGGACCGGCTGCGCATGCTGCAGGTGCGTCCGTCCCGGCATGGGCACCTCGAGGTGCGCCTCGGCCTGGTCCACCAGGGCGCCGATCGTCGCGAGGACTCCCCGGGCGATGATCCGGGCGTGGGCCCGCAGGTACATGCGGCCGAGCGTCGCCACCTGGTCGTTGCGGGACCGGCCGGCGCGCAGCTTGCCGCCGAGCGCCGGTCCGGCGCGCTCGATGAGGCCGCGTTCCAGCGACCCGTGCACGTCCTCGTCGCTCTGCGCCGGCGTGTAGGCGCCGGAGCGCACGTCGGCGTCGAGGCGGTCGAGGGCGTCGATCATCCCGGCGAGCTCGCCGTCGTCGAGCAGGCCCGCGCGGTGGAGCACACGGGCGTGGGCGCGGGAGCCCTCGATGTCGTAGACCGCGAGCCGCCAGTCGAAGTGCGTCGACTTGCTGAGCGCGGCGAGGGCGTCGGCGGGGCCGCCGGCGAACCGGCCACCCCACAGCGAGCCCTCGTTCGTCCCCTTCCGACCGGGGACCTGGTGCTCTGGAGCCATCAGGCGCCCGCCCGCTGGTCCCGGCTCGAGGCCACCTTGGACGACAGGCCGAAGATCTCGATGAAGCCGCGGGCCATCGACTGGTCGAAGGTGTCGCCGGAATCGTAGGTCGCGAGGTTGAAGTCGTAGAGCGCGACGTCGGAGCGGCGGCCGGTGACGGTCGCGCGGCCACCGTGCAGGTCCATGCGGATGTCGCCCGTGACGTACTTCTGCGTGTCGTCGACGAAGGTGTCCAGCGAGCGCTTCAGCGGGGAGAACCACTGGCCGTCGTACACCAGCTCGGTCCAGCGCTGGTCGACGGTCTTCTTGAAGCGGGCCTGCTCGCGCTCGATGGTGACGTTCTCGAGCTCGCGGTGCGCGGCGATGAGCGCCATGGCGCCGGGAGCCTCGTAGATTTCGCGGCTCTTGATGCCGACCAGGCGGTCCTCGACGATGTCGATGCGGCCGATCCCCTGCGCGCCGGCGCGGCGGTTGAGCTCCTCGATGGCCTGCAGCGGCGTGACGGCGTTGCCGTCGATGGCCACGGGGATGCCTTCCTTGAAGGAGATGACCACCTCGTCGGCGGCGGGCGGGAACTCGGGCGACGCCGTGTAGTCGTACACGTCCTTGGTGGGGCCGTTCCAGATGTCCTCGAGGAATCCGGTCTCGACGGCGCGTCCCCAGACGTTCTGGTCGATGGAGAACGGGTTCTTCTTGGTGGTCTCGATCGGCAGGCCCTTCTCCTCGGCGAAGGCGATGGCCTTGTCCCGCGTGAGGGCGAGGTCGCGGACCGGAGCGATGCACTTCAGGTCGGGGCCGAGGGTCTGGATGCCCACCTCGAAGCGCACCTGGTCGTTGCCCTTGCCGGTGCAGCCGTGGGACACGGTGGTCGCACCGAACTCGCGGGCGGCGGCGACGAGGTGCTTGACGATCACGGGGCGGGAGAGCGCGGAGACGAGGGGGTAGGCGTCCATGTAGAGCGCGTTCGTCTTCAGGGCGGGCATGCAGTACTCGGTCGCGAACTCCTCGCGGGCGTCGGCCACGTAGGCCTCGACGGCGCCGCAGCCGAGGGCCCGCTGGCGGATGGTCTCGAGGGACTCGCCGCCCTGTCCGACGTCGACGGCCACGGCGATCACCTCGGCCCCGGTGGCTTCGGCGATCCAGCCGATGGCGACGGAGGTGTCGAGTCCGCCGGAGTAGGCGAGGACGATGCGTTCGGTCACGGGAGGTGCTCCTTCGATTGTCCGGGCGGTGCGCCCGGGGGTGTCAGGTGTGTTGATGGTCAGGGTGTCATGCGGCCGGCGGATGTCCAGCGGCGACGGCGGGTCAGGACGGGTCGGTGGGTCCCTGCGGCTCGCGGGCGAGTCCGAGGAAGCGGTCCGCGACGGCCGCTCCGCCGTCGGGGTCGCGGCTGACGAGCATCACGGTGTCGTCCCCCGCGATGGTGCCGAGGATCGAGGGCATCACCGAGTGGTCGATCGCCAGGGCGAGGAAGTTCGCGGCCCCGGGCGGCGTGCGGAGGATCACGATGTTCCCCGACGCCTCGGCGGTGACCAGCAGTTCGTTGCACAGCTTCGCGAGCCGCGCGTCGAGGATCTCCTGGGACACGCCGCTGCGGGCGTGCCGGCCGCCGCCCTCCACCGGTACCGCGTAGATCAGCGCGCCGTCGGCCCCGCGGACGCGCACGACGCCGAGCTCCACGAGGTCGCGCGACAGCGTGCCCTGGTTGACCTGCACGCCGTCGGCGGCGAGCAGGGTGGCCAGCTCCACCTGGGAGCGGACGGACTGGGCGGTCAGGAGGTCGGTGATGCGGGCCTGCCGCGCGGTCTTCGTGGTGGGGCGTGCGGAGTCGCGCTGCACGGTCATGAGCCGCCTCCCTGACCGTCGGGCCGGGCGGACTGCCGCACGAGCCACGTCATGAGGGCCTTCTGGGCATGCAGCCGGTTCTCGGCCTCGTCCCAGACGAGCGACTGCGGGCCGTCGAGGACCTCGGCCGCGATCTCGTAGCCGCGGTAGGCGGGAAGGCAGTGGAGCACGACGGCGTCCGGCGCGGCCTGTGCCATGGCCGCGGCGTCCACGGCGTAGGAGCGGAACAGCGCCTGCCGGGCCGACTTCTCGTCCTCCTGGCCCATGGACACCCAGGTGTCGGTGGCGACGACGTCGGCTCCTGCGAGCGCGGCGGCCGCGTCCGTGGTGACGAGGACGGACCCGCCGGTGTCGGCGGCCCGCTCCTCGGCGGCGGCGACGACGGCCGGGTCGGGGAGGTAGCCCTCGGGCCCGGCGATCCGGACGTGCATGCCGGCGGTCACCCCCGCGAGGAGGTAGGAGTTGGCCATGTTGTTGGCGCTGTCCCCCAGGTAGGTGAGGGTGAGGCCGGCAAGCGTGCCCTTGTGCTCCCGGATGGTGAGCAGGTCCGCGAGCAGCTGGCACGGGTGGTAGTCGTCCGAGAGGGCGTTGATGACCGGGACGCTCGACGCCGCGGCCATCTCCTCGAGGCCGGCCTGGGCGTAGGTGCGCCAGACGATCGTCGCGACCATGCGGTCGAGGACCCTGGCGGTGTCGGTGATCGACTCCTTGTGCCCCAGCTGCGAATCCCCTGCCCCGATGATCAGCGGCACACCGCCGAGGTCCGCGATCCCGGCGGCGAAGGACACCCGGGTGCGGGTGGAGGTCTTGTCGAAGATGACGGCGACGGTCTTGCGGCCGGCCCCCTCCCCCGCGAACGGCGCGTGGGCGTAGGGCTTCGCCTTGAGTTCGGCGGCGAGGTCCAGGACCTCGGCCTGCTCGGCGGGTGAGAGATCCGTGTCGACGAGGAAGTGGCGCGTCATGGGGTTGCCTCCCGGCTGTCGGCGTGGGCGGTGCGGGCTGTGGTGAGGATGGCGGGCAGGGCGTCCAGGAACGTCGCGGCCTGCTCCGGGGTGAGGATGAGCGGCGGCGCGAGCCGGAGGGTCGAGGGCCCGGTCGCGTTGATGATGAATCCCGCGGCGAGCGCCGCCTGGACCGCGGCCGGGGCGTAGGCGCCGTCGACGTCGAACCCGATGAGCAGGCCCTGCCCCCGCACGGCAGTGACGCCCTCGGTGGCGGCGAGGCGGTCGGCGAGGAGGCCGCCGACGTCGGACGCGTGGTCCAGGGCGCCCGTCGACTCGAGGACGTGCAGGGTGGCGAGGCCCGCCGCGGTGGCCACGGGATTCCCGCCGAA
The DNA here is from genome assembly GCF_051172775.1 of Arthrobacter sp. Ld5. Taxonomy (NCBI): domain Bacteria; kingdom Bacillati; phylum Actinomycetota; class Actinomycetes; order Micrococcales; family Micrococcaceae; genus Arthrobacter; species Arthrobacter sp. Ld5. The sequence goes on from NZ_JBPKBO010000005.1 coordinate 19,711, forward strand.
GGTGGTGCCGTGCTGTCCCGCGCCGATGAGGGCGGAGACGTCCTCGCCGAAGGTGACGAGTGCGCCGATCGGGAAGCCGCCGCCGAGTCCCTTGGCGAGCGTCATGGCGTCGGGGAGGACGCCGTCGACCCACTGGTGGGCGAACCAGCGGCCCGTCCGGGCGACGCCGGACTGGACCTCGTCGAGGATGAGCAGGGCGCCGTGCTCGCGGGTGAGCTCCCGGGCGGCGCGGAGGTATTCGGGTGAGAGCGGCCGGACGCCGGCCTCACCCTGGATCGGCTCGATGACCAGTGCGGCCACGGAGGAGTCCATGGCGGCGCGGAGGGCCTCGATGTCGTCGAAGGGGATGTGCTCGACGCCGCCGGGCAGTGGCTCGAACGGCTCGCGGTAGGCCTTCTTGGAGGTCAGCGCGAGGGCGCCCATGGTGCGGCCGTGGAAGGCGCCGTCGAGGGCGAGGATGCGTTGCCGCTCCGGCGTGCTGTTGCGGCGCGCGAGTTTGACCGCTGCTTCGAGGGCCTCGGCGCCGGAGTTGGTGAAGAACACGCGGGACCCGGCGGGCGCGGCGGCGAGGGCCAGCAGCTTCTCCGCGAGCGCTACCTGTGTGGGGCTCGTGAAGAAGTTGGAGATGTGGCCGAGGGTCGCCAGCTGGCTGGAGACGACGGAGGCGACGAAGGGGTGCGCGTGGCCGAGGGCGTTGACTGCGATGCCGCCGAGGAGGTCGAGGTACTGCCCGCCGTCGGCGTCCCACACCACGCAGCCGGAGCCGCGCACCAGCACGCGCTGCGGTGTGCCGAAGACCCCCATCAGCGAGCCGTTGTAGCGGGCGAGCCAGTCGGCGCCGGACGCAGCGCCCGTCAGCAGGTCCGCGGTCTCGTTGGTCACGGTGGCGTTCATGCCGTCCCTCCCGGGGTCGTGGGCGCCGCGCTGCCCGTGGCGTCGTCGGGGACCACCTGCGTGCCGATGCCCGCGGTGGTGAACGTCTCGAGCAGCATGGAGTGGGCCAGCCGTCCGTCGACGATGTGTGCGCGTTCCACGCCCGCCTCCACGGCCTGCAGGCACGCGGCCATCTTCGGGATCATGCCGGACTCGAGACCGGGCAGGAGCTCGCGGAGCTCGCTCACGGTCAGGGAGGAGATGAGGGAGCCGCGGTCCGGCCAGGCCGCGTACAGGCCCTCGACGTCGGTCAGGATCACGAGCTTCGAGGCCCCCAGGGCGGCGGCCAGCGCCGCGGCGGCGGAGTCCGCGTTCACGTTGAGCACCTGCTGCACGGCCTTGCCGTCGGCGTCGTACTCCGGCGCGACGGTGGAGATCACGGGGATGCGCCCGGCCTGGAGGAGGTCGAGGATGGCGCCGGGGTGGACGGCGGTCACGTCCCCGACGAGGCCGAGGTCGACGTTCTCGCCGTCGACGACGGTCCCGGTGCGCACCGCGCGGAGGAGCCCGCCGTCCTCGCCGGACAGGCCCACGGCGTAGGGGCCGTGGGAGTTGATGAGGCCCACGAGCTCACGGCCCACCTGGCCCGTGAGGACCATCCGCACCACGTCCATGGCCTCCGGGGTCGTCACGCGGAGGCCCCCCCTGAACTCGGACTCGATACCGAGCCTGGCGAGCATCGCGTTGATCTGGGGGCCGCCGCCGTGCACGACGACGGGCCGGATGCCCACGTGGTGCAGGAAGACGACGTCCTCGGCGAAGGCCCGACGCATCTCCTCGTTCACCATGGCATTGCCGCCGTACTTGATGACCATGGTGGTGCCCGCGAAGCGCTGGATCCAGGGCAGCGCCTCCACCAGCGTGGCGGCCTTGTCCTGGGCCCTCAGGGTCGAGGCCGACGGCGTCGCGGTCGGGGTGGTGCTCTTCGTCATGGCGTCTCCCGTCAGCTCGAGTAGGCGGAGTTCTCGTGCACGTACTCGTGCGTGAGGTCGTTGGTCCAGATGGTGGCGCTCGCGGAGCCGGCGGCGAGGTCGATCTCGACGGTCACATCCCGACCCGTGAGGTCCACGAGGTCGCGGGGGTCCCCGATCCCGCCGTTCCGGCAGATCTGCACGCCGTTCATCGCGACGTTCAGGGCGTCCGGCTCGAAGACGGCGTCGGTCGTGCCGACGGCTGCCAGGACGCGGCCCCAGTTGGGGTCGTTGCCGAAGACGGCGGTCTTGAACAGGTTGGAGCGGGCGACGGCACGGCTGACCACCTCGGCGTCGCGCTCGGTGGCGGCGTTCACCGTGGTGACGGCGATGGTGTGGCTCGCGCCTTCGGCGTCCTCGATGAGCTGAGCGGCGAGGTCGAGGCAGACCCGCGTCAGGGCCGCGGTGAACTGCGCCGGGTCCGGTGCGACACCGGCCGCTCCGGAGGCCAGCAGGACCACGGTGTCGTTGGTGGACATGCAACCGTCCGCATCGGTGCGGTCGAAGCTCACGCGGGTGGCCTCCCGCAGGGCGGCGTCCAGGGCGTCGGCGTCCAGGGCGGCGTCCGTGGTGAGGACCACGAGCATCGTGGCGAGGCCCGGGGCCAGCATCCCGGCGCCCTTGGCCATCCCGCCGATCGCGTAGCCCTCGCTCGCGGCGTCGGCCGTCTCCGGGTAGCGGGCCTCCTTGGCCACGGTGTCGGTGGTCATGATCGCCTCGGCAGCGGCCGGCCCGCCGCCCCTGCCCAGCGAGCCGGCGGCGTCCGTGACCCCGGCGAGCAGCCGGTCCATCGGGAGCTGCTCACCGATCAGGCCGGTGGAACAGACGAAGACGTCCGTCGCGGAGAACCCGAGCAGTTCGGCGGTGACCTCGGCGGTGCGGTGCGTGTTCTGGAAGCCCTCGGGACCGGTGCAGGCGTTGGCGCCACCGGAGTTCAGGACGACGGCGTCGACCCGGCCGTCCGCGACGACCTGCCGCGACCAGAGCACGGGCGCGGCCGCCACGCGGTTGGAGGTGAACACGGCGGCCGCGTTGTGCAGCGGTCCGTCGTTGGTGACGAGGGCGACGTCGGGCTTGCCGGTGCTCTTGAGGCCGGCGGCGACGCCCGCAGCGCGGAACCCGCCCGGGTAGGTGATGCTCACGGTGCGATCCCCTGGATGGTCAGGCCCGCGGTCTCATCGAGTCCGAGGGCGATGTTCATGGACTGCACGGCACCGCCGGCGGTCCCCTTGGTGAGGTTGTCGATGACACAGCTGACGATCACGCGGCCGGCATGGTCGTCGAAGGCGAGCTGGAGGTTCGCGTGGTTCGAGCCCAGGACCGCCTTGGTGGTGGGCCACTGACCCTCCGGCAGCATCCGCACGAACGGCTCGGCCGCATAGGCGTCCTCCCACGCCTGCCGCAGCCGGGCGTACCCGGTGCCGGGTGTGACCCGGGCGGTCGCGGTGGTCAGGATCCCTCGCGCCATGGGGGCGAGGGTGGGCGTGAAGGACAGCGAGACGCGCTTGCCGGCCGCACGGCTCAGGCCCTGCTCCATCTCGGGGGTGTGGCGGTGCCCGCCGCCGACGCCGTAGGGGCTCATGCCGCCCATCACCTCGGACCCGAGCAGGTGGGGCTTGACGGCCTTGCCCGCCCCGGAGGTGCCGGACGCGGAGACGACGACGACGTCGTCGGACTCGAGGAGCCCCGCCACGAACCCCGGGCAGAGGGCGAGGAGGACGCTCGTGGGGTAGCAGCCCGGGACGGCGATGCGGCGGGCTCCGGCGAGACCGGCCCGGTGGCCGGGGAGTTCGGGTAGCCCGTACGGCCAGGTGCCCGCATGGGCCGACCCGTAGAACTTCGTCCACGCGGCCGGGTCCTCGAGGCGGTGGTCCGCTCCGGCGTCGATCACGAGCGTGTCCGCCGGGAGTTGGGCGGCGACCTCGGCGCTGGCGCCGTGCGGCAGGGCGAGGAAGACGACGTCGTGCCCCGTGAGCACGTCGGGGGTCGTCTCCTGCAGGACCCGGTCGGCGAGGGAATGCAGGTGGGGCTGGACGTCGCCGAGTCGTGCGCCGGCGTTGCTGTGGGCCGTGATCGCCCCGATCTCGATGTCGGGGTGGTTGGCGAGGAGGCGGAGGAGCTCTCCCCCGGCATACCCACTGGCGCCGGACACGGCTGCGGTGAACGTCATGACGTCAGCCTACAGCAAGGGTATGCAAGGCAACACATAGTTATGCACTCTGGTGGCCCTCGTGCCGGATTGGCAGGGCGCGCTCCGCGAATAGCATGAGGGGACGCCACCGAAAGGAACCACCATGCCGTCAGCCATCGTCGTCACCGCACCGGGCGGTCCGGACGTACTCACCCTCGCGACCGTCGACCGCCCCGAGCCCGGGCCGGGCCAGCTGCTGGTGAAGGTCGCCGCCGCCGGGGTCAATTTCATCGAGACCTATCAGCGCAGCGGCGCCTACGCCGTCGACTTCCCCTTCACCCCCGGCGCCGAGGCCGCCGGGACCGTGGAGGCGCTCGGCGAGGGCGTCACGGACTTCGCCGTCGGTGACCGCGTCGCGTTCGCGGAAGGCTCCGGGACATATGCGGAGTACGCCGTCGTGGCTGCGGACCGGGCGCTGCCCGTCCCCGAGGGCGTGGACCTGGAGACGGCCGCGGCCCTCCCCCTGCAGGGCATGACCGCCCATTACCTGATCAACTCTACGTTCCCCGTCCGGCCCGAGCACACGGTGCTGGTCCACGCCGGGGCGGGCGGTGTGGGCCTGCTGCTCATCCAGCTGCTCGAAGCCAGGGGTGCCCGTGTGATCACCACGGTGTCGACGCCGGAGAAGGAGAAGCTCGCGCGCGCCGCCGGCGCCGACGAGGTGCTCCGTTACGAAGGATTCGCCGATGCCGCGAGGACCCTGACCGAGGGGGTGGGGGTGGACGTCGTGTTCGACGGCGTGGGCCGGGCGACGTTCGACGACTCGCTGCGCTCGCTGCGGATCCGCGGCACCATGGTGCTGTTCGGTGCGGCGTCCGGTGCGGTGCCCCCGCTGGACCTGCAGCGCCTCAACAGTGGCGGCTCCCTCTTCGTCACCCGTCCCACGCTCGCGAACTACCTGCTCTCCCCCGAGGAGCGGCGCTGGCGGTCGGAGGAGCTTTTCGGCGCTGTCGCGGCGGGCCAGCTCGACGTCCGCATCGGTGCCCGGTACGCGCTCGCCGACGCGGCCCGCGCACACGAGGACCTGCAGGCCCGGCGCACCACGGGCAAGGTGTTGCTCGTTCCCTGAAGCGGGGCGCACATCCTTGGGTGACGACGATCGACGATCAAGTTGCCGACCCTCCCCTGAGCCCTGCAAGATGCACGGACTGGCGGCAGGTGAGGAAGTGGCCGTGTGTCGGTGAATCCCGAGAACCATCAGGGTGGGTCACGCGTAGACCATGTCGATGGAAAGGCTCCGCCGCGCCTGCGGAAAGGATGGAGCCCTGGGATCGTGGGGTGCGTGGCCCGGCACGAGGGTCGGTGTCGGCGAACGGTCGCGCGTCCCGGCTCCCCGTTCGTGGTCCGTCCTGTTCGGTCTGCTGCCGGGGAGGGGTGGTGCGGTGGAGGAGTAGGTGTGGCCGGTGGGCGTGCTGATCGTGATGGCGTGCCGGGCACTGGATCCTCGGTCGGGCCTGGGGCCGGGTGGTGCTGTGGCCTTCCAGCCGGGGAGTTCCTTGGTGTGGTTGCAGGCTTCGCAAAGCCCTGCCCCGTTGGCGAGGCTCGTTGGTCCGTTGGTGTGCCAGGGGATGATGTGGTCGTAGTGGCGGATCGGTGCGTCGCAGTACAGGGTCCGGCAGAGATGGTCGCGGGCCTGAAGGAAGCGGCGCTGCCCGGGCGTGAACAGTCGGGCCCGGGAATCGGCGGCGATCAGGTCCCCGGTACCGGGGGCGGTGTAGAGGCGCCGGAGCCAGACCTGTTGCTTTGCCTTGTCCTGGGTGAGGAGGTCGCGTGCCCAGCCGGCGGGAACGATCCCGTACCCGGGCAGCCGTGCCGGTTCGCTGTCGCCCTGGAACAGGGTGCGGTCGGTCATGATCAGTTGCACCTCGACCCGGGAGAACCCACCCGGTGTGCCCGTGGTCCGCTCGACGAGGGCGTCGGCCATCAGCTGGCCGCGGCTCCGCGGGTCCCCTGCCGCCCGTTGGGTGTCGGCGTGGCGGGTCAGCTCCGCATGCACCGCCACCCCCTCGGCGACCGGGAGGAGGGCTGTCAGGTACGTCATGGTGTCCGGGGCCGGGCGCAGACTCACATGCCGGTCCTTCGCAGCGTGGCTCGCCCGCTGGGTCACTGAGCGGGGGTCACGCCGGTACGCCGCCGCTCGCGCCGCAGCAATGATCGCCCGGTCCCCGGCGCCGTCGAACGTTCCCCCGTCCGGGCTGAGCTCCTCGTCGACCGCGCACCGGTCCGCCGCGGACAGGCAGGCCGTCTCGCGCACCAGCAGCGTCGCCCGCCACTCATTCAGCCGACCCTTCTCGAGGGCGGTGAGGGTGTGGGGCATCTCCGTCACCAGGGCCCGCGCCAACCCGAGCAGCCGTCCGCCGCGGGCCGGGGACTCCCGCCGGGCCAGGGCGAGCTGCGCGCCCACCCCCTGACCCCGCTCCCCGACCGGGACACCAGCGGCGGCCTGGGATTGGCGCTGGGCGAGATCGAACGCGACCGCGGCCCGCGCCTGCCGGCCCGCGATCGCCGACTTCAGATCCTCCAGGACCCGCACCTCATCGATCAGCTCAGCACCGTCCGCACTCAAAGGGAGGGAGGCCATTGCGTCGACCAACTTCCGCACCCGGGCCACCCGCGAAGCACCAGCGCTGTCGGCGGTGACGGGAGGAGCATTCCGGCTGCTGTCCATACCGAATTCTCCCAACCACCACCGACATTTTGAGGGCCGCTACGAGTCACCGTCTGTGAGCGCTCATCAAGATGACAACGGCCTGTCGACGGACTCGGTGGGACCAGGAATCGCTCCTCCGGCCACCGCCAGTAGGAGGATCCTTCAGCGTTCTTTGGTGGTTGCGTGGTGTTGGAGCGTGATGGCGACCTTGTGAACGGCGGTGCGGTGGAGGGCTTCGGGCCGGCAGAGTATGTCGACGTGTCTGGCAAGCGGTAGGTCGTGGAGCGGTTTAAGCACCATCCCGCTGCCGGATAGTGGGGGTGCGGTGTGGCGGGGCATGAGCGTGATGGCCGAACCGGCGGCGACGATCGCGGCCGCGATGAAGAACTCGTTGATGCGGTGGGTGATGTTCAGGGGTTCACCGGCGTGCACGGCGATGGCTTGCAGGGCAGATTCGAGCGGGAAGCTTTCCTGGACGGATACCCATTCCTCCCCACGAAGGTCAGCAGCACCGACGCTCGGCGCTACAGCGAGCCGGTGCCGTTCCGACATAGCGACATCCAAGGGTTCACACACCAGGGGCAGGGCGGTGATCGTGTCCGGCCAGGGGTTGCTGTGTGCGAGGCGGTGCGCGATGACCAGGTCGTAGTCGGCGGTCAGGGCAGGGAAAGCGTTCTGTCCCACATCCCGGTCGTGGAAGACCAGCCGCGGGTCTCCTTTCCTCGAGAGGGCGCGTAGGAGGGGTCCGAACCAGGTCAGACCGGCACTGGTGAACGCCGAGACGCTCACCGTGGCTGTCGGGTCCTGCACGTACCGGCTGACGGCCTGCTCCGCGGAGCTCATCGCGACACTGATGTCCACCGCCGCCGACGCCAGGGCCTGTCCAGCACCGGTCAAGACGAGATTCCGGCCCCGCCGCTCGGTCAGGGGAACCTCGACCGTGCGCTGCAACGCTGTGAGCTGCTGGGACACAGCGGACGCCGAGACGTGCTGGGATCGTGCCACGGCTGCGAGGCTGCCCCGCTCACCCAATTCACGAAGCAGGCGCAACTGGTGAAGATCCATAAGTAGAAGCTAAACCATTAGTTCATCAAGTGCCCTCTCGTCTTACTGGAAAACAACACACACACTCAAGGAGTGCCTTCCCTTTGCTCGTCGCCGTCCCGGACCCCGAATCCCTCCTCCGTCCGATACCGCAGCGCCCTCGGCGGGTTTGTGGTCGCGCGCAGGGTGGATCTGCTCCTGCTGCTGGTCGCCCTCGTCTGGGGCAGCAGCTACCTGGCGGCGAAAACCCTGACCGACACCGTCGGTGTCACGGTCATCCTTTCCCTGCGGTTCCTGATCACCACGGTGGCTCTGGTGGTCATCTGGTCGATGTGGAACCGTCACCGGACCACACGCCGCGAGACGCTGGTCGGGGTACTTCTGGGGTTCACGCAGGCCGCGGTGCTCATCCTGGAAACGCACGGGATCGCCGGTACCAGCGCCACGAACGCAGGACTGATCATCAGTCTCGTCATCGTGTTCACCCCCGTCACCGAGAGCATCGCCTTCCGGACCCCGCTGCCGCGGATGGTGTTCATCGCCGGGATCGTCGCGGTCGTCGGCGTGTGCCTGCTCGTCTCCGGGGACGGATTTGCGGCACCCACCGTCGGGGATACGCTCGTGCTCGCCGCGGCACTGGTCCGAGCCGTTCACGTCACCGCGGTCTCAGCCCTCACCCGAGGACGCGGGTTCAGTGCGCTCACGCTGACCCTGACCCAGAGCGCGGTCTGCGCGATCATCTATACCCTCGCCGACTACCAGGGCGTACTCCACGCGGTACGGGGATTCGACGCCGGTGAATGGATCGGTGTCCTCTACCTGGGTCTCGCGTGCAGTGTCTTCGCGTTCCTCGTACAGACCTGGGCCATCCAACAAACCTCAGCGTCCAGGGCCAGCCTCCTCATGGGCACCGAACCTATCTGGGCAGTCCTCATCGGACTGAGCATAGGCCAGGAAACACTCCACCTTCTTGGCATCATCGGAGCGGGCCTCATCATCACCGGAACCTATCTCGGACTACGAGCCGAAACACGCACCCGAACACCACCCACCCCGATAATCACAACCCCGACCCCAATCCGCTAAGGGATGATCTAGCGCGCGTTCCCACCGACGGATCCTCCTAGGGGCATTCATGTCGGATGATCGATGAGGTTCCAGCAGCTGATTCAGCGCTCAGGGACTGCTCGGTCTGGTTCATCCTCCGGGCGCCCCGGATACCACTCATGGAACTCGGAACATCGGCCCAAGTCATCAAAGCGCAGAAACCAGATGTTGTCGTATGCCGTGACCACACGATCAGTACCCGGCTCGTAGAAGATCGTCCGGCCATGAGCGACGACTCGTTCGCCCTCAACGACGACCGGGTAGTACTTGGCGTCGAAGGACTCGCCGACGAAAGCGTCGCGCTCACTCATCCACTCAGCAACGATCTCCTCGCGTCCCAGAGCTCGCGTCTGGAAGGGGTAATGCCACACAGCAGCCTCCGACCATAAATCGGCGATCGCTCGTTCGTCATAGCTCTTCCACGCCGTTACATAGGCATCAAGCCACTTCTGCGCCGCGGCCCTCGTCACCGGCACCTGTGGCATTGGGGTGGTGTGCCAGTTGGGTTGCTCCAGCAAGCTCTTCATTGTCTGATCGTCGCTAGGAAGTCGACATCGAAGCCCGCCCGCGAGCCGGTGACAAGGAGGCCATTTCGCAACACGCCCCGTTCGCCACGCGGGCCGCCACAACGAGAGTGTGCAGGTCTTGGCCGCAGACTACTGGCAGTTAACCGGTGGACTCCGCGGGCTGGTTGCTTCTATAGACACTGCAGCTTGAGTCGTAGAACTCGCTCAACAGGGCGATATCACCGTTTTGGGCTGGAGTCGTGATGCTCGAGTCGAAGTCCTCCGGGTTGCTGAGGTACTTCTGCGACACCGGTAGCGACGTGTACCTACCGATGTTCGTCACTGCTTCATTCCGCTTTTCCAGGTCCTGCTCGTCGACGGCCTCGAGGTAGACGTCCATCCAGGAACACAACCAGTACCCGGCAATGAAGTCATCCTGCATCTCGGGATAGCCCACAATGCGTCCTTGGCCTGGATTGACAGCGGGGTCGGAAAGATCGATTCCGGTACGAGGCCACTGAACCCCTTCAGGCAGGGCCTCAGGGAACGCGGCCGTGGCACGCTGAATCGTGGGGTCGGTCGTCGCCAGCTCGCTTGGTATCGCCTGCTCGCTCGGTATTGTCTGGAGCGCTGACGGTTCAGTGCCGCAAGCACTTGTCAGCAATGCCCCAATGGCGACAAGCGCAGCCACCACACGCGAATTACTCTTCATCGTTCGTCCCCATTTCGGCCTGGATGGACCGACCATACGCCGAATCCAGCAAAGCAACCCACTCGAGGTTCGATGCCAAGTCGACGCACGACTTCGTGAGTTTTCCCTTCAGCGAATTCAGCGATCAGACGGTGAAATCTCACGGCCGTCGTCGTGGAACTTGGCTGTCAAGGGCTGCCGGTAAGCCGGTCGCCCGCCGGAATCGCCTCGCCGATCTGCACTGAGCGTTACACCGCGGGCCTACTCACCGGGTCCCCGAGCCGGACCCCCGAACAAGACCTGACAGCCCGACGCACCGGAATCCGAATCCTCGCATCCCTCGACGGAAGTGCCCGAAGACGACGCGACACCCTCGCTGCCCGCCGTGGAACCCACCGGCAGGGGCGTCGCCGACCGGGATCCGTCCGTCGGACAGGAGAAGGCCCGCCCCCGCGCCGGGAACGGGCCTTCCGCCTGTCGACATGCACGCTGATCAGCGCTGCACGGCGCCGTACCGCTCTGCTGCCAGGGCCACCGCCGCGTCGCGCGCCGCACTGGCCTCGTCCGCCGTCAGCGTGCGGTCCGGAGCCCGGAAGCGCAGCGCGAAGGCGAGGGACTTCCGCCCCTCGGGGATGCCCTGCCCGGTGTAGACGTCGAACAGGCCGACGTCCTCGAGCAGCTCCCCCGCACCCTCGCGCAGGGTGTCGAGCACGTCGCCCGCGACCACCGAGGACTCGACGACCAGCGCGACGTCCTGGGTGGCCGGCGGGTAGGTGGACAGCGAGCGGGCGACGATCACGTCGGCGGCGGCCTCGAAGAGCAGGTCCGCGGTGATCTCCAGCGCCACGGTGCGTGCAGGGAGGTCCTGCGCGGCGATCAGCTTCGGGTGCAGCTCCCCCGCGTAGCCCAGCACCTCGCCGCTGCGCAGCGAGAACTCCGCCGTCCGTCCGGGGTGGAACGCCTGGTGGCTGCCCTGCCGGACGACGACGTCGACACCGGTGACCTCCGCCATCAGCTGCACGACGTCGACGGCGTCCGCCCAGTCCCAGGCGCGCGGGACGACACCGGCCGACGGCGCGGTCTCGTGGCCCGTGAACAGCGCTGCGACGACCAGCGGCTGGTCCGGGATCCCCGCATACAGTCCGTCGAGGACGGCGTCGTCGGGCCTGATGCCCAGAGGCGGGATCGACTCGGAGCCGAGGGCGCCGTCGGGCAGGAAGACCGACCCGGCCTCGAACAGCGCCAGGTCCCGGAAACCGCGCGAGTGGTTCCGCTTCGCCAGCTCCACGAGGCCGGGCAGGATCGACCGGCGGAGGAAGCCCAGTTCGGCGCTGAGCGGGTTCGCAAGCTTCACCGAGGAAGGCACCGTGCCCTCGTCGGGTGTGCCGAACACCGTGTTCGATGCCTCGCTGACGAAAGGGTAGGAGAGCACCTCCGTGAGCCCTGCCGCCGCGAGGGCGTTCAGGAGCCGGCGCCGCTGCTGCTGCACACGTGTCAGGCCGCGGCCGGGGGGCGCGACGGGCAGCGACGAGGGGATGGTCTCGTAGCCGACGAGCCGGATGATCTCCTCGGTCAGGTCCTCGCGCGTCTCGAGGTCGGTGCGCCAGCTCGGGGCGGTGACGCGGTATCCGCCGACGGTCTCCTCGACCGTCGCGCCGAGGTCCGTGAGCGTGCCGCGGATCTGCGCGTCGGTGAACTCACGCCCGATCAGGCGGGCCGGGAAGTCGGCGGCAAGGTCGATGACCCGGGGTTCAGGCGCCTGTCCGACGTCGGTGACGGCGTCGTCGACGGTCCCGCCGGCGAGCTCGAGGAGGAGGTCGACGGCGCGCTGCGCGGCGATGTCCGCGACGTTCCAGTCCACCCCCCGCTCGAAGCGCTTGGACGCCTCGGACGGCAGCCGGTGACGGCGCCGGGACCGGCCGATGCTGACGGCGTCGAAGTGGGCGGCCTCGATGAGCACGCTGTCCGTGTCCGCCGAGACCTCCGTGGCGGCACCGCCCATGACACCGGCGATACCAATGGGGCCCGAGTCGTCCGTGATGAGGAGGTCCTCGGCGTCGAGCGTGCGCTCCCGATCGTCGAGCGTCCGCAGCGTCTCCCCCGCTGCGGCCCGACGGACCACGATGTCGCCCGAGAGCGTGTCGAGGTCGTAGAAGTGCAGGGGCTGGCCGAGCTCGAGCATCACGTAGTTGGAGATGTCGACGACGAGCGAGATGGAGCGGATCCCGGCGAGGCGCAGCCGGGCGGCCATCCACGGCGGCGTGGGACGGGTGGGGTCGACGCCGCGGACCGTCCGCGCCACGAACCGGTCGCAGCCGGGCGTGCCGTAGACGGGGGCGGCGTCCTCCAGCCGCACGGGGTATCCACCGGGTGCGGCGGGCGGGACGACGACGGCGGCCGCCGGGTCGGTGAAGGCCGTCCCGGTGGCGTGCGCGTACTCGCGGGCGGCGCCGCGGATGGAGAAGCAGTACCCGCGGTCGGGGGTCACGTTGATCTCCGCCGCCTGGTCGTACAGCCCGAGGAGCTCGAGGGCATCGGTGCCCACCTCGGGGTCGAGGCCGAGGGTCGACAGCACGAGGATGCCGTCGTGGTCCTCGCCGATGCCCAGTTCGCGGACGGAGGCGATCATGCCCGCGGACACGTGGCCGTAGGTCTTGCGGGGGCTGATGCGGAAGTCGCCCGGGAGCACCGCACCGGGCAGGGTGACCACCACCTTGTCACCCTCGACGAAATTGTGGGCGCCGCACACGATGCCCTGCACGCCGGAGGGGTCGATGCCGTCGCCCGTCAGGGGTTGCCCGGCGCCCTCGGGCGCCACCCGGACCTCGCACCAGTTGATGGTCTTGCCGTTGGACTGCGGCTCCTTGACGATGCTGAGGACCTGCCCGACGACGACCGGGCCGGTCAGCTCGTCGGTGGGACGGTGGACGTCCTCTTCCTCCAGGCCCACCTTCACCAGCTCGGCCATCACGTCTTCCGCGGTCGCGTCCGCAGGCACGGCTGCGTACTCGCGCAGCCAGGACAGTGGGATTCTCACCTAGATCTCCATCCCGAAGTGTTCGCTGAAACGTACGTCGCCCTCGATCATGTCCCGCATGTCGATGACCTCGTTGCGGAACATGAGTGCCCGCTCGATCCCCATGCCGAAGGCGAACCCGGAGTAGACCTCCGGGTCTATGCCGGTGGCGCGCAGCACGTTGGGGTTGACCATGCCGCAGCCGCCCCACTCGATCCACCGCGGGCCGCCCTTGGCGCCCGGGTGCCAGATGTCGAGCTCCGCGCTCGGCTCCGTGAAGGGGAAGAAGTTGGGGCGCAGGCGCACCTTGGCGTCGTCGCCGAAGAGCTGCCGGGTGAAGTGCTCGAGCGTGCCCACGAGGTCCGCCATGGTGAGCCCCTTGTCGATGGCGAGGCCCTCGAACTGGTGGAAGACCGGCGTGTGGGTGGCGTCGAGCTCGTCGGTGCGGAACACCTTGCCCGGGCACAGGACGTAGATCGGCAGGTCGCGCTCGAGCATCGAGCGGACCTGGACCGGCGAGGTATGGGTGCGCAGCACGAGGTGCGCCTCGGGCGGCTCGACGAAGAACGTGTCCTGCATCTCGCGCGCCGGGTGGTCGGGCTTGAAGTTCAGGGCGTCGAAGTTGAACCACTCGGATTCGAGTTCCGGTCCTTCCGCGATCTCCCACCCCATGCCCACGAAGACGTCGATGACCCGCTCCTGCAGCGTGGATAGCGGGTGCCGGGCACCGGTCCGACGGCGGCGCGGGGCGGCGGTGACGTCCACGGCCTCCTCGACGAGGATCCGCGCGTCACGCTCGGCCTCGAGCTCGACCGTGCGGGCGGCGAGCGCCTGGTTGATCCGTCCGCGGGCGGGGCCGATGTTCTTGCCGGCCGCCGACTTCTGCTCCTTGGGCAGGGCGCCGATGCCCCGGTTGGCGAGGCTGAGGGGCGACTTCTCGCCGGTGTGGGCGATCCGGACCGCTTTCAGGCCGTCGAGGTCGGCGGCGGCCGCGATGTCGGCGAGCGCGGCGTCGACGGCGGAGGCCACCGACGCGGCGTCCAGCGGATCGGGGACCTGGGCATCGCGGCCGGAGGGCCCGGCGTGCTCTGGGGTTTCGGCCATGGGGTTCTCGTACCTTGCACTCTCGAAGCGTGCGGCGGGCCGTTCGCTGGTGCGGGCCGCGCCGTGGACAGGAAAACGCCGGGACGCAACGAAGCGCACCGGCGTCTCAAGTCTAGGCGACCCGTTCGGCGGCGCGGCAACAGCCTCTACGATGGCGGCATGAACCGCAGGCTCGTGCCGCTCCTCAACTGGATCAACCTGTCGACGCCGTGCGGCCTCGCCGTCGCGGCACTGTCCGGCTGCCGCGTCTCGCCCGGGCCGTACGGCATCCTGCTCGCAGAGGGCTACCGCCGTCGCCTGCCGAAGGCCCGGGCCTTCACGGTGGGCAGCGTGGTGCTGCTGCGGGGTACCGCGCCCCACACCCCGTCGCCGGCGTTCCTCCGGCTCCTGGAGCACGAGGGGCGCCACGCCCGCCAGTACGCGGCGTGCCTCGGCCTGCCCTTCCTCCCGGCGTATCTCGTCGCGGCGGGCTACTCGCTCCTGCGCACGGGGGATCCCGCCTCACGCAATTTCTTCGAGCGCGGGGCAGGGCTCTCCGACGGCGGCTACCGGGAGCGGCCGACCCGACCGCTCGCCGCATCGGTCGGAACGGCGGTCAGGACGTCGGTCAGGACATCGGTCGGGGCCGCGGCCGCCAGGGCGGGCCGGGTCGTCGACACCCGCCCCGACTCGCGGTGACGCCCGTCAGTGCTCCGCGCCCGCGGTGACGCGGGCGTCCACTGCGGTCTCCGCCGTCGTCGTCGCGACCACCGCGAGGGCCTCCCCCATCGCCTCGACGGCGAGGCCCGGCTGCCCGTGGGCGGCACCCTGGTCGGAGGAGAAGGGCACGTGGACGAACCCGCCGCGGATGCCCGGCCGGTCCGCCAGCAGGTGCATGAGCCCGTAGAAGAGGTGGTTGCACACGTAGGTGCCCGCGGTCTGCGAGACCTCGACCGGGATGCCCAGTGCGGCGACGGCCTCCCGGCACGCCTTGACGGGCAGGGTGCTGAAGTACGCGGCGGGGCCGGAGACGACCACGGGGTCGTCGATGGGCCGGTTGCCGGCGTTGTCGGGGATGCGGGCGTCGTCGACGTTGATGGCCACGCGTTCCAGCGAGACGCTTCCCCGCCCGCCGGCCTGCCCGACGCACACGACGATCGAGGGCTCGAACTGCGCGAGGGCGGCGTCCAGCACCTCGATGCTCCGCCCGAACACGCACGGCACCTCGACGGCGACCGCCTCCCTCCCCTGCGCCGCCAGCAGTTCCGCCGCGCGCTGGGCGGCCGCCCAGGAGGGGTTGGTCGATTCTCCCCCGAAGGGTTCGAAGCCTGTCAGCAGGATCATGCCCCCAGCCTAGACGCCGCCCCGGCCCCCGTGACGGATATTAGTACGCGTGTTCTAATTGATCCATGCGATGGGAAGGTCAGAAGATCACGGACGACGAGGCGCCCCAGGCCCCGTCGCTGCTGCCGCTCGCCGGGCTCGTCCGGACGGTGCGGACGCCCGATTTCGCCGGTATCACCTTCCACGAGGTAGCCGCGAAGTCCGTCCTCAACAGGGTCCCGCCGACGTCGTCGATGCCCTTCTCCTGGACCATCAACCCGTTCCGCGGCTGCTCCCACGCCTGCGTGTACTGCTTCGCCCGCAAGACGCACAGCTATCTGAACCTGGACACGGGACTCGATTTCGATGCGCAGCTCGTGGTCAAGATCAACGCCGCCGAGGTGCTCGCCCGCGAGCTGGGCCGGCCCTCGTGGACGCGCGAGCACGTGGCCCTCGGCACCAACACCGATCCGTACCAGCGGGCCGAGGGACGCTACCGGCTCATGCCGGGCATCATCTCCGCGCTCGCGGACTCGGGAACGCCCTTCTCCATCCTGACCAAGGGCACCCTGCTCGCCCGCGACATCCCGCTCCTGACGGCGGCATCGAGGTCGGTCGGCGTCGGCATGGGGATCTCCCTCGCGCTGGTGGACCCGGTGCTCGCCGAGGCTATCGAACCCGGAACGCCCGCCCCGAAGGCACGGCTGGCGCTCATCTCCCGGCTTCGCGACGCCGGGCTGCCGTGCGGGGTCATGGCCATGCCGATCCTCCCCTGGCTCACCGACGGCGACGACTCGCTCGACCAGCTGTTCGGGGCCCTGGCCGGCGCCGGGGCCACGGGCGTGACCGCCGGACCGCTGCACCTCCGGCCCGGCTCCCGGGAGTGGTTCCTGCAGTGGCTCGCCGCACACCACCCGCGGCTCGTCCCGCGGTACGAGGAGCTCTACCGCGGCGGCAGCTACGCGTCGAAGGAGTACCGGGAGTGGCTCTCCGGGAGGATCCGCTTCTTCCGCCGCAGGCACGGCCTCGCGGCGGGCGCCGGGTTCTTCCGCAACCTGTCGGCGGAGGGACCGGCGGGCGCCGTCGTTCCGGCCGCCCGCACGCCGGACCCCGTGCAGGCGTCGCTGTTCTGAAGGGCGTGCCCGTCAGGAGACCGCGCGGGGAGCGGTGGCCGCACGCAGCGCCGCGAGGATGGGTCGGTCGGCGGGGATCCACGGCAGCTCGTCGAGCTCCTCGCCCGGGTGGAGCGGCAGCCAGCGCAGGGCGTCGTGGTCCTGCAGCGGCTGCGCCTCGCCGCTCGTGACCTCGGCGAGCCAGACACGCATGGCGGCCCGCTCGTTGAGCGGCCAGCCCTGGGGGCCGGGCCCGGTGATCTCCGTGCCGAGCCGCGCGGTGACGCCGAGCTCCTCCTCGAGCTCCCGCAGCAGCGCGGCCTCGCAGCGCTCCCCCGCCTCCACCTTCCCTCCGGGGAATTCCCACATCCCGGCGAACTGCGGCGGCGCCGACCGCCGGGCGACGAGCAGACGCGTCGGGTGGCCGAGGGAGTCGACGACGGCCGCTCCCACGATCTGGAGGAGCTGGTGCGGAGGTTGCTGGGTCACCCGCCGAGTCTATCGACGACGCCCGGCACCCCGGGCCGTCGCAGCCGCCCGGGCGGCGGGCTCAGCTCTCCTCCGGGGACGCGAGCCCTCCTCCCGGTTCCGTGCGGTGCTCGGGATTGTCGCCGCGGCGGTACTCGCCGTGCGGACTCACGCCGGGCACCTGCTGTCCGGCGTTGAGCTCGGTGGACGTGTAGGCCTCCTCGGAGAACTCCGCCGCGCTCTCGGCTCCCGGCTCCTCCGGCAGGTTGATGTCCTCGCGCAGATGCTCGCTCTGCGGCAGGTGGTCGGGGGACGGCGTCCAGCCCATGGTGTGCTCCCATCAGTCGGTCTTCACGCGTCGTTCACGTGGACGATCTCCTCATCACCATGAACCCGACGACGACCGCAGCACAAATCCCCTCGCGCAGCTCGGCCCGGTTGCGTTTCGGGGCGGCGCCGCGTCGTCACCTAGGCTGGGACGGACGACGGCGTCCGCGCCGCCGTCCCGCTCCCCACCCCGGGCAGCCCCGGCGGCCGATCCTCCGTTCCCGAGATCCAGCCGCAAGGACACCCATGACCGCTTCCGCTCCCCCTACGAGCCGCCTCACCGGCCGGCCGCTCCTCCTCGCCATCGGCGCACTCGCGGTGGGCGGCTTCGCGATCGGCACCACCGAGTTCACCATCATGGGACTGCTGGAGGAGATGCGTGCGGACCTCGGGGTGGACTACGCGCAGGGCGGGCACGTCATCTCGGCCTACGCGCTCGGCGTCGTGGTGGGCGCTCCGGTCCTCGCCACCCTCGGGGCGAAGAGGCCCCAGCGCGCCGTCGCCCTGTGGCTCATGGTCCTCATCACCCTGGCCAACCTCTCGTCCTTCTTCGCGTCCGGCTTCGGCTGGATGCTGGCGTCACGGTTCCTGTCGGGCCTGCCGCACGGGGCGTACTTCGGCGTCGCCGCCGTCATCGCCGCATCGCTCGCCGATCCTGCGCGGCGGGGACGTGCCATCGCGATGGTGATGCTGGGACTCAGCATCGCCAACGTGGTGGGCGTGCCGTTCGCCACCTGGCTCGGACAGCAGTTCGGCTGGCGTTCCATGTTCCTGCTGGTCGCACTGATCGGGGCGGCGACGCTGGTGCTCATCCGTGTCTTCGTCCCGGACGTCCCCGTCCGGCCGGGGGCGAGCATCCGCCAGGAACTGGGGGCCCTCCGCCGTCCGCAACTCTGGCTGACCCTCCTCATCGGCATCGTCGGGTTCGGCGGGTTCTTCGCCGTCTACTCCTACATCTCCCCGACCATGACCGAGGTGGCAGGCCTCGACGCCTCGGTGCTGCCCCTCGTCGTCGCGCTGTACGGCATGGGGATGGTGGCCGGCAACATCGTGGGCGGACGCCTCGCGGACCGGTCCATCATGGGCAGCATCTACGGCGTGATGGTGGCCATCGCGGTGGTCCTCCTGGTGTTCCCCCTGGCGGCGACCATCCCGTGGACGGCCTGCCTGTTCGTCTTCCTGGTCGGCACGAGCGGATCGGCGCTGATCCCGCCGCTCACGGCCCGCCTGCTCGATGTCTCTCCGGGGGCGCCGTCGCTGGCCTCCTCGATGAACCATTCGTCGTTGAACACCGCCAACGCGCTCGGTGCGGCGCTGGGCGGCGCCGTCATCGCGGCCGGATGGGGCTTCACGGCACCCGCCCTCGTGGGTGCGGTGCTCGCGGTCCTGGGGCTCGGCGTCGCGCTGGCCAGCGGGAGGATGGACAGGCGCCGGACGGACGACCGCCCGGGACGCCCGACGCCCGGAGCGGCAGGGCCGGCCGACTCAGCGGAGGCGCTGAGCGCGGGCTGAGGCGTACAGGCAGACGGTGGCGGCGGTCCCGACGTTGAGGGACTCCGCACTGCCGTAGATGGGCACGGCGACCCGCGCGTCGGCGGCTGCTGTGGCCGCGGGCGGCAGGCCCTGCGCCTCGTTGCCGAACAGCCAGGCACCGGCGTCCTCCAGGCGCACCCGGGAGTCGTCGGCCGCGTCGGTGCGGGACGGTGCCTCGTCCCGGGCCGGACCCTGCGCGGTCCCCACCGTGGCGAACCTGCGCCGGGCGCTGGCGTCCTGCAGGTCGTCGAGGCTGGTGCTGCCGTAGCCGTCGGCGGCGAGGACGGTCATGCCGGCGTCGCGCAGTCCGCCCAGGAGCTCCTCGAGGTCGACGCCGAGCACCAGCGGGAGGTGGAAGAGGGAGCCCACGGTGGATCTCACGGTCTTCGGGTTGTAGGGGTCCACGCTGGCGCCGGTCAGGATGACCGCGTCGGCGCCCGCGGAGTCCGCTGCCCGGATGATGGTCCCGGCGTTCCCCGGGTCCCGTACCTCCACGAGGACGGCCACGAGGCGAGGCGCGGCGGAGAGCACCTCGGCGAGCGGGACGTCGACGAACCGGCACACCGCGACGAACCCCTGGGGCGTGACGGTCGACGATATGGCGGCGAGGACGTCGGCGGTCACGAGGCGCACCGCGGGCGCGCCGTCCTGCCCGGTGAGGTCCGCGATGTCGCCGTGGCGCTCGAGCGCGTCGGCCGTCGCGTACACGTCGACGACGACGCCGTCCTGCCCTGCCGCGTGACGGCCGAGGTGCAGGCGGAGCGCCTCACGGACCGCCTGGGGGCCTTCGGCCAGGAACTCCCGCCGCCTTAAACGCGACGGACGCCCGGCCAGACGTGCCACCTCCTTCACCCGGTCTGCCTGGGTGTTGGTCATCAGTGGCGCCTGGGGGCGTCCGTTCACAGTCATCGTCATCCGGTGCGCGGGCGCGGCCCGCGGCAGCCGATGAGCCTAGGCCGAGGCCTTGAGCGGTGCCGAGGTGTCCGCCGGGAGGGCGTCCTTGGCGATCTGCACGAGGGCTGCGAAGGCTGCGCCGTCGGTGACGGCGAGGTCGGCGAGCATCCGGCGGTCGACCTGGATCTCGGCGGCCTTGAGGCCCTGGATCAGGCGGTTGTAGGTCAGACCGTTCGCGCGGGAGGCAGCGTTGATGCGCTGGATCCAGAGGCGACGGAAGTCACCCTTGCGCTTGCGGCGGTCGCCGTAGCTGTAGACGAACGAGTGGAGCAGCTGCTCCTTCGCCTTGCGGTACAGGCGCGAGCGCTGGCCGCGGTAACCCTTGGCGCGCTCGAGGATGACCCGACGCTTCTTGTGGGCATTGACTGCCCGCTTCACACGTGCCACGTGCGTACTCCTTCAGTTCTTCTCCGGTCACGGCTTCAGCCGTGAGCGCCGCACCGTAGCGCAGCCGCTTTCCCGGGAGGGGGTGGATTGGTGGTTAGACGCCCAGCATCTTCTTGATGACCTTGCTGTCGGCCTTCGCGACGATCTTGTCGCCCGCGAGGCGGCGCGTCACGGTCGAGGACTTGTGCTCGAGGTAGTGGCGGCGGTTGGCCTGCTGGCGCTTGAGCTTGCCGCTACCGGTGAGCTTGAAGCGCTTCTTGGCGCCACTGTGGGTCTTCATCTTCGGCATGGGGACCGATCTCCTTTGGATAGCCGGGGCGGGTGCACCCGGAGTTCGGCACCCGAGGGTGCCTGCTGGTTGTTCGTGCCCGGAGGGGCCAGGGCCGGGGCCCTAGTCCGTGCTTCCGGGCTTGGGCCGGCTGGTCGGGCTCTTGGAAGGAGCCGTTCGTCCGGCGGGCTTGGGGGTTGCCGGTGGCCTGGGCGCTCCGGGCTTCGGCATGGCCATGGGCTTTGCTGCCACGGCCGGCTTCGGCGCGGGCGCCGCCTCCGGTGACGTGGTGGGCGCGGCGTCCCCGCTCCTGGCGGCCGGGGCGGAGGAACGGCTCGGCGCAGGACGCTCCGCCGCAGGCCTCGACGACGTCGAGCGCGGTGCCGTCGAGCGAGGGGCCGACGACGTCGAGCGCGGTGCCTGGCGCGCCGGGGCATGGCGCGCAGGTGCCGCCTGGGCCGGTGCCACCGGAGCCTCCGTGGGTGCCGGAGCAGCCTCCTGGACGGGAGCCTCGGGGGCTTCCTGCACGGGAGCCTTCGCGGGCTCCGGCGCGCTCCTGATCTCGTAGCCCTCGGGCAGCAGGTCCGCGAGGGACTGCGTGAGCGGCGCTCCGCTGGAGCCGGAGGTGTCGACCCGCTTGGACTCGCCCCCGGCCTTCGCGACCTCGTTGGCGGCCTTCGCCTCGGCACGCTGGGTCTCCCGGCGCGCTTCCGCCTTGGCCTCGGCCTTGTTCTTCGTCGGGCCGATCACCATGACCATGTTGCGTCCGTCGATGCGCGGCGACGACTCGACGATGCCGACCTCGGCCACGTCGTCCGCGAACTTCTGCAGCAGGCGGATGCCCATCTCGGGCCGCTGCTGCTCACGTCCGCGGAACTGGATCATGGCCTTGACCTTGTCGCCGGCACCGAGGAAGCGCATGGCGTGCCCACGCTTGGTCTCGTAGTCGTGCGTATCGATCTTGAGGCGGAAACGGATTTCCTTCAGCACCGTGTTGGTCTGGTTCTTCCGCGCCTCGCGCGCCTTGACGGCCGCTTCGTACTTGTACTTACCAAAATCCATGAGCTTGGCCACCGGAGGCTTCGCCTGCGGTGCCACCTCGACAAGATCCAGGTCGGACTCGGCGGCAAGTCGGAGCGCGTCCTCGATACGGACGATTCCTACCTGTTCGCCGGCAGGTCCGACCAACCGCACCTCGGGAACGCGGATACGATCATTGATTCTTGGCTCGCTAATGTGTGACTCCTGTGGATTCTCGAGCTGAAAACCGCCTGCAGACGAAAGAAGGCCTCCCATTGCATGCGCAATCGGAGGCCTCGACGACCGGTCATCGGCGATCGGTGGAAGCGTGAGCTTCCTGCACGATCACCGGCAGGACCGACCAGGAACCCGGCTACCTGCAATGCGACTCGAGGTCGCACCAGGCAAACGCGGGTGGGAGAGGACTCCGCTTGCATACCGGTGCATGGGCCCGTGCGAAGAGCACAGCGGCTAACAGCGACCGGTTGGTCTATGCCAAGCTTACCAGTATGAACACGCCACACGACAACCCGCAGCGCCCGCCCTCCGAAGGACCCGCCACCACCTCCCGCCGCAGCTTCTCCGAGGAGCAGGACCACAGCTCCGGTACGGCGGCCGAGGCCGAGCAGGGCGTCCGGCAGCAGATGCGGGACATCTCGGAGGTGGCGGCCGTGGAAGTCATCGTGACCTCGGCGGTCCATCTCATGAGTGCCGCCGCCGTGAAGTGCGGCCTGGGGCACGAGGAGAACGCCGAGCAGCTCAAGGACCTCGACGAGGCCAGGAAGCTGATCACGGCGCTGGCCGGCTTCGTCACGGCGGCAGCACCCGAGATCGGCTCCCAGCACGCGGGGCCGTTGCGTGACGGGCTCCGCTCGCTGCAGCTCGCCTTCCGCGAGGCGTCGATCATCCCGGACGCGCCCGGGCAGGGTCCCGGCGAGAAGTACACGGGCCCCGTCAACTGACCCGTCCCTGGACCCGACCGCGCCGCCGGGCCCAGGGAGGGTTAGCGGGAGGCGCCGGCGGTGTCCGGCGCCCGGCGGCCCAGGTCGCGCGCCAGGAAACCGGCGACGCCGATCAGCGCCCCCACGACGCCCACCACGGTGAAGCCCCCCCACGGGCCGACGGCGTCGATGACGAGACCGGCGATCGGCGCCCCGAGGGCGACGCCCGAGGTCAGCGCGGAGCCGTACCAGCCCATCGCCTCTCCGCGCCGGTCCTCGGCCACGAGGTCGGCGACCTTCTCGGAGGCGGCGGAGAGGACGGGCGCGCAGAGCAGACCCGCCGGGATGGACAGCAGGGCCAGCGACAGGGTGGTCTCGGCGAACCCCATGGGAAGGGTCAGCACGGCCATGCCGAGCAGGAGGAGCGACGGAGGGACCGGCCGGTGCAGGGCACCGTAGACGAGTCCGCCGACCACCGACGCGGCGCACCAGGCGACGAAGACGAGACCGAGCTGGCTCTCGTTCCCGGTCTGCTCGAGCGCGGCCACGATGCCCACCTCGGATCCCGAGAGGAGGAGCCCTGCACCGGCGGCGGTGACCATGACCATGACGAGCGGCACGGTGAGCCAGGGCAGCACCCTCAGCACTCCCCTGCGCAGCGGCGAGCCGGAGCGGCGCTCCTGCGGGCCGGCGTCCCCGGCACCGATGAGGTCGGCCGCGGCCTCGTTGAGCCCTGCCGGCGCGGAGGCGGCGACCGTGACGGCCGCGACCGTGACGGCGTCGGGCAGCTGCTCCGACCGCGTAGGGGGATTGAACCACATGAGGAACAGGCCCGCCGAGGCGGTGGCGATCCCCACCAGTGTCAGGCCGAGCACGGTGGACACCTGGGTCGCCAGGACCACGCCCACCGCGGGGCCGGCCATGAAGACGACCTCGGTGGTGATCGCGTCGAGCGTGAAGGCGGTGCGCCGCCGGTTCCCGTCCACGAGGACGCCGAGCGCCTGGCGGATCACCGAGAAGGCGGGCAGGGTGAAGAGACCGCCGACCAGCGCCGCGACGAGCAGCCACTGGTAGGACAGGTGCGGAGCCACGGACCAGATCACGGCTTCCGCGACGACGGACGGGACGAGCGCGCGGCGCAGTCCCGCGCTGTCGATCCGCCGGCCGCGCCACGGCGCGCCGACGGCGATGCCGATGGTGACGACGGCGGCGACGGCCCCCGCTTCCGCGTACCCCCGGTCGAGGGTCTGGACGACGTGCAGCGTGAGCAGCACCCCGGCGGCCGAGTGCGGGAAGCGCGCGATCATCCCGACGAGGAGCAGCCTCCGGACGGAGCGGATGCGCAGCAGGTCCCGGTATACGGCGAAGTTCACGTTGCGTCTTTCTGGCCGACGACCCCGTCAGCGGGTGAGTTTGATGTCGAGCGAGTCGACGCGGTCCACGAAACCGGTGAGCCCCAGGAGCCTCCCGCGGAAGGAGGCGACGGCGTCGCGCACCCCCTCGGGCGACAGCCCCGGGCGGAGCTGGAGATCCATCCGGAGTTCCGGGCCCGGCCCCCCACCGGAGGCAATGCTACCTCCGGCCGTCCGCGTCAGCACCCCGCCCGCCGGGCGCAGGCCGACCGTGAGGATGTCCTCCTCGTGGCGGGCCGCCTCCTCGACGAGCGACGCCAGCGCAGGATCCTCGTACGACGGCGTCCACGGGACCTGCTGGGCGAGGGACCACACGGCCGGTCGCCGCAGCACGAAGGTGAGGTCGGCGCCCGGGTCGAGCACCATCAGCTGCGCGTCCTCGGCGGCGGCCGCGAGGGCGGCCCGGGACGCGTAGGCGGCGACGGGCCGGGCCTCGCGGTGCCAGCGGGCCAGCGCGGCGGTCGAGGAGAAGACCGGGAGGGCCTTCCGGCCGTCCGGCGCCGCGAGGGTGACGAGCGCCATCTCGGCCTCCTTGTCGGCGTGCAGCCCGGTGGCGGCCTCGGCCTGCTCGCTGAGCCGGGCGACGATGGGGATGAACACCCTGGCCGTGGTGAGGGCCCCGAACACGGCCCGCTCGGCGTCCCCCGGTCGGCCCTCGGAGCTCAGGAGCCCGGTCAGCGCCGCAGTGAGCCCGGGATCGGCCGTGCCGTCGTCGTCGTCGAAGGCGTGCAGCGGGTTCTCCGGACCGGACAGGTCCCGACCCGCCCACGGCTGTCCGGCGGAATCGGTCGTGTTGCCCGCGAGGGCCGCGGCGATATGGGCGGGAAGCTGCCGGCCGCTCACGCGTCCGAGGCGGGCAGCCCTGCCACGTCCAGGGCCTGCGGCAGGGTGAAGGCCCCGGCGTAGAGGGCCTTGCCGACGATCGCGCCCTCGAGCCCGAGGGGCACGAGCTCGCGGAGGGCGGCGATGTCATCGAGGCTGGAGATACCGCCCGAGGCGACGACCGGACGCGTGGTCTTCGCGAGCACGTCCCTCAGGAGGGCGAGGTTCGGGCCCTTGAGCGTGCCGTCCTTCGTCACGTCCGTCACCACGTAGCGTGCGCAGCCGGCATCCTCGAGGCGCTGGAGGACCTCCCACAGGTCGCCACCCTCCTGGGTCCAGCCGCGCGCCGCGAGGGTGGTCCCCCGGACGTCGAGCCCGACGGCGATGGCGTCCCCGTACCGGGCGATCGCCCGCTCCGTCCACTGGGGGTCCTCCAGCGCCGCCGTGCCGAGATTGACGCGCGTGGCCCCCAGTTCGAGGGCGGCCTCCAGCGACGCGTCGTCGCGGATACCCCCCGAGAGCTCCACCTTGATGTCGAGGTGCCGGACGACGCGCTCGAGCAGTTCCTTGTTGGAGCCGCGGCCGAAGGCGGCGTCGAGGTCCACGAGGTGCACCCACTCGGCGCCGGCGTCCTGCCAGGCGCGGGCGGCGTCCACCGGATCGCCGTAGCCGGTCTCGCTTCCCGCCTCGCCCTGGACCAGGCGGACGGCCTGGCCGTCGGCGACGTCGACGGCGGGAAGGAGCTCGAGGAGGGGCGATTCGGTGAAGGGGCTCATGGTCTGCTTTCGTACGGGCGGCGGGGCCGCGGTGGAGGAGCGGGTCGGGGCGGTGCCGGGCGGGTCAGTCGCCGGGCGGCGTGAACAGGTAGGCGGCCAGGAGCGCCATGCCGGCGAGGGCGAGGAAGGCGATCCAGACCCCGCGCGGGAACTCCTGGCCGCGCAGGGAGAAGGCGCCGCCGATGAGGAGGCCGGCGACGCCCATGAGCAGGAGGCTCAGCATCGGGTTCCCACCGGGATCAGCGCAGTCCGTCGATCCAGTTGCGCAGGAGCTGGGCCCCGGCCTCACCGGACTTCTCGGGGTGGAACTGGGTGGCGCTGAGCGGGCCGTTCTCGACGGCGGCGATGAACCGTCCGCCGTGGTCCGACCAGGTGACCTGGGGCGGCTTCATGGCGGGCTGGGTGACGTCGAAGGACCAGTCCTGCACGCCGTAGGAGTGCACGAAGTAGAACCGTTCGTCCGCGAGGCCGTCGAACAGGACGGTGTCCTCCGGCGGGTCCACGGTGTTCCAGCCCATGTGCGGCACCACGTCCGCCTTGAGGCGTTCGACGGTGCCGGGCCACTCGCCCATGCCGGGCGTGCGCACGCCGTGCTCCACGCCCTCGTCGAAGAGCACCTGGAGGCCCACGCAGATCCCGAGCACGGGACGGCCGCCGGCGACACGGCGCCCGATCATCCGCAGGGCGTCGACGTCCTTCAGACCTTTCATGACGGCGGCGAAGGCGCCGACGCCGGGGACGAGCAGCCCGTCGGCGTTCAGGACGTCGTCGGGCTTGGAACTGAGGACGACGTCGGCACCCACGTGTTCGAGGGCGCGCACCACGGAGCGGACGTTGCCCGACCCGTAGTCGAGGACCGTGACGGTGCGGGCGCTCACAGCGCGCCCTTCGTGGAGGGGATCCCCTCGACCCGCGGATCCGGCTCGACCGCCGCGCGGAGTGCCCGGGCGAGGGCCTTGAACTGCGCCTCCACGATGTGGTGCGGATCGCGGCCGGCGATGACGGTGACGTGCAGGCAGATCTGGGCGTGCAGTGCGAGCGCCTCGAACACGTGACGCGTCAGCGATCCGGTGAAGTGCCCGCCGATGAGGTGGTACTCCTGGCCGGCCGGTTCCCCGCCGTGCACGAGGAAGGGACGCCCCGAGATGTCGACGACGGCGTTGGCGAGGGCCTCGTCGAGAGGCACGGTCGCCTCGCCGAAGCGCCGGATCCCGGCCTTCGTGCCGAGGGCGATGCGCAGGGCCTCGCCGATCGCGATGGCCGTGTCCTCCACCGTGTGGTGGACGTCGATGTGGGTGTCGCCGGAAGACCTGATGGTCAGGTCGATGAGCGAGTGCTTCGACAGTGCGGTGAGCATGTGGTCGTAGAACGGCACCGTGGTGTCGATCGACGAGGTCCCGGTGCCGTCGAGGTCGAGTTCCACGAGGACCGAGGACTCGCTCGTGACGCGCTCGATACGGGCCGTACGGCCGCGGGCGGCATCAACAGTCATAACATCTTCCTTCTGTGCGCGTGATTCAGGCGCGGATCGACGTGGGGCCAGGACGGGCGGCGCGAGCCACCCGGCGGTCCTGCCCTTCAATTCTAGGGTGTACGCGCACGCCGGGTTCGCGTCAGCGCACCCCGCTGCTCCGGCGCGGTCCGAACCGCTGCTCCGCGGGAAGGGTCGATGGTCCCACGAAGCGGGCCAGCCACTCGTGCAGCGCGGCCGGTTCCCGCAGGAGCTCGTCGATGGCTGCCGCGGCGGAGGCGACGTCCACCCAGGCGGGCCTGCGCACGCGGTGGTTGACCTCGAGGCCCTTCCACCGGAGCAGATCGGCGCGGGGATGGCCCGCCGCGTAGCCCCGTGGGACGCGCTTCAGCGGTTCCGCCCGACCGGGACGGATCATCATCCCCCGCCCCGCGACAGCGCCGATCGCTGCGATCAGGGCCGGACCCGAGACGTCGTCGGCGACCGCGGCGCGGAAGTGGGCGAGCTGGTCCGCTGCGGGGAACGGCAGGCCGGTGGCCACCAGTAGGCCGAGGCTGCTCACGCGGAGGAACGCACCCACCCCGTCCGGCCGTTCGGCGACGGCGCCGATGAAGGTCTTGTACGGCGGGCTGTCCGCCCGGAACCGGACGTCGTTGTACGGGCGGTGGATCCGCCAGTCCGAGAAGACCGTCAGGGCCGCGCACACGGCGGTGAAGACCGGCCGGACGCCCACGTCGTACAACCTGCGCTGTCGAGCCCAGAACTCGGGGGTGTTGTCCGCCTCCAGCCGCGCGAAGAACGCCTGCGCCTCATCGAAGATCGGACGATCCATGCGAGCCATGATGGGCGATGCGCCCGGCCGGTGCAAGGGCCGCCCGGGCCACGCAGGTGCCCCGGGCCCGGCCCGGGATCCGCGTCAGAGCAGCGCTGCCAGCGCCGTCAGGAAAGCCGTCGTCTCCTCCTCCGTGCCGGCCGTGACGCGCAGGGAGCCCGGGATACCGACATCCCGGATGAGGACGCCCGCCTCCAGGAGTCCCTGCCAGATGCGGTGCGGATCCTCGAGGCCCGAGAAGAAGACGAAGTTCGAATCCGACCGCGCCGGCGAGAGCCCGAGCGCCTCGAGTTCCCGCACGATGCGGTCCCGCTGCACCTTGATCGCCTCGACGTTCGCCAGGAGCGTGTCCGCGTGGGTGAGGGCGGCGTTCGCGGCCGCCTGGGTGATGGCGGAGAGGTGGTACGGCAACCGGACGAGCCGCAGGGCGTCGGTGACCTCCGGCGCGGCCGCGAGGTAGCCGATCCTCGCCCCGGCGAGGGCGAAGGCCTTGCTCATGGTCCGGGACACGAGCAGGCGCGGGCGTCCGGGAAGAAGGGTGAGGGCGCTCGCCGTGCCGGCCTGCGCGAATTCGCCGTAGGCCTCGTCCACGATGATGATGGCGCGCGCATCCTCGCCGGCCTCGTAGGCGGCCTCGACCACGTCGAGGCCCAGCGCCGTGCCGGTCGGGTTGTTCGGCGAGCACAGGAACACGATGTTCGCTCCCGAGGCGCGGACCGCGGCCGCGGTGTCCTCCGGCGTCATGGTGTAGGCGGCACCGCGCGCGGCCGTGACGTAGCGCGTGCCCGTCCCGCTCGCGAGCAGCGGGTACATCGAGTAGGTGGGAGGGAAGCCGAGCGCGGTACGTCCGGGGCCTCCGAAGGCCTGGAGGACCTGCTGGAGCACCTCGTTGGAGCCGTTGGCCGCCCACAGCTGCTCGGGCGTCAGTCCGTGCCCGAGGTAGTCCGCGAGGTTCTTCCGCAGTTCCGTGAACTCGCGGTCGGGGTACCGGTTGAGTCCCCGGGTCGCCGCCGAGACGGCCTCCACGATCGCCGCGTGGACGTCGGCCGGGACGCCGTAGGTGTTCTCGTTGACGTTGAGCAGGATGGGGACGTCCAGTTGCGGGGCGCCGTACGGGTGCAGC
The DNA here is from genome assembly GCF_051172775.1 of Arthrobacter sp. Ld5. NCBI lineage: Bacteria > Bacillati > Actinomycetota > Actinomycetes > Micrococcales > Micrococcaceae > Arthrobacter > Arthrobacter sp. Ld5. Next base: position 48,672 of record NZ_JBPKBO010000005.1, read on the forward strand.
CCGACGAGGTCGTCACGCAGGGGAAGGTTGGCCAGGGCTTCGACGGAGGAGGACACCACTTCAGGTTAAGGGATGCCGTCTTCGACGGACGAATGATCCACGTGCCCGCGGCCCGGTAGGGTGCGGTTCACCCGGCAGCGGGTACCGCGATGCTCTGCCCGGCCTGCACCACGGAGCTGTGCAGATCGTTGAGCTCCACGATCTCCGCGACGACCTCCCGGGGGTCGCGGTCCGGCGCGTAGGTCACGGCGAGGTCCCACAGGGTCTCCCCGGTGGAGACGTTCACATCGACCGTGGCCGTGGACGTGGGTGCCAACTCCCCCGCCCTGGCCTCGGAGGTCAGGAACGCCGCGAGGAGAATCAGCGCCGCGACGCCGAGGGCGATCGGCAGGCCGACCAGCAGCAGGCGGCCCCGCCGGGTCAGCGTCAGGGGGCGGTCCGCACTCCGCTGCGTGGAGGTACGAACCGGGCCGGGACCGGAGGCTGCCGCGGAGGGCACGGGGACGGTGGGGAGGGGCGTGGGGAGGAGCCTGAGATGGTTCTCGGCCCGAGCGGGCGTCCACAGCGAGCTGCCATGCAGTGCGGGTGTAACCATTGCCGTTCCTCTTTCCTTCGAATGTCCGCGCCGGACGACCGTCCGATTCGAACAAACGTTCTAATGAGTATCTGCCTATTTCTAGCACCTACGGACGATCCATGTCGAGACTCGGTCGAACATATGTTTGAAAACTGCTCCCGACTGTCCTAGCGTGGAGAGATCAGGACATCGTCGGCGGATGCCGCTCTCCACGGGCGGTTCCGTGGTCGATGTGTCCCACACAATCAGCCGCCTCTGACAGAACGGCTTCCCGACCACGGAAGCGGACCGGCGGCGACAACCGGATCAGTGATCCAAGGCGAAAGGCGCACCAGTGGCGGAATCACCAGCCGCGGCCCGGCAGGAATCGAACACTGCCGACGTCCCGGCGGATGCGGTACCCATCTCCGCGGGCCGGGGCCGGCCGCGGGGTCGCTCGGTGTCCAAGGGGCTGACCGCCCGGCAGCTGACGATCCTCGAGACGATCCAGCGGTCGATCGCCGACAAGGGGTATCCGCCGTCCATGCGGGAGATCGGTGACACGGTGGGCCTCGCCAGCCTGTCCAGCGTGACCCACCAGCTGTCGCAGCTCGAGCGGCTCGGCTACGTGCGCCGGGACCCCAAGCGTCCCCGCGCCATGGAGGTCCTGCTCCCGCTGACCCTGGCCCCGGACACCTCGGGCACCCGGACCGGCCCGTCCGCGGACGGCAGGCCCGCCGTCGAGCACGGGATCGCCGTCGACACCGCCCTCGTGCCGCTCGTGGGGCGTATCGCCGCCGGCGGGCCGATCCTCGCGGACCAGATGGTCGAGGACGTCATGCCGCTGCCCCGCCAGCTGGTCGGCCACGGGGACCTGTTCATGCTCAGGGTCTCGGGGGACTCGATGGTGGATGCCGCCATCTGCGACGGCGACTGGGTGGTGGTCCGGCGGCAGCAGAGTGCGCAGAACGGGGACATCGTGGCAGCGCTGCTCGACGAGGAGGCCACGGTCAAGACGTTCCGCCAGCGGGACGGCCATACCTGGCTCCTCCCGCAGAACACGCGCTACGAGCCCATCCTCGGCGACCACGCCAGCATCATGGGCAAGGTCGTCTCGGTGCTGCGCGCCCTGTAGCCGTCGTGCGGCGGGCGGGCCGGAGCGTCAGCGGGCGGAGAGACGCTCCAGGATGCCCGTGACGGTCGCGCGGTCCGTCGTCGCCCAGAAGGGTGGGAGGGCTGCCCGCAGGAAGCCGCCGTACCGCGCCGTGGCGAGGCGGCTGTCCAGGACGGCCACCACGCCCCTGTCCCCCGCCGCCCTGATCAGGCGTCCCGCGCCCTGCGCGAGCCGGACGGCGGCGTGCGTGGCGGAGACGCTCATGAAGCCGTTGCCCCCGTTCCTGGCCACCGCCCGGGTGCGGGCGGTCATCAGCGGGTCGTCCGGGCGCGGGAACGGGATGCGGTCGATCACGACCAGCCGGCACGAGGCCCCGGGCACGTCCACGCCCTGCCACAGGGACATGGTGCCGAACAGGCAGGTGTCCGGTTCGTCCGCGAACTGCGTGACCAGGGCGTTGAGCGAGGACTCCCCCTGGCACAGGATCTCGAAGTCCACCTCCGGTCGCAGCGCCTCCGCTGCCTCCTCGGCGGCACGCTTCGACGAGAACAGTCCCAGCGCTCCTCCCCGGGACGCCGTGAGCAGTCCCAGCAGCTCCTCGAGCTGCGCCTCGGAGGTGCCGCGCTCGGGCTTCGGGAGGTCCTTCGCCACGTAGAGGACGCCCTGCCGCGGGTAGTCGAAGGGACTGCCGACATCGACCCCCGTCCAGGCGGGTGCTCCGGGACCGCTGAGTCCCAGCGACCCGGCGACGGGACCGAACTCGGAGCCGATCGCGAGGGTCGCGGAGGTCAGGATCACGGTGTGGTCCTCGAACAGGCCCTCCCGGAGGCGTCCGGCGACGGACAGCGGCGCGACGTTCAGCGTGGCGGGTGCGCTCTCGTCGGGCTGGGCGTACCCCGCGCCCGGCGTGAAGGTGCTGGGACGCGACGCCCACACGACCTCGCCCAGGTCCGACGCCGCGAGGATCCGTTCGGCGAGCTCGAAGACCAGCGTGGTGCGGGACCGCGCGACCTGCCGGCCGCCGTCGGCGTCGGACTCGGACTTGCCGTCCGTCTTCGTGTCCGACAGCGCGGCCCGGGACGCGTCCCGCACCTGGGCGAGGGCCTGGCCGAGATCCTCCGGGAGCCCTCCGGGCAGCAGGCCCGAGGGCACGAGCTCGGCGGCCGCCTCGAACGCGTCGGCGGCCGTGTCGAGGGCGCCGGTGGCGATGGAGGCGTGGCGGCGGAGCGCCGCGGCCGCCGCGCTGACCATCGAGGCTGAGAGCTGGCCGGACACGGCCCCGGTGACCCGGTCGTGGAGCTCGTGCGCCTCGTCGATGACGACGACGTCGTACTCCGGCAGGACGGCGAGGCCCTCGAAGGCGCTGATCGCGAGCATCGCGTGGTTGGTGATGATGATGTCGGCATCCGCCGCCGCGGCGCGCGCCTTCTCGCTGAAGCACTCGGAGGCCACCGGACAGCGTGCTGAGCCGAGGCACTCCATGCTGGAGACGGACACCTGGCGCCACGCGCGGTCGCTCACGCCGGGGACGAGGTCGTCGCGATCGCCGGTCGTCGTCTCCTCGGCCCACTCGCGCAGCCGGACGACGTCCCTGCCGAGCGCCGAGGACGGGCCGTCGGTGGCCGGCGCCGGGTGCGGGGCGGCGTCCTCGCCCAGGCTGAAGAGCGTGCCGGGCGCGTCCTCCTCGGGGAACCCGCCGCCGGTCTTGTGGCGGCAGACGTAGTTGGAGCGGCCCTTGAGCAGGGCGACGTCGACGGGGCGCGTGAGCGCGGGGCCCACCGCGTCCAGCAGGCGCGGGAGGTCCCTGCCGACGATCTGCGCCTGAAGGGCGAGCGTGGCCGTCGAGACGACCGAGGGCCGGTCGCTGTCCATCGCGTGGGCGATCAGCGGGACCAGGTACGCGAGGGACTTCCCGGTGCCGGTGCCGGCCTGGACGAGCAGGTGCTCCCCCGAGCGGATCGACTCGCTGACCTGGCGGACCATCTCGTGCTGGCCGGAGCGCATCTCGCCGCCCATGGCCCCCACGGCGGCGTCGAGCAGTTCGAGGGCCTGCCGGGCTTCGTCCGAGTGGCGGGACGCGTCCGGCGCCGCCACGGCGCCGGACCGCGTGCTCTCACTCATGCCGGACGTACGCCTCCAGTTCGGAGGCCAGGCCCTCCCGGACCATCACTTCGAGGCGGGTCCCCTCACCGACGTGCTCCAGGCCGAGGATCTCGACGTCCTCGTCGTGGAGGCGGCTGAGGATCTCCCCGTGCTCGTACGGCACCAGGAGGTCCAGCTTCACACCCGGCCGCGGGATGCCGGCGCTGATCAGCTGGCGCAGCTCGGTGAGCCCCGCGCCCGTCCGCGCGGAGACGACGACGGACCGCGGTTCGCGCTGCCGCAGCCGCTCGATGACGAACGGATCGGCGGCGTCGGCCTTGTTCAGCACGATGATCTCGGGCACCCTGCGGGCGTCCACCTCCGTGAGCACGGCGCGGACGGCCGCGATCTGCCCCTCGGGGTCGGGGTGGGAGGCGTCGACGACGTGCAGGATCAGGTCCGAGTCGGCGACCTCCTCGAGGGTCGAACGGAACGCCTCGACCAGCTGGGTGGGCAGCGAGCGGACGAACCCGACGGTGTCGGCGAGCGTGTAGCCGATCCCGTCGGGCGTCTCGGCCTTGCGGACCGTGGGATCCAGTGTGGCGAACAGGGCGTTTTCGACGAGGACGCCGGCATCGGTGAGCCGGTTCAGGAGGGAGGACTTCCCCGCGTTGGTGTAGCCGGCGATGGCCACGGACGGCACCTGGTTCCGACGGCGGTTGGCGCGCTTGGTCTCCCGCGCCGGCTTCATCCCGGCGATCTCGCGGCGGAGCTTCGCCATGCGCGTGCGAATCTTGCGCCGGTCGAGTTCGATCTTCGTCTCGCCGGGGCCGCGGGAGCCCATGCCGGCGCCCGCGCTGCCGACCTGGCCACCGGCCTGGCGGGACATCGACTCACCCCAGCCGCGCAGGCGCGGCAGCAGGTACTCGAGCTGCGCGAGTTCCACCTGGGCCTTGCCCTCGCGGCTCTTCGCGTGCTGGGCGAAGATGTCGAGGATCAGTGCGGTCCGGTCGATCACCTTGACCTTCACGATGTCCTCCAGCCCGCGGCGCTGTGACGGCGACAGCTCGCTGTCGACGATCACGGTGTCCGCACCGGTCGCCTGGACGATCGCCTTCAGCTCCTGGGCCTTGCCCGAGCCGAGGAATGTGCCCGGGTCCGGCTTGAGGCGTCGCTGCACGATGCCGTCGAGCACCTCGGAGCCGGCGGTCTCGGCGAGTGCGGCGAGCTCCTGGAGCGAGTTCTCGGCATCCTGGGCGGTGCCCTCACTCCACAGGCCGGCGAGGACGACCCGCTCCAGCCTGAGCTGCCGGTACTCGACCTCGGTGACGTCCTCGAGTTCGGTGGACAGTCCCGCGACGCGCCGGAGCGCCCGGCGTTCGGCCAGGTCCTCCTGGTCCCCGTCGGCGTCCGACGGCGTCCCGTCCTGCGAGAGGGCCTGTGCCCGCGACCGCCAGGTCTTCCCGGTCGGCGCGGGGGTCTCCTCCGCCCCTGATGTTCCCTTCGTCGCCTTAGCCACGGCAGCTTCGTCGCTGGCGAGGATCCGGTCGATGACGGCCTGGATCTCCTCCGGGCCCATGTCGGCGCCGGTGGAATGTCCGTTGTTCTCGGTCATGGTCTCCCTAGGTGGATGTCCGACCATCCTACGGCGGCCGGCCCGACGCGCTCCAGCGTATTCTCCCAGCGCGAAACCGGCCCGCGCGGACGCGCCTCCGGGGTGCCGCTAGGCTCTTGTGCATGGAGTCTCAGCACTATTTCAGCGCACAACCGGCGGGACCGGACACGCGCCGACCGCTCTCCGTCGTCCTCGGTGGCGCACGCAGGGACCTCGTGACCTCGTCCGGCCTGTTCAGCCCCGACGGCGTCGACAAGGGCACCGCGATCCTGCTCGACGCCGTCCCCGAGCCGCAGGGGCGCCGCATGCTGGACATCGGCAGCGGCTGGGGGCCGATCGCCCTCACCCTCGCCCTGAAGGCGCCCGACGCGGACGTCTACGCCGTGGACGTCAACGAGCGGTGCATCGCCCTGACGGCGGAGAACGCCGCCCGCCTCGGGCTGGGGAACGTGGTGGCCTGCGCCCCCGACGCGGTGGACGACGCCCTCACCTTCGACACCATCTGGTCCAATCCGCCCATCCGGATCGGGAAGCAGGAGCTGCACGCGCTGCTCCTGCGCTGGCTCCCGCGCCTCGCTCCGGGCGGCCGCGCGTGGCTGGTGGTGCAGAAGAACCTCGGCGCGGACTCGCTGCAGCGCTGGCTGGCCGAGGAGCTACCCGAAGGCTTCCTGGTGCGGCGCGCGGAGACGTCGAAGTCCTTCCGCATCCTCGAGGTGCACCGGGCGGACTGACCGTCCCACCGGCGGCCGGACCGGTGGGCTCAGGCGGTGGGCCGGAGCACGCCGTCCGCCACCAGGGCGGCCGGGCCGCTGAGCAGCACGTGCTCACGGCCGTCCGGGCCGTCGAAGAAGGTCACCCCGACGACGCCGCCCGGGACGGTCACCTGCCACCGCGCCGGCGCGCCCTGGCCGGCCCAGTAGCGCGTGGCCGCCGCCGCGGCGCAGGCCCCCGTGCCGCACGACTGCGTCTCGCCGACACCCCGCTCGTGGACGCGCATGCTGAGCCGGCCCACGCCGTCGTCGCCCACCAGCGGATCCGAGGGCACCACGAGCTCCACGTTGGTCCCCTCCGGCGGTACCGGCTGGACGCCCGGCGCGCGGTGCAGTTCCGTGCTCTGCAGTTCGGCCGCCTCGGCCAGCGCCACCACGGTGTGCGGGTTGCCCATGCTGATCGACAGGGCCGGGCGGTCGACGTCCAGCCCGCCGATCCGCACGAGCGAGTCCATGCCGCGGGCGACGGCCGCTTCGGGGTGGATGAACTCCCAGGGACCCATGTCCACGGCGTACCCGTCGTGCGAGCGGGTCACGCGTTTGACGCCCGCCCGGGTGGCGATGGCGAGCTCGCCGCCCTCGGGCAGGTCGGCGACGGACGAGGCGAGCAGGAAGTGGGCGAAGACGCGCACGCCGTTCCCGCACATCTCGGACACCGAACCGTCGGCGTTGCGGTAGTCCATGAACCATCCGGCGTCGGGCTCCGTCTGCAGGAGCGCCCGCCCCTCGGGCAGCGCTGACGATCGCACCGCACGGATGTAGCCGTCGGCACCGACGCCCCGATGGCGGTCGCAGAGCGCGGCGACGAAGGCGGCGTCGTCGGGGGCCGTCCCGTCGGGGTCGAGGGTCAGGACGAAGTCGTTGCCGGTGCCGTGGCCCTTCGTGAAGGAGAGGCCGGCGGTCTGCCCGGGGGCGGGGGCGGGGGTGTCGGTCACAGTTCCAAGGATAGGTCCCCGGCCCGCTGCACGAGACCGACCGCCCGGTCGACGAGCCCGGGGGCCTGCCAGTCCGTCCAGGCCACGCGCGGGTCGCCCCGGAACCAGGTCAGCTGGCGGCGGGCGAACCGGCGGGTCGCCGCGACGGTGTCCTCGACGGCCTCCTGCTCGGTCATGGACCCGTCCAGCACCCTGAGGAACTGCCCGTACCCGAGGGCGCGGGAGGCCGTCCGCCCGTCCCGGAGACCCGCCGCCGCAAGACGCTCCACCTCGTCGGCCAGCCCGGCCCGCACCATGGCCTGCACGCGGTCGGCGAGCCGGGTGCGCAGGACGTCCCGGTCGACGGCGAGACCGATCTGCACCGCGGGCTGGTGGTACTCGCGGCGCGGCATGAACGCGCTGAAGGGCCGTCCGCTGATCTCGTACACCTCGAGCGCACGGACGAGGCGGCGGTCGTCGTCGATCCGTTCGGCGGAGGCCGGGTCGACCGCCCGGAGCCGGTCGCGGAACGCCGCGCTCCCGGTGGCCCCGAGGTCCGCCTCGAGCCGGGCACGGACGCCGGCGTCGGTCGGCGGGAACTCGAGCCGGTCGAGGGCCGCGCGGAGGTACAGGCCGGATCCGCCGACGAGGATGGGCACCTTACCGCGCGCGCGGATGTCCCCGACGATCCGGCGGGCGTCCACCTGGTAGGCCGCGACGCTCGCCTCCTGCGTGACGTCGAGGACGTCGAGGAGGTGGTGCTCGATGCCTTGCCGGTCGGCCGGGGCCAGCTTCGCCGTCCCGATGTCCATGCCGCGGTAGAACTGGAGGGCGTCGGCGTTGACGACCTCACCGTCGAGGCGCCGGGCCAGGGCGATGCCGAGCCCGGACTTGCCCGACCCCGTGGGGCCGACGACCGCGACGACGGGAAGGGTCAAGGACGCACTCCGCGGACCGGCAGGGACGGCATGCCCAGCGACACCGGGCGCGGCGCACCGGCGGGGACGGCGCCGTCCGGCGTCGCGGGGACCCCGCAGCTGTCGGCCTGGCTCCTGTCCCATGCGTCGCCGGCGCGGGAGCGGCGCACCGCGTACTGCTCCGGGGCGGGGTCCGACAGCAGGTGGAAGGACGCCGCCTCCGTGACGGGCAGGGTCACGACGTCACCCGGTCGGGGCACGGCCGCGCCCTCGGGCACGGAGAAGTGGACGAGCCGCTGGTCGCGCGCGCGTCCGGTGAGCCTGTGCGTCTCGCCGCCCTTCCGTCCCTGCTGGTCGGTGACGAGCACCTCGACGACCGTCCCGACCTGCCGTGCGTTCTCCTCGCGGGCGATGCGGTCCTGCAGCGCGGTCAGCCGCTCGAACCTCTCCTGCACCACGGCCTTGGGCAGCTGGTCGGGCAGGTCCGCCGCCGGGGTGCCGGGACGCTTCGAGTACTGGAAGGTGAAGGCCGTCGCGAAGCGCGACTGCTCGACGACGTCGAGGGTGGCCTGGAAGTCCTCCTCGGTCTCGCCGGGGAAGCCCACGATGATGTCGGTGGAGATGGCGGCGTGGGGCATCCGGGCGCGGACCCGGTCGAGGATGCCCAGGAAGCGGCTCGACCGGTAGGACCGGCGCATCGCCTTCAGGACGCGGTCCGAGCCCGACTGCAGGGGCATGTGCAGCTGGGGCATCACGTTGGGCGTCTCGGCCATGGCGTCGATCACGTCGTCGGTGAATGCCGCGGGGTGGGGGCTGGTGAACCGGACCCGTTCGAGGCCCTCGATGGAGCCGCACGCGCGGAGCAGTTTCGCGAAGGCGCCCCGGTCGCCGAACTCGACGCCGTAGGAGTTCACGTTCTGGCCGAGGAGGGTGACCTCGACGGCGCCGTCGGCGACGAGAGCCTCGATCTCGGCGAGGATCTCCCCCGGCCGGCGGTCCCGCTCCTTGCCGCGCAGCGACGGCACGATGCAGAAGGTACAGGTGTTGTTGCACCCGACGGAGATCGAGACCCACCCGGCGTAGACCGACTCGCGCCGCGTGGGGAGGGTCGACGGGAACACGTCGAGGGATTCGAGGATCTCCAGCTGGGCGTCCTGGTTGTGACGGGCGCGCTCGAGCAGCGCGGGCAGCGCGCCGATGTTGTGCGTCCCGAAGACGGCGTCCACCCAGGGGGCCTTCCGGAGGATGGTCTCCCGGTCCTTCTGGGCGAGGCAGCCGCCGACGGCGATCTGGAGGTCGGGCCGGGCCTCCTTGACGGCCTTGAGGATCCCGAGGTTGCCGTACAGCTTGTTGTCCGCGTTCTCGCGGACCGCGCAGGTGTTGAAGACGACGACGTCGGCCTGCCCGTCCTCCACCCGCGCGAGACCTGCTCCCTCGAGCAGCCCGGAGATGCGCTCGGAGTCGTGGACGTTCATCTGGCACCCGAACGTCCGCACCTCGTAGGTGCGCTGTCCGCCCGCGCCGCGGGGTGTCTCGTCGAGGGAAACAGGAAGTGTCATGCTCACGTCCTCAAGCCTACGGCCGGGACGCCGGGCGCCTGTAATCCCTGCGGCACCCATGCCGTCACTGCGCCTCGGCGAGCACATCCTTCACGATCGAGAACGCGGTCCCGGGGCTGTACCCCTTGCGGGCGAGGACGCCGACGAGGCGCCGCACCTCCTTGTCCCGCACCGCACGGTCCGAGAGATCGGCCGCACGGCGGAGCTTGCGGCGCACGACCTCCCGGGCCTGTTCGTCCTCGTCCTCGTCGGAGAGCTGCAGCAGGGCGTCCTCCGCCAGCTCGGCGTCGATGCCCTTGGCCGCGAGTTCACGCCGGAGCGAGGACCGAGAGAGCGCCTTGGCGGCCGTGCGGGTGCGGACCCACATCCGCGCGAACTCCGCGTCGTCGATCAGGTGCACCTCCTCGAACCTGTCGAGGAGGGCCGTGGCGATCGGCGGCGGTACCTCCTTCTCGGTGAGCTTGAGGTCGAGCTGATGGCGGCTGCGGGCCCCCAGGGCCAGCTGTCGCAGCAGCACGGAGCGTGCCAGCGACGTCCACTCCTCGTCGCTCCTGGCGGGCGCGTCCTGCGCTGCCGTGGCGCCGTCGCCGGGCCCGGCATCCCCCCGACGTCCGCGCCGTGCGCCCGCGGTCCGGCCGCCGCGTGCCCGCCGACCGCGGCCGGCCGCCCCGGCTCTGTCTGGAAGTGCGCCATCGGGCAGCGCGCCGCCGGGCAACGCGCCATCGGGCCGTGCATCATCCGCGGGGGCGTCCGCCGCCGGGGCGTCGGCCGATGCGCCCACGACCGGGCCGAACGGGTCGTCGACGGAGGCCCGGTCCGCAGCGCCCTGGCGGCGTCGGGTCCGCGCCGCCCCTCGGCCCCGGGTCGAGGCCGACCGGCCGAACGAGGACGCCGACCGCGACGCTCCCCCACGTGCGGATCGGGTCCGCTCGGAGGACCCGGACGCTCCGGAGTCGCCGGACGCGTCCGAACCGAAGCGGCCGTAGGAGGTCCCCCACCCCGCGGGATCCGGTCCGGTCTCCGAAGCCATCCCGCCTACTCTCCGCTGACGGCCTTGAGCTTGGGTGCGTCGGGCTCGTCCGGCTGCACTCCGATCCCCAGCTTGACCCTGATCTTCTGCTCGAGTTCGTCGGCCAGACCCGGGTTGTCCTTCAGGAACTTCCGGGCGTTCTCCTTGCCCTGCCCCAGCTGGTCGCCGTCGTAGGTGAACCAGGCGCCGGACTTCTTGACCAGGCCGTTCTCGACACCCACATCGATCAGGCCGCCCTCGCGGGAGATGCCGTGCCCGTACAGGATGTCGAACTCGGCCTGCTTGAACGGCGGGGCCATCTTGTTCTTGACGATCTTGGCGCGCGTCCTGTTGCCGACCGGGTTGACCCCTTCCTTCAGGGTCTCGATGCGTCGCACATCGATGCGGACCGACGCGTAGAACTTCAGCGCCTTGCCGCCCGTGGTGGTCTCGGGGCTTCCGAAGAACACGCCGATCTTCTCGCGGAGCTGGTTGATGAAGATGGCCGTGGTCTTGGTCTGGCTCAGCCGGCCGGTGATCTTCCGAAGGGCCTGGCTCATGAGCCGCGCCTGCAGGCCGACATGGCTGTCGCCCATCTCGCCCTCGATCTCGGCGCGCGGCACGAGCGCTGCGACGGAGTCGATGACGACGATATCGATCGACCCCGAGCCCACGAGCATGTCCATGATCTCGAGTGCCTGCTCCCCTGTGTCCGGCTGCGAGACGAGGAGCGCGTCCGTGTCGACGCCGAGCTTCTTCGCGTACTCGGGGTCCAGGGCGTGCTCGGCATCGATGAAGGCGGCGATCCCGCCGTTGCGCTGGGCGCTGGCCACGGCGTGGAGGGCGACCGTGGTCTTGCCCGACGACTCGGGGCCGTAGATCTCCACGACCCTGCCGCGGGGCAGGCCGCCGATGCCGAGCGCCGCATCCAGGGCGATGGAGCTCGTGGAGATGGTCTCGATGGGCGCCCTGGTCTCGTCGCCGAGGCGCATGATCGAGCCCTTGCCGTACTGCTTGTCGATCTGGGCGAGAGCAGCTTCTAGGGCTTTCTCGCGGTCTGGAGCGGCCATTCTTCACCTCGGTTGTTCATGGCCAACTGGCCTGTGTGTACGTGTTCGATTCGACTGTAGGAGCCCGCACCGACACTTTGCGGGGGGACCGCCGCCATGTGCATAACAGCGTTCCGGCCGTCCACCCATCATATCCCGGTCCGAACAGGTATTCGATTATTCGCCGGTCCTCTGTGTGTCCCGATGTCCCCGGATTGTGGGCCGGCGGGTCAGCGCGGCTTGACGTCACGGCCGAGCCAGAGGCTCGGCGGCACGTCCTGCGCACGGCACACCGCCTCCCAGACCGTTCTCGGATCGGCGCCCGCGCCGAGGGCCTCTGCCGCCGTCCTGTCACCCAGCCGGTCGACGACGAGATCGCGCGCGAGGGTGCGGGAGTACCGCTCCCCGAACTCGTCGTCCATCAGTCGCCAGAAATCGCTCAGCCGCATGCACTGTTCCTTGCTCTCGTCGTCGGCCGGTCGTCCGTCCCGCCCGCCTACCATTCTGGGTCCTCGGCGCGGAGGCCCGCACCGACCACCCGCCGCCGCCGGCGGGATCACCGGGCGGAATCACCCGAGAGGATGACTCGCATGCCGATTCGAGCACTCGGCCGAGGAATCCGGCAGCGCGGCATGGGAATTCCGGAACGGCGCCCTAGAATGGCCCCATGAACGCGAAACCGAGCATCACCGACGCCGACGCGGGCCGTGCAGGCCACCCCGGCGAGGATCCTGACACGGACGCGGCCATCGAAGCCCTCGAGCAGCAGTTGAGCATGCTGTGGCGACGCGCCCGGTCGAACTCCTACAAGGTCGCCCGCCGGGTGCACCCCGAGATGGAACCGGCCGCGTACGGGCTTCTGGTGATTCTCCAGCGCGAGGGCTCGATGCGCCTCACCGACATCGCGGCCAGCGTCGGCGTGGGCAAGCCGTCCGTCAGCCGGCAGATCGCGATGCTGGAGCAGCTGGGCCTCGTCTGGAAGGAAGCCGATCCGCTCGACGGCCGCGCGCAGTCCATCTCCCTCACGGACGCCGGCACACGGCAGCTCGTGGCCGCGCAGACCGCCCGCAAGCAGGCGTTCCATCAGCTCATGGAGGATTGGGACGTCGAGGACCTGACCCGCCTGGGCACGCTCATCGCCCAGTTGAACAGCACCTACACCAAGGACAACTGGTAGCAGGCAGCAGGAAGGCCCGTCCCCTCGATCGTGCCGGGGACGGGCCTTCCTTGTGTGCGGGACCTAGCGGTTGGTGGCCGCGAGACCCCGACGGAAGTCGTCGTTCAGTTCGTCGGTGAGGTCGTCCCCGAATTCGCGGGAGAACTCCTGGGGGATGGTGTCCGGGATGGACACGCCTTCTGCTTCTGCCAGGCGGTCGCTGACTTCCCGCAGCATCGAGGAGAGCGGCACCTCGAGCGCACTGCAGATTGATGAGAGGAGTTCGGACGATGCTTCCTTCTGTCCACGCTCGACCTCGCTGAGGTATCCGAGGGAAACCCTCGCACTGTGCGACACCTCCCGCAGGGTGCGGCCCTGGCGCTGGCGGACGTCACGGAGGACGTCGCCGATCTCATGGCGGAGAACCACCAGTTTGCGCTCCTTGGGCCTGCGTTGTGCATCATCCGCCAACCCCACATCACGCCAACGGACCACGCCGTTTACGGATACGGGCTGCTTTACCATCTGTATCGCCTTGCTCCCTCATAATGCGGCGGCGTCCGGTGGACGTCCGCCCCGTGATGATGACCTGCCCGTTCTGCTTGAGCTTGAGTCGCCAACCTTATCAACGGCCGACGGAGTTTATAACTACCGCGGCCGACTGTTTGTTCCCTCGGCCAGGGCATCGCGGAGCTCGACGAGCACCGCGTCGCGGGAGGCGCTCCTGATCGCGGCACGGTCCCCGGCGAAGTGATGGTCGAACGTCGTCGTGCCCCACGGGGTCGAGATCGCCGTGAACACGGTCCCCACGGGCTTCCCCTCGTGTGGGGAGGGGCCCGCCACGCCGGTCGTCGCGACGCCGATGTCCGCGGAGAACGCGTTCCGGGCGCCCTCCGCCATGGCCGCCGCCACCCGCGGGTCGACGGCTCCGGCGCTCGAAAGAAGTTCGGCGTCGACCCGCAGGAGCTTCTGCTTGACATCGCCCTGGTAGGCGATGATCCCGCCCAGCAGGACGGCGGACGCGCCCGGGACGTCGGCGAGCGTGGCGGCGACCATGCCGGCCGTCAGGGACTCCGCCGTGGCCACGGTGAGGCCGCGGCGCGCGGCGAGGTCGACGACGTCGGCGGCCGGTCCCGCGCCCGTCACGAGCGGGCGGCGGCGCGGAGGCGGATGGCCTGGACCACGTAGTCGATGCCGGTCACCACGGTGATCACGACGGCGGCCGCCATGACCGCGGCGGCGGGCCACCAGGCCCAGGCCCCCGCGACGGACTGTAGCGGGATGAGGAACAGCAGGATGGCGACCGTCTGGACGACGGTCTTCAGCTTGCCGCCGCGGGAGGCCGGCATGACCCCGTACCGGATCACCGCGAACCGCAGGAGCGTGATCCCGATCTCGCGGACGAGGATGACGATGGTCACCCACCACCAGAGCTCGCCCAGGACCGACAGCATGATCAGTGCGGAGCCGATGAGCAGCTTGTCGGCGATCGGATCCGCGATCTTCCCGAAGTCGGTGATGAGTCCCCTGCTGCGGGCGAGGTCGCCGTCGAGCTTGTCGGTGTAGATCGCCACGACGAAGACGAGGACGGCGAGCCAGCGGAACAACCCGTCGCTGCCGTCGTCGAGCAGGAGGAACCAGACGAAGAACGGCACCAGCAGGATGCGCACGACGGTCAGGACGTTCGCGATGTTCAGGACCGGCACGGCCGGGCTCGGGGAGCTTGTCACCCTCTCAGGCTACCTGCCGGTGAGGTTCCAGGCGTCGGTGCTCTCGCCGTCGTCGCCGGACGGGTCGGCGCCGTCGTAGTAGTCGACCGCGTGCGCCCGGGAGGCGAGGTCGTCCGCGACGAGGTCGGCCGGCGCCTGGGGCTGGGCCGGAGGGTGCGCGGAGGGCTCGTCGCCGCGCATGGCGGCGAGCACGGGGGCGAGGTCGTCGGGCTTGACCAGCACGTCGCGGGCCTTCGATCCCTCGGACGGTCCGACCACCCCCCGGGACTCGAGGAGGTCCATGAGGCGGCCGGCCTTCGCGAAGCCGACGCGCAGCTTGCGCTGCAGCATGGAGGTGGATCCGAACTGGGTGGTGACCACGAGTTCCGTCGCCTGGAGGAGCACGTCGAGGTCGTCGCCGATGTCGTCGTCGATCTGCTTCTTCGGGGCATCGACCGCGACATCCTCGCGGTAGACGGCCTGGAGCTGGCCCTTCACATGCTCGACGACGCGGTGGATCTCCGACTCGGTGACCCAGGCGCCCTGCACGCGCATGGGCTTGGACGCGCCCATGGGCAGGAACAGGGCGTCGCCCTGGCCGATGAGCTTCTCGGCGCCCGGCTGGTCCAGCACCACGCGCGAGTCGGTGACGGAGGAGGTCGCGAAGGCCATGCGGGACGGGACGTTCGCCTTGATCAGGCCGGTCACGACGTCGACCGACGGACGCTGCGTGGCCAGGACGAGGTGGATGCCGGCGGCACGCGCGAGCTGGGTGATGCGGACGATCGAGTCCTCGACGTCGCGCGGGGCGACCATCATCAGGTCGGCGAGCTCGTCCACGATGACCAGCAGGTACGGGTAGGGGCGGACGACGCGCTTGGACCCCTCGGGCGGGACGACCTTCCCGTTCCGGACCGCCTTGTTGAAGTCGTCGATGTGCTTGTAGCCGTAGTTCGCGAGGTCGTCGTAGCGGGTGTCCATCTCGCGGACCACCCACTGCAGCGCCTCAGCGGCCTTCTTGGGGCTCGTGATGATGGGCGTGATGAGGTGGGGCACGCCCTCGTACGCGGTGAGTTCCACGCGCTTCGGGTCCACCATGACCATGCGCACCTCGTCGGGGGTGGAGCGCATGAGGATGGAGGTGATCATCGAATTGACGAAGGACGACTTGCCCGCGCCCGTGGCTCCGGCCACGAGCAGGTGGGGCATCTTCGCGAGGTTGGCGACGACGAAGCCGCCCTCGACGTCCTTGCCCACGCCCATCACCATGGGGTGGTCCGTCTTGCGGGCGTTCCCGGAGCGCAGCACGTCGCCGAGGGACACCGTCTCGCGGTCGGTGTTCGGTATCTCGATGCCGATGGCCGACTTGCCGGGGATGGGCGAGAGGATGCGCACGTCCGAACTGGCGACGGCGTAGGAGATGTTCTTGGACAGCGCCGTCACGCGCTCCACCTTGGTGCCCGGCGCCAGCTCGATCTCGTAGCGCGTGACCGTCGGGCCGCGGGAGAACCCGGTGACCTTCGCGTCCACGTTGAACTGGTCCATGGTGTGGGTCAGGGCGGCCACGACGGCGTCGTTGGCCTCCGAGCGCTCCTTGGGCGGGGTGCCCGCGGGCAGGTAGTCCGACGGCGGCAGCGTGTAGGCGACGTCGCCGGCGAGCTGCAGCTGCTCGGTGCGCTGCGGGATGGGCGTGGGCGGCACCTGCGGCTGGACCGGCGTGGAGGGGACGATCAGCGCCTTCGCGGCGGGGACGACGTCGATGGCCTCGGTCGCGCCCTCCGGTTCGCGCCCGGGCTCGGGGTCCGGCGCGCCGATCCCCTGCGACCGCTTGAGCTCCTCGGCGGCCAGTTCCTGCCGCGTGGGGCGTCGGACGCCGGGCGGGACGGCGGCCTCGGCCTCCCGGGCGCGCCGCTCCTCGTCCTCGATGACGGCCCGCTCGAACGCCTCGTCGCCGACGTAGCCGTCCCCGTCGTCGTGCTGGTCGCGCTCGTTCCCCGATGCCTCGGGCGCGTCCTTGCCGAACAGGCGCTTGCGGCGCTTCGGCGCCGGCTTCGCGGTGGCGCCGTGCGTCTCGTAGAGGTAGCTCTGGTCGTGGCCGTCCTCGCGTCGGGCCCCGGCGTCCGGGTCCTGCCCCATCAGGCGCTCGTACAGGGACCGGAGGCGGGCGGGGATGTGCCGGAAGGGGGTGGCCGTGACGATCAGCAGTCCGACGAAGATCGCTGCCGCGAGCAGGACGCCGACGGGCCAGGCCGTCAGGACGCTGCTGAGCGGTCCTGCGACGAGGAATCCGGCGACGCCGCCCGCGCGCCAGAGGGCGTCGAGGCCGTCGGAGAGGCGGGGCATGCCGCCGACGAGGTGGGCGATGCCGGACCCGGCGAACAGGATCACGAGCTGGCCGATGGCGATGCGGTTGTTGGCCCGATGCCGTTCCGGATACCGGAACAGGCGGACGGCGCCGATGCCGAGCAGGAAGGGGACGAGCAGGGCCATCCAGCCGAAGGTCCCTCCGGCGGCCGCGTGCACGATGTCGGCGGCGGTCCCGCCGAGGGCCCACCATTCGACGGCGGCCACGGCCAGCGCGACCAGGAGGAGGAAGAAGCCGGAGCCGTCGCGGCGGCTCTCACGGTCGGGGCTGACGTCGTGGCCGAAGGTGCGGACCCCGGAGCCGACGATGCGGGCGGTCCCCATCCAGACCGCCCGGACGGCCCGCAGCGGCAGGGCCAGCTGGTCCTCGTCCCGCGGCTCGGGCGTCACCGGGGACTGCCTGGTCCTGGCAGGGGCGCGGCCGGTTCCCTTGGCGGGCGGTTTGGCCGGCGCCTTGCCCCGGGAGGATGCCGTCACGGCGGACGCTCCCTTGCCGCGGGTCTGGTGCTGGCCCCGCGGGGCAGGGGAGGTTCGAGTGGCCATGCTCCTCACGGTACCGGACCACTCCCCCGATCCGTCGAATTTCCGCGCGCTGGCGGGCTTCCCGGACCGGCCGCCCTCAGGCCTCCAGGACCACTGGGATGATCATGGGACGGCGCCGGTAGCCCCTGTTGACCCAGGTGCCGACGATGCGCCGGACCACCTGCTGCAGCTGGTAGGCCGTGTGGTCCGGCGTGTTCGCCACAGCCTGCTCGAGGGCCCGGGCGATCTCCGGCTTGATCTCGTCGAACACGGCGTCGTCCTCGGCGAATCCGCGCGCATGGATGTCCGGCCCGGACACGATGGTTCCCGTGCTGCGGTTCACCACGGTGATGATCGAGATGAAGCCCTCCTCGCCGAGGGTGCGCCGGTCCTTCAGGTCCGCGTCGGTGACCTCCCCCACGGTGGAGCCGTCCACGTACACGTAGCCGCACTCGACGCTGCCCACCACGCGCGCCCTGCCGGCCACGAGGTCGACGACGGAGCCGTCCTCCGTGAGGAGGACGTTCGACGCCGGGACGCCCGTCTGCTCCGCGAGCCTCCCGTTGGCGATGAGGTGCCGGATCTCGCCGTGGACCGGCATGACGTTCCGCGGCCTCAGGATGTTGTAGCAGTACAGGAGCTCGCCGGCGGCGGCGTGCCCGGACACGTGCACCTTGGCGTTGCCCTTGTGGATGACGTCGGCGCCGAGCTTCAGGAGCCCGTTGATCACGCGGTACACGGCGTTCTCGTTGCCGGGGATGAGCGAGGACGCCAGGATCACGGTGTCGCCCTCGCCGACGGTGATGCGGTGGTCCCCGTTGGCCATGCGGGACAGCGCCGCCATGGGTTCGCCCTGGGACCCGGTGGACATGAGGACCACGCGGTCGTCGGGGAGGTCGTCGACGTTCCTGATGTCGACCAGGATGCCGTCCGGCACCTTCAGGTAGCCGAGCCTCGCCGCGATCGCCATGTTGCGCACCATCGACCGGCCCGCGAAGCACACGAAGCGGCCGTGGGCGGAGGCGGCGTCGAGCACCTGCTGGACGCGGTGCACGTGGGAGGAGAAGGAGGCGACGATGATGCGCTTCCGGACTCGGCCGAAGAGGGACTCGAGGACCGGACCGATCTCGCGTTCCGCCGTCGTGAAGCCGGGGACGTCGGCATTCGTGGAGTCGACCATGAGCAGGTCCACGCCCTCCTCGCCGAGGCGAGCGAAGGCCCGCAGGTCGGTGATGCGCCCGTCGAGCGGCAGCTGGTCCATCTTGAAGTCGCCGGTGTGGAGGACGGTGCCGGCCTCGGTCCGGAGGAACACGGCGAGGGCGTCGGGGATCGAGTGGTTGACGGCGACGAACTCGCACTCGAAGGGCCCGAGCTGCTCGATCTGCCCCTCGGACACGGTGAGCGTGTAGGGGCGGATCCGGTGTTCCTGCAGCTTCGCCTCGACGAGCGCGAGGGTCAGCTGGGAGCCGACGAGGGGGATGTCGGCCTTCAGGCGCAGGAGGTACGGCACCGCCCCGATGTGGTCCTCGTGGCCGTGCGTGAGCACGAGGCCGACGACGTCGTCGAGCCGGTGCTCGATGGAGGAGAAGTCGGGCAGGATCAGGTCGACGCCGGGCTGGGTCTCCTCGGGGAAGAGCACGCCGCAGTCGACGATCAGGAGCTTGCCGTCGATCTCGAACACCGCCATGTTGCGGCCGATCTCTCCCAGTCCGCCGAGCGGGACGATACGCAGCGTGCCCGGCTCCAGCGCCGGCGGCGGGCTGCCCGGGCCGGGACCGGCGTGGGCCGCGGTGCTCATGCGCGCGCGGCCCGGGGGGCTCCCGCGGACCCGATGTCCCATCCGGCCTCCGCCAGGTCGGCGAGGACGGGCCCGAGTTCGCCGGCGTCCGGTTCGACGAGGGGCAGGCGCACGACGGCGTTCGCCAGCACGCCCTGCAGGCGCAGGATCTGCTTCGCCGAGACCGCGCCCGGGAGGTGCGTCATCACGGCACGCACCACGGGGTCGAGGGCGAAGTGGATCTGGCGGGCCTCGTCGAGGTCGCCCGCCGCCGCGGCGTCGACCAGCGCGCGGAAGGCGACGGTGGCGACCTGCGCGCTGACGCTCACGACGCCGACGGCGCCGGCGGCCATCCACGGCAGGGTGAGGCCGTCGTCACCCGCGTACACGTCCAGGTCGGTGCCGGCGAGCACCCGCGTGATGGCGCTGAAGTCCGCCTTCGCGTCCTTCAGCGCGCCGATCCGGGGGTTCTCGGCCAGGCGGAGCATCGTCTCGGTGGTGATGGGGATCCCGGAGCGGCCCGGGATGTCGTAGACCATGATCGGCAGGTCGCTCGCCTCGGACACGGCCGTGAAGTGGGCCAGCACGCCGGACTGCGTGGGCTTGTTGTAGTAGGGCGTCACGACGAGCTGCGCGTGGGCTCCGGCCCGCTCCGCGCGGCGCGCCATCTCCACCGAGTGCGACGTGTGGTTCGTGCCCGTCCCGGCGATCACCCGGGCGCGGTCCCCCACCGTCTCGACGACCACGCGGTAGAGGTCCTCCTTCTCGGAGTCCTCGAGCGTCGAGGTCTCGCCGGTCGTGCCCGAGACGACCAGGCCGTCGCACCCGTCGTCGACGAGCTTCGCTGCGAGGGCGGCGGTGGCGTCGAAGTCGACGCCACCGGTCTCGGTGAACGGCGTGACCATGGCGGCCACGAGCGAACCGAACGGGAGGATGCGGGAGGGGGTTTCAGCCATGGTTAAGACGTTACCCGGTCGGGCAGGGCCCGGTGGGACGCGGCACCGGGCCGGATGTCACCGCACGCAGGCGGCGGAGCCGCCTGTGGGACCATGGCTGGATGCACACGACGTCCGCGCGCCGCCTGACCGGGATCGACGCGGCGCGCGGCCTGGCCCTCTTCGGCATGATGAGCACCCACGTCCTGCCCCTGTACGCCCCGGGCTCCACGGAGGCCACGTGGACCGCCCTGCTCTTCTCGGGCCGCGCGTCCGGCCTGTTCGCCGTCGTCGCGGGCATCGGCCTGGCCCTGCTGACGGGAGGGCGCTCCCCGCACCGCGAGCGGACGCTCTCCGCCGACCGCACGGGCATCGCCGTGCGCGCGGTCGTGATCGCCCTGATCGGGTTCGTCCTCGGCGGCGTCGAGACGAACATCGCCATCATCCTCGTCCACTACGGCGTGCTGTTCCTCCTCGCCCTGCCGTTCGTGGGCCTGCGGCTGCGGGTGCTCGCCGCGTGGACGGCCGGCTGGCTGCTGCTCGCCCCGGTGGCCGCGTATCTGCTGCGACCGCTCATGAGCGCGGCCGTGGATCCGCCGTCCGTGGGCGGCAACCCGGTGTTCGAGCACGTCCTCGAGCCGGCGACCCTCGGGGCGGACCTCTTCCTCACCGGGTACTACCCGGTGCTGCAGTGGCTCGGCTTCGTCCTCGTGGGCCTCCTGATCGGACGGCTGGATCTGTCCCGGCTCGGCGTGCAGCTGGGGCTCCTCGCCGCGGGCGTGCTCGCCGCAGCCGGGGCGAGGCTGCTCAGTGCGCAGCTCCTCGGGCCGGCCGGCGGCCTCACCGCCCTCCGGGAGACCCCGGACGGCAGCCGCTACCCGCTGGAGGCGATGCTCGACGTCGGGCTCGGCGGCGTGGACCAGTCGGGCTCGTGGTGGTGGCTCGCGGTCAGCGCACCCCATTCGGGGACGACGCCCGACCTCGTGCACGTGGCCGGGTCCGCTGCCGCCGTGGTCGCCGTCTGCCTCCTGCTCACGCGCCGCTTCCCGCAGGCGCTGCTGCCGCTCTCGGCGCCGGGGGCCATGACCCTGACCCTGTACGCGCTCCACATCTGCGTCATGAGCTGGGCGGACGAGCTGGCCCCGCTGCCGGACCCGCTCGTGCTCTTCTGGCTGCAGGTCGCCGCCGCCGTGGCGATCGGCGTCCTGTTCCAGCGCCTGCACTCCCGTGGTCCCCTGGAACTGCTCGCCTCCGGCGCGGCGAACGCGGCGCGCGACGGACGCGCCGAGGCGCGGCGCTGACGGGCGCACTAGCCGGTGGCGCCCGCTCCGTGCTGCCGGTACAGCTTCGCGGCGTCGCGCATCGCCCGTCGGGCGCGCTTGCGGTCGCCTGCGGCGTCGTACGCGCAGGAGAGCCTGAACCAGCTCCGCCAGTTCTCCGGGTCCGCCTCGACCTCGGCCTGGAACGCGGGGAAGGCGGCGTCGGCCGCCGACCGCACGATCCGCCCGGCCGGGGTCCTCGGAAGGTCGTCGACGGGCAGTCCGCCCTCGGCGTCGAGGCGGCGGGCCATCTGCTCGGTCCGGGCGCCGAAGAGCAGTTCCCTGACCAGGGCCCAGGCACCGATGCACGGCAGCAGCAGGTACCCCGCGCCCAGGGCCTTGGCCACGGGGTCGGGGTCGCCGAGGAGCAGGAAGCTGCGCTGGAAGGCGACCACGAGCCAGAAGACGAGGAGCGCGGTGACGAGGAGTACGCCGGCCTTGACCCCGTGCCGCCGGTAGAACCCGCGCACCGGGTTCGTCGGCGTGGTCACGACGCCGTCCCGCCCGTCTGCAGGTCCAGGTAGCCGTCGAGTCCGACGGTCAGCCCGGGATGCCCGGCCACCGAGCGGATGCCGAGGAGGACGCCGGGCATGAACGAGGCACGGTCGAACGAGTCGTGGCGGATGGTCAGCTGTTCCCCCGTGCTGCCGAGCAAGACCTCCTGGTGGGCCGTCAGCCCGCGGAGCCGCACGGAGTGCACGGGGACGCCGTCCACGCGCGCGCCGCGTGCGCCGTCGAGCTGGTCCCGTGTCGCGTCCGGGGCCTCGGGGACGCCCGCGGCGGTCCGCGCCGCCGCGACGAGCTGGGCGGTCCGCACGGCGGTGCCGGAGGGGGCGTCGACCTTGTCCGGGTGGTGGAGTTCCACGATCTCGACGGAGTCGAAGTAGCGTGCCGCGGCGGCGGCGAACGCCGTGGCGAGCACGGACCCGAGCGCGAAGTTCGGGGCGATCAGCACGCCCGTGGACGGCGTGGACGCCAGGAGGGACTCCAGGTGGGCCAGGCGTTCGGCGGTCCACCCCGTGGTCCCGACGACGGCGTGCATGCCGTGCTCGACGGCGAAGCCGACGTTCCCGACGGTCGCCCCGGGGACGGTCAGGTCGACGACGACGCGGGCACCGGCGGAGACGAGCGAGTCGAGGGGATCGCTGCTGCCGAGGGCCGCGACGAGCTCGAGGTCCTCCGCCGCCTCGATGGCGCGGACGGCCTCGGCCCCCATGCGGCCCTTGGCACCCAGCACGGCCACCGGCATCAGTTCGGTCATGTCCTCCAGCCTACTGTTCCGTCCCTGCCCCGACCCATTCCACGCTGCCGTCCGCGAAGAACTGCTCCTTCCAGATGGGGACGCGCTCCTTCACGAGGTCCACGAGGTCCGAGCAGGCACGGAACGCCTCGCCGCGGTGCGCGGCACCGACGGCCGCGACGAGCGCCTGGTCCCCGATCGCGAGGGGTCCGACCCGGTGCGCCACCCAGATCCGGATGCCGTCGTGCCGCGCGGCGATCTCCTCGGCGACCTCCCGGATGACGCGCTCGGCGCTCGGGTGCGCCGAGTAGCTCAGCGAGCTCACGTCCCGGCCGCCGTCGTGGTCCCTCACCACGCCGCTGAAGCCCACCACGGCCCCGCAGTGCGGGGAGTCGACGCCGGCGTGCGCCTCCTCGGGGGTGATCGGGGTGTCGGCGACGGCGGCGTGCACGACTTCACCGGTGGTCATGGTGGCCCTCCAGCTGGGAGCAGATGTGGTCGATGAGCGGGGCGAGGACGGCGAGGCCGTCCCGGACTCCCCCGGGCGATCCGGGCAGGTTGACGACGAACGTCGTGCCCGCAGCGCCCGCCAGCCCGCGGCTGAGGACGGCCGTCGGGACGGCATCGGCGCCGGCGCGGCGGATGGCCTCCATCACGCCGGGCAGGCTGCGCGTCAGGTACGGCGCGGTCTGTTCGGGCGTGGCGTCGTCGGGGCTGAGCCCCGTGCCCCCGCTCGTGATGAGCACCGCGGGGCGGGCCTCCAGTGCCGCGCCGATCGCGGTCCCCACGGCGTCGCCGTCGGGCACCACGACGGCGTCGGCGACGGCGTAGCCGTGGTCGTAGAGCCAGCGGGCGATGGCGGGGCCGCACTCGTCCTCGTAGGTGCCGGCGGCGGCGCGCGTGGAGGCGATGACGACGGCGGCGGTGCGCAGGGGTGTCATACGGCCCAGTCCCCGCTCTTGCCGCCGGACTTCGAGAGCACGCGCGTGCCCGTGATGACGGCGTGCTTGTCGACCGCCTTGATCATGTCGTAGAGGGTCAGCGCGGCGACGGACGCCGCCGTGAGGGCCTCCATCTCGACGCCGGTGAGCGAGGTGGTCCTCACGAGCACGACCACCCGCACCCGGCCGCCGTCGGGCTCGAAGTCGACGGTCACCTTCGACAGCGGCAGCGGGTGGCACAGCGGGATCAGGGTGGAGGTCTGCTTGGCCGCCATGATGCCGGCGACGCGGGCGACGGCGAGGGCGTCACCCTTCGGGAGGCTGCCGTCGGTGATGAGCGCGACGACGTCGGGCGTGGTCTCGAGGGTCGCCTCGGCGACGGCCTGGCGGGCGGTCGCCTGCTTGCCGGAGACGTCGACCATGTGGGCGGTGCCGTCGGCCCGGACGTGGGAGAGCCCCGAGGGAGGGGGTGGAGTGCTCATGGGAGAGTCCTTTCTGCGGAGTCCATTCCACCAGATCCTGCCCGCTCCCCGGTGATCGGTGCCGCGGGTGCCACCGGGTCCGTCGGGACGGGACCGATGAGCGTGACCTCGACGCGACTCCCCGAGGCGAGCGAGGCGACGCCCTCGGGCAGGTGCACGAGGCAGTTCGCGGCGGCCAGCGCATGCAGCAGGTGGGATCCGGGGCCGCCGACGAGCGTCACCCTCCCGTCGCGGTAGACGCCGCGGCGTACCTGGTGCTTCGCGGGAGGACTGTCGACTCCCTCGGCGAGGACCGCCTCCAGCACGGGGCGGGGCGCCGGGACCCCGGTGATCCGGTGCAGGGCCGGCCGCAGGAACATCTCGAAGGAGACGATCGCGCTCACGGGGTTGCCGGGGAACCCGAGGAACGGGACGCCGGAGATGGTGCCGTGCGCCTGCGGGCCGCCGGGCTGCAGGGCCACGGAGGAGAACTCCACGCGGCTCGCCGCCAGGGCCTGCTTCACCACCTCGTAGGCGCCCTGGCTGATGCCCCCGGTGCTCAGGACGAGGTCGGTGCTGCCCTCGGTGATGGCGGCGAGGGCCTGCCGGAGCACGGCGGGATCGTCCCCGAGCAGGCGGTGGCGGGTGACGTCGGCGCCCGCCTCCCGCAGCGCCGCCTCGAGGAGCGTGGTGTTGGCGTCGTAGATCCGTCCCGGTGGGAGGGCGGAGCCGGGCTCGGTCACCTCGTCGCCCGTGGACAGCAGCAGCACGCGGAAGCGCGGCGCCACCCGGACCCGGTCCGCGCCGCAGGCGGCGAGGAGCCCGAGTTGGGCGGCACCGAGCAGTGTCCCGGCCTGCAGCGCGATATCGCCCGCGGTGATGTCGCTTCCCGCGCGCCGCACGAACTGCCCGGC
This sequence comes from Arthrobacter sp. Ld5, assembly GCF_051172775.1. NCBI lineage: Bacteria > Bacillati > Actinomycetota > Actinomycetes > Micrococcales > Micrococcaceae > Arthrobacter > Arthrobacter sp. Ld5. Next base: position 73,595 of record NZ_JBPKBO010000005.1, read on the forward strand.
GTCGACGTCTCCGGGGAGCCGCACCGTCACGCTTTCGTCCGCCCGGTCGGCTGCGGAGTAGAACCGGTCCGGGTCCGCCCGCTCGATGGGCACGACGGCGGCGGCCCCGTCCGGCAGCATGGCCCCGGTCATGATCGGGGCCGCCGTCCCCGGCTGGAGCGGCGGCGGTACCGTGCCCGCCGGGATGGGGTCGGCCACCGTCAGCGTGGCCGCCCCCGGAAGGTCCGCGGCGTGGACGGCGTACCCGTCCATCTGCGAGTTGTCGAACGGCGGGAGGCTCACGGGCGCGCGCACGTCCTCCGCCAGTGCCCGGCCGAGGGCGTCGCGGAGGGCGAGGACCTCGGGGGGCGCAGGGTGGTACCCGGTGCGCAGCAGCCCGGCCACGGCGGCCTGGTGTTCGGCGACGGTACGTCTCATGGTTGCCTTCCGCACGCTGGTGCCGCGGCCGCGCGGCGGGCGTGGCCTGGGTCACCGAGAACGTTACCGTGTGGAATCCGGCGTCGGGGGCTGCGGCGTCGCGCCCCCGACCGCAACCCCGCGCGCCGGCGCGCTCCCCCGGTAGGTCGGAGCCGACGGAGGGCGTAGCCTCGTCTGCATGGGAATCCAACTGGGAATGCCGCGCACCGCCCGCGCGGGCGCGATCGAGGGCCTTCTGGACACCCACGGCAGGCAGGCGACGGACATGCGGCTGTCGCTCACGGACAAGTGCAACCTGCGGTGCACGTACTGCATGCCCGCGGAGGGCCTCAACTGGCTGCAGAAGGACCAGGTCCTGTCCCGCCAGGAGATCGTCCGGCTCGTCCGGATCGGCGTCGATCTGCTCGGCATCCGTGAGCTGCGCCTGACGGGTGGGGAGCCCCTCGTCCGGGCCGACCTGCTCGACATCATCCGGGACATCCGCGCCGACCACGCGGACCTGCCGATCTCGATGACGACCAACGCCCTGGGCCTGGACCGCCGTGCGGCGCAGTTGAAGGACGCGGGGCTCACGCGCATCAACGTCTCCATGGACTCCCTGCACCCCGAGACCTTCGCCCGCCTGACGCGTCGCCCGTTCCTGGACCGGGTGCTCCGCGGCATCGAGGCGGCCGCCGACGCCGGACTGGGCCTCGTGAAGATCAACGCCGTGCTGATGCGCGGCATCAACGACCACGAGGCGCCCGATCTCGTGGAATGGGCGGTCTCCCGCGGCTTCGAACTGCGCTTCATCGAGCAGATGCCCCTCGACGCCGACCACGGGTGGACGAAGGAGGGCATGGTGACCGCCGCGGAGATGCGCGCGCTGGTCGAGACCCGCTTCGTCCTCACCCCCGACCCCCGGAATCGGGACGGCGCTCCCGCCGAACGGTGGGAGGTCCGCGCGAAGGCGGCGCCCGACGTCGTCCTCGGGACCGTCGGCATCATCGCGTCGGTCACGGAGCCGTTCTGCGCCGACTGCCGGCGGACGCGGGTGACGGCCGAGGGCAAGATCATGAGCTGCCTGTTCTCCCGCGAGGAGACGGACCTGCGCGACCTCCTGCGATCGGACGCGGACGACGAGGCCGTGGCCCAGCGGTGGCGTGATGCCATGTGGCTCAAGCCGCGGGCGCACGGCATGAGCCATACGGGGCTCGGCGCCGACGACTTCGTCCAGCCCGACCGGTCGATGAGCGCCATCGGTGGCTGAGGTGCTGGTGAGATATTTCGGTGCGGCGAAGGCCGCCACCGGTGTCGGGGAGGAACGGCTGGCCGGGAATCGGACGCTCCGGGCCGTGCTCGACGAACTGCGCGCACGCCCGGCCTCCCCCGGCGCTCCGTCGCTGGCGGTGGTCCTCGACCGCAGCAGCTTCCTGCTCAACGAGGTCGCACTGCGCGACACCGCGACCGTCCTGGCCGACGACGACGTGCTCGACGTCCTGCCGCCCTTTGCCGGGGGCTAGGGGGCGGCGGATCCCTCGACCAGCGCCGGGCCCTCGTCCGCGTCGCCCGACGCCGCGCCGGGCGGCGGACGCCGTTCCTCCTGCATCCTGTCGATGGTGACGCGATACCAGTAGATGGCCTTGCGGTCGTGGCTCAGGTCCACCGGGTGCCCCTGGTGGTAGCTCGTGCCGCACGTCTCCTCGCCCCAGACCTCGACGTGGACGACCCGCTCGCGGGCGGCGAGCCCGCGCTCCTCGACGGCCCTCTGCGCGTAGCGCATCAGCATCAGGCCCTCGATGTAGCCGGCTCCCGCTGCGCGCAGGAAGCTGACCGTCTCGTGCCGCGGGTAGCTCGTCATGGCGGACACCGTCCCTACTTCGTGCCGAACATCGGGGGGAAGTACTTCCATTCGCGGCGGAACCGCTTCTCGGCCCGCAGGGCGGCGACCTGTTCCAGGGCGTGCAGCCGGCCGTAGGTGAAGCCGTTCTCGCCCTGCTCAGTGGCCACGGCGCCCAGACGGCGCAGCATGTCACGGGTCACGACGCTGTCCTGGTGCTCGCCGAGGATCTTCTGGATCCCCAGGGCCGCGTCGGCCACGCGTGCGATCTTCTTCCGGCCGAGCGGCGCCGCGGCCTCCGCCGCATAGCGCAGCCGCTTCGCCTCCTTGCGCGCCTGGTGGAGGGCGGGGTGGTCGCCCAGGCCGGCCGGGTGGTGCCTGGCCTCGTGGACCGCCGAGCGCAGTCGCCGCATGTCGTGGTCGAGGAGATCCGGGATCACCCTGGCCGCCGGCTCGGCAGCACGCGCGGTCAGGGCCGGCGCTGCGAGCAGCGACCCGAAGGCGTCGACCAGCCGGAAGTAGCGCCTGCCGTCCAGCGCCTTGAGGGCGCGGGCGTGGGCCTTCCGGTAGTCGCCCCCGAGTTCCAGGTCCACCCTGCGCGCGACCGGTCCCAGCAGGAGTTCGACCGGCTCCCCGGCCAGCATCTGGTCGAGCCGCGCGTGCATGACCTCCGCGTCCCGTGCCCTGCCCAGGACGCCGGCGAGCCATTTCAGTTCCTCGCGCAGCAGCCGGACGGCGTCGGCGTCCTCCAGCAGGGACCGGTAGGTGCCCAGGACGGACCGCGCGCGCCGGGTGGCGACCCGCATGCGGTGGACCGCGTCGGGCGCGTCCTGGCGGACCTGGGGGTCCTGCTGCTCGAGCACGGTCAGCTGCTCGTGGAGATAGGCGAGGAGGACGTCCCCGGCCGGACCGTCCGGCGTCGGCGTGGGGCGCCGGCCCACGCCGGGGAGCAGCGGCCCGAGGCTCCGCTCCAGCTTGGACCCGTGGACGGCGGGGCGTGCCCCGGCCGCCACGATCCGGGCCCGTGCGGCGTCGAGCAGGTCCCTGGTCCCGTCGACGAGTTCGATCTCCCATTCCCGCCAGCGCAGGCCGGACCCCCCGGGACGCAGCACCTCCGCCTCCACGCGGTCGTCCGAGACGTCGGCGAGGACGTCGTCCCCCGTGCCGTGGAGGCGGTGCACCGTGCGTCGCGTCGTCAGCCGCGCGACCGGGACCAGCGCCCTGTCCCTGGTGTGCACCCTGACGAGATCCAGCAGCGACGCGGGGACGCCGTCGGCCTTCCTGCCCGGCGGCTCGCGGTGCTCCTGGCGTTCGTCGGGAGCGACGGGGATCTTCAGGTGCCAGCCGGCGTCCTCTCCCCCGGTCCGCCGTCGGACGGTGATGCCCCGCGAGGCGAGGCGGAAGTCCTCGGTGTCGAAGTACAGGGCCTCGAGCCGGTGCTCGACCGGCTGGTCCACCGTCCCGACCCCTGGGAGGTCGTGCAGCACGGGGACGGCGGCGTCGTCGTCGACGTCGAACTTCCGCTCGATCTCGACCGCAGAATCGGGAGACATAGGGCACTGTATACCCGCACCCCGGACGGCGTCAGCAGGCCGAAAGCCCGTAATCCCAGGCGACTCCGCCGGGTGTGTCAGGTCGCGTGGGGGCAGTCCGTGAGCCAGTGGAGGGCGGAGGTGCGGTGCGGGAAGTACCGGGTCGGATACGGCGGATCGTGGACCTCGGCGAAGAACGACGCGAGGGCCCGGTCGACGGCGGTCGGCCCCACGATCGCCATCGCTGCGATGTTGAGCTCACGGGCGAACCGGAGCAGGGCAGTCCGGCTGAGGGTCACCATGCCGTTGAGCTCGACCAGCATCGGCGGGCACACGCCCCCGCCGATCGCGTCGGCCCGCTCCACGAGGGCACCGGCGTCCGTATCCCCCACACTCGTGCCGGCGAGCCACTCCACCCACAGGACGCCGTCCCGCAGCGTCGCCGTGAAGGCCTCGTCCGCCACCCGAGGGTCCCCGTCGATCACCATCGCTTCCCCTCCGTCACGCGCGTCGGCCTCCGGTCGCACACTATCGGGGTCGCCGGCGCCGCTAGGGGAGGCGGGACGACGGGTCGGGGAGATGACCGGCCAGCCAGGCCAGCGCCGCATCCGCGTCGGTGAAGAAACGGACCTCGTGCACCGCCTGCTGCACGGATGCGGCGATCACCCGGTCCACGGGGGTGGCGCCGAGCATCGCGGCCGCCAGGACCATCAGGTCGGACCCGTAGGCGGCCCGGGCACCGGCCGTGATGATCGTGATGTGGCGCATGTCCACCAGGACCGCGTACGGGACGTGGCCGACCAGTTCGAGGCTCTGCCGGAGGACGTCCCTGGCGTCGGCCTCCCCCACCTCGGTCTCCGGTGCCCAGCTCAGGCGGAGCAGGGCCGGGCGGAGCAGCGTGAGCGTCGCCCGGCCCCCGGCCGCGGACCTCTGCACCGCCCGCGGGTGGCCGGGTGCCGGCACCGTGCCCTGAGCCGGGCGCGCTGCCTGCTCGATCGCTCGATCGTCGATACGTATCAGCTCCCCGGCCGCAGTGGTCATCAGGGTCCCATCCTACGAACCCGCGGGGCCTCCGGCGGCGTGCGCGCCCGCAGCTTATCCGCAGGTTGTCCGCACGTCCGGGACCGGCCGGGTCCGCGCCGTCACGGGAGGTCCCGCACCCCCTCAGGTGAACACGTGGGGGAAGCGGAGGAACACCGAGGCGGCGACGGCGATCCAGGTCAGCACGATGATCGGACCTACCCACGCGGCGAGGGTGCGCGTGGCGACGGCGGGCGCGGGGATGACCCCGTGGACCAGGTTGCGCACCGTCGTGAGGACGATCAGGGGGATCATCGCCGCCCACACGACCATGCAGTAGAGGCACAGGATGTAGATGTCGAAGAGTGCCTGGCTCCACAGCCAGGCCGCGAACACCGCGCCGAGGGTGAGGCCCGCCTGCAGGCCGGCCCAGTACCAGCGGCTGAACCGGGCTCCGGCGAGCAGGGCCATGCCGGTGGTGATGACGACGGTGAAGCCCACGAGCCCGATGAAGGGGTTGGGGAAGCCGAAGAGCTCGGACTGCCAGGTCTGCATGACCTGCCCGCAGGACACCCACGGGTTGATGTCGCAGCTGGTGACGTGGTCGGGGTTCCGGTAGAGCTCGAGCTTCTCGAGGATCAGGATGCCGGCGGCACCCCAGCCGATGGCCCCGGTGACGACGAGCATCAGGCCGAACGGGATCCGGCGCGCGAACCCGGGCAGGGCTGCGTCGTCGGGCCGCGGTGACGACACGCGACCCCGGTCGCCGGTGGGATGCGCCATGGTGCTCAGTCCCCGATGGCGGTCTCGATGAGGCTCCGGAACTCCTCGATCGTGGCCGGCTGGATCTTCCGTCCCTCGAGGAAGAACGTCGGGGTGCCCTGCACGTCCAGGGCCATGCCGTCGGCCTTGTCGGCCTCGATCCGCTCCATGGTGGCCGGGTCGGCGATCGCGGCGTCGTAGGCGGCCATGTCCAGCCCGAGGTCCTCCGCGTAGCCCCTGAAGACCGGTGACCGGTCCTCGTTGGTGTGGCTCCACTCGGGCTGCGTCTCGTACATGCGCGCGTGCATGTCCTTGAACCGGCCCTGCCGGGCGGCGGCCTCGACGGCCGCGGCCGCTGTCTCGGAGTTGGGGTGGCCCGGCAGCGGGAAGTACCGGGAGACGACCGTCAGGTTCTTCCCGTACTCCTCGGCGAGGTCCTCCACCACCGGGTACGCGGCCAGGCAGGATTCGCATTCGAAGTCGAGGAACTCGACCAGCACGGCCTTCTCGTCCGGCGCCTGGGACAGGCGGTGGCTGTCCTCCCTGACGACCTCGGCCGCGGCCGTCGTCCCGTCGGTGCGGTCCTCGTCCCCGCCGAGCGCATTGGAGAGGAGCAGCAGACCGACCACGGCGGCAGCCGCCGCGAGGAGGCCGATCGCGATCCGGTTCGGCAGGCTCAGGGCCTTCTTCGCGTCAGGCGTCGCAGTGGGAGCGGGCATCATCATGCCTGCCAGGAGCCCTGGGCGGCGAGGTCCGCTTCCGAGTCGAACGGTCCGACGACGACCGTGGTGCGCGGCGCTGCGGCGAGCTCCCGCGCCAGGGCCTGGACGTCCTCGGCGGTGACGGACCGGATGCGGTGGAGGGAGGTGTCCATGTCGACGAACTCGCCCGAGACGAGTTCCGACCGGCCGAGCCGCGACATGCGGGAGCTGCTGTCCTCGAGCGCCATGACCAGTCCGCCCGAGAGCTGCCCGACCGCCTTGCGGAGCTCCTCGGCGTCGATGCCGTCGGCGGCGAGCCGGTCCAGTTCGGCGCCGAGCAGGTCGATGACCTGGGCCGTCTTGGCCGGCGAGCATCCGGCGTACATGCCGAAGTACCCCGCGTCGGCGTAGGCGGCCGAGAACGAGTAGGTGGAGTAGACCAGCCCGCGCTTCTCGCGGATCTCCTGGAACAGGCGCGACGACATGCCCCCGCCCAGGACTGCGTTCAGGACACTCATCGCGAACCTGCGCTCGTCCGTCGCCGTGAGCGAGGGGCAGCCGATCAGGATGTTCGACTGCTCGACGGCGCGGCGGATCACGTGCACGCCCGTCGCCCCCTGGACGGCGGCCTCGGTAGTCCGGCGGCGCGGGACGGGCAGGGCGCCCTCCTCGAGGGTCCACCCGGCGGTCTCCAGCGCGTCCTGGACGAGACGGCAGACGACGTCGTGGTCCAGTCCGCCCGCGGCCGTGACGACCAGTTCGGCCGGTGTGTAGTAGCGGCGGTAGTGCGCGAGCACGGAGTCGCGCGGCACGGCGCGGATCGCTTCGGGCGTCCCGCCGATGGGCCGGCCGAGGGGGTGCTCCCCCAGCACCAGTTTGACGAACCGCTCGTGCGCGACGTCCGCGGGATCGTCGCTGTCCATCGCGATCTCCTCGAGGATCACGTCCCGCTCCTGCTCGAGCTCCTCCGGGTCGAGCACGGCGGAGGTGACCATGTCCGCGATGACGTCGATGGCCATCGGCAGGTCGGTGTCGAGGACCCGCGCGTAGTAGCAGGTGTTCTCCTTCGCGGTGGCGGCGTTGGATTCGCCGCCCACCTCGTCGAAGGCGGAGGCGATGTCCATGGCGCTCCGGCGCGCGGTGCCCTTGAACAGCAGGTGTTCGAGGAAGTGGGTGGAGCCGTGCTGGCCGTCGGCCTCGTCGCGGGATCCGACGCCCACCCAGAAGCCGATCGTCGCTGACCGCTGGCCCGGCATCGCCTCGGTGAGCACACGGACGCCGCCGGGCAGCACGCTGCGCCGCACCACGTTGCCGCCGGGGTCACCGGCGACGAAGGTGGGGTCGGCGCCCTCCCCGCCGGTGGACGTGGGGAGCAGGGGCAGGGACACTACGGAGGACAGGGACATCCTGGACTTTCTGGTCTGTCGGACAACGGCGTACGGCCCCGGCGCCGATCGGATCGATCGGAACGCGCCGGGGCCGTACGGTGCTCGGGAAGAGCGGGGCAAGAGGTCAGTCGTCGCCCTCGGTGGCCTCGGGCAGCTCGATACCGGCGTCCTCGGAGACGTCCTCCGCGACGACGGGCGAGAGCGAGAGCTTTCCGCGGTCGTCGACCTTGGTGATCTCGACCTGGACCTTCTGGCCTACGGAGACGACCTCGTCGACGTTGTCGACGCGCTTCCCGCCGGCGAGCTTCCGCAGCTCGGAGATGTGCAGCAGGCCGTCCTTGCCGGGGGTCAGCGAGACGAAGGCGCCGAAGGTCGTGGTCTTGACGACCGTGCCCAGGTAGCGCTCACCGATCTCGGGGACCTGCGGGTTGGCGATGGCATTGACGGCGGCGCGTGCGGCTTCCGCCGACTCGCCGTTCGTCGCGCCGATCAGCACGGTGCCGTCGTCCTCGATGGAGATGTCCGCCCCGGTGTCCTCCTGGATCTGGTTGATCATCTTGCCCTTGGGGCCGATGACCTCGCCGATCTTGTCCACGGGGATCTTCACCGAGATGATTCGCGGCGCGAACTCGGAGAGCTCGTCCGGGGTGTCGATCGCGGCCTGCAGCACGCCCAGGATGTGCAGGCGCGCCTCGCGGGCCTGCTTCAGGGCGGCGGCGAGCACGGAGGCGGGGATGCCGTCGAGCTTCGTGTCCAGCTGGATGGCCGTGACGAACTCGGACGTTCCGGCGACCTTGAAGTCCATGTCACCGAAGGCGTCCTCCGCACCGAGGATGTCCGTCAGCGCCGCGTAGCGGGTCTGACCGTCGACGACGTCGGAGACGAGGCCCATGGCGATACCGGCGACCGGTGCGCGGAGCGGGACACCGGCGTTGAGCAGCGACAGCGTGGAGGCGCAGACCGAGCCCATCGACGTCGAGCCGTTGGAGCTCAGCGCCTCGGAGACCTGACGGATCGCGTACGGGAACTCCTCGCGGCTCGGCAGGACCGGCACGAGGGCGCGCTCCGCGAGGGCCCCGTGGCCGATCTCGCGGCGCTTCGGCGAACCGACGCGGCCGGTCTCACCGGTGGAGTAGGGCGGGAAGTTGTAGTTGTGCATGTAGCGCTTGCGCGTGACGGGCGACAGCGAGTCGATCTGCTGCTCCATCTTGAGCATGTTCAGCGTGGTGACACCGAGGATCTGGGTCTCGCCGCGCTCGAAGATCGCGGAGCCGTGCACGCGCGGCAGGACCTCGACCTCGGCCGTGAGCTTGCGGATGTCGCTCAGGCCGCGGCCGTCGATGCGGACCTGGTCCTTGAGGATGCGCTGGCGGACGACGGCCTTGGTCAGCGACCGGAACGCTGCGGAGAGTTCCTTCTCGCGTCCCTCGAACTGGGCGCCGAGGGCCTCCACGAGCTCTGCCTTGAGGGCGTCGGACGCGCTCTCGCGCTCCTGCTTGTCGCCGATCTGGAAGACCTGTCCGAGCCTCTCGGCGCCGGCGGACTCGACGGCGGCGTAGACGTCGTCCTGGTAGTCGAGGAAGACGGGGAACTCGACGGTCGGCTTCGCGGCGCGGGCGGCGAGGTCGGCCTGCGCCTCGCACAGCGCGCGGATGAAGGGCTTGGCGGCCTCGAGGCCGTCCGCGACGATCTCCTCGGTGGGAGCGGTCGCACCGTTCTCCTTGATGAGGTTCCACGAGTTGTCGGTGGCCTCGGCCTCGACCATCATGATGGCGACGTCGTCGCCGGCGATGCGTCCGGCGACGACCATGTCGAAGACGGAGTTCTCGAGCTCGGAGTGCTTCGGGAAGGCGATCCACTGGTCGGAGCCGCTGCCGTCGGAGACGAGTGCGACGCGGACCCCGCCGATCGGACCCGAGAAGGGCAGGCCGGAGAGCTGCGTGGACATGGACGCCGCGTTGATGGCCACGACGTCGTAGCGGACGTCGGGGTTGATCGCGAGGACGGTGACGACGACCTGGACCTCGTTGCGGAGTCCCTTGACGAAGGCGGGGCGCAGCGGGCGGTCCATGAGGCGGCAGGCGAGGATGGCCTCCGTCGAGGGGCGGCCTTCACGGCGGAAGAACGAGCCCGGGATGCGGCCCGCGGCGTACATGCGCTCTTCGACGTCGACCGTCAGCGGGAAGAAGTCGAAGCCTTCGCGCGGGTGCTTGCCGGCGGTGGTCGCCGAGAGCAGCGCGGTGTCCTCGTCGATGTAGACCATGGCGGAGCCGGCGGCCTGCTGGGCGACGCGACCGGTCTCGAACCGGACGGTGCGTGTTCCGAAGCGACCGTTGTCGATCACTGCTTCGGCGAACTGAATTTCGGGACCCTCCAAGAGAGTCACCTCCGTTTCCTGGTAGGTGGAGGCGGTCGGCACCCGACATGGCTCGTCCCTCGTGGACGGTCCACAGCACCCGGTCTTCGATCGAGATCCACGGAACCGGTGTTCCGGAGATCACTACCGAGGACCGCGAATGCGTGGTGCCGATCGACTCCTGTTATGCGTGGGGTACTTCGGTGCTGTTTCCAGCAAGAAGGCGGCTCCCCCTCGCGTGGAGGGGATGCCGCCTTCCGATGCTACTTATCGACGCAGACCCAGGCGCTCGATGAGCGTCCGGTAGCGCGTGATGTCGGTGTCCCGCAGGTAGTCCAGCAGGCGACGGCGGCGACCGACGAGAAGAAGCAGGCCACGACGCGTGTGGTGGTCGTGCTTGTGCATCTTCAGGTGCTCGGTCAGGTCGAGGATACGGCGGGAAAGCATCGCGATCTGGACCTCGGGCGAACCGGTGTCGCCTTCGGCCAGGGCGTATGCCTTGATGATTTCCTGCTTGATGGCGGCGTCAAGGGCCACGAGTAACTCCTAGAGTTGTACCGTGAACAGGTGCTGAGCATCGTTTGCACGACGACACAGAAAAATCCAGCCACCACGGACTGCAGCCGGATCTGGCCTCAGTCTAGCGTCTGGGCTGATGTTCTGTCGAAAGCAGTCCGCGCGCGCGGTCGACGTCGAGCCTCATCTGGTCGATGAGCGCTTCGGGTCCGGTGTAGGCGATCTGCCCGCGCAGCCGTTCGACGAATTCGACGACGACGGACTGCCCGTACAGGTCGAAGTCCTGCACCCGCTCCGGCGGACGGTTGATGACGTGCGCCTCGACCTGGCGGTCCACGCCGTCGAAGGTGGGATTGGATCCGACGGAGATGGCGGCGGGCCACCGCGTGCCGGCCTGGTCGGTGAGCCAGCCGGCGTAGATGCCGTCGGCGGGGGTGAAGCCCTGCGCGGAGGCGCCCAGGTTGGCGGTCGGGTAGCCGAGTTCCCGGCCGCGGGCGGCCCCGTGCACCACGTCGCCGCGCATGCGGTGGAGCCGGCCGAGCACGCGGGCCGCGGTGGCCACGTCGCCGGCCTCCAGCGCCTCCCGGACCCAGGTCGAGGAGCAGCGGCGGTCGCCGTCGGCGTCCGTGACGTCCGACGGGTAGCCGGCGCCGAAGTCGTCGATGGTGATGACCTCGAACCCGAGCGTGCGGCCGAGGTGCCGCATGGTGTCGAGGTCCCCGCTGTTGCCCCGTCCGAACCGGACGTCGTGGCCGATGACCACGGCCTTGGCCCTGAGCCCCCGCACGAACACGCGCTCCACGAACTCCTCCGGCGAATCGGAGGCCAGGTCGAGCGTGTAGTGCATCATCAGGAGGGCGTCGATGCCGGTCTCGGCGAGGGTCTCCACGCGGTCGTCGAGGCCCATGATCAGTTCTGGCGCCGTGTCCGGCCGGTGGACCTGGGAGGGGTGCGGGTCGAAGGACACGACGACGGCCGCGGCGGATCGCTGCCGCGCCGCCTCGACGACCTGCTGCAGGACATGCTGGTGGCCCCGGTGCACGCCGTCGAAGTTGCCGAGCGTCAGGACGGAGGGCCCGAAGTCCTCGGGCACGCTGTCCAGGTCTCTCCAGTAGTACACGCATCTCCTTCGCGGTTCGGCCGATCCCCGGAACCGCGGGTGTGGTCCGGCGGGTCGATCGCCGATCCCATTATGGCCGACGGCCCCGCGACGACCGGCATCGCGCCCCGGGGCGACGGGATGGTGGGGGTCAGCTGCCCTGAGCGAACTCCCGGCGGAGCTCGGTGGTCTTCGCGATGTACTTGTGCCAGACGAGCAGGGCCGCCGGGAACGCGAGTTCGATGACCATGAGGATGATCATCAGGTAGTTGGGGGTGCCGGAGAACGCCCACGACAGGACGCGCCCGATGCCGCCGAAGAACACCATGAGGCACACGAGCCAGAGCATGTTGGCCCACTGGAACTTGATGGCGATCGTGATGAACGCCGCGCCGACCCCCACCATCATGGCCGAGTAGAACCGGAACTGGCTCTCGAGGGTGGGATTGACCGGCGTGCCGTCGGAGTCCGGCAGCCCCGCCGTGCCGAAGACCAGGTAGTAGACGCCGAAGGCGGCGAGGGCCAGGCCCAGCAGGACGACGACGGTGCGGAACACGTTCCAGTCACCGCCCGTGGACGCCGTCCTGCCCGCCTTCTTCCCCGTGGCGGGGGCACCGTCCCCGGAGGTGCGGGCGGTCGTGCCCGACGGCGCGGGGCCCGCCGTCCCGGACGCGGGGGTCGACGCGCGTGGCGTTGAAGGGGCCGGCCGGGTGGGCCGTCCGCCCGGCGTGGAGGGATCGTCGTGCTCGGGGCTGGTGCTGGTCATGTCGCTCCCTGGAGGCCGGGTGGATGGTGCTCTTCCGTCATCCTCTCACGGTGCGTCCGGCCGGTTCCTGCGCAGCCAGAGCAGGCCGAGGACCGGCAGGACGAGCGGCACGAAACCGTAGCCGCGGCCGAACGCCGACCACACCGTCTCGCTCGGGAACGCCTGGGCGTCGAACACGCTGAGCAGTCCCACCACGACGACCCCCACGAGTTCCGTGGTCACCGCGACGACGGAGACGCGGTAGGCCCGGGCGCCCGGGCGGGCCAGGGAGACAGTGGCGACGATGTACACGACGGCGGCGAACGCCGACAACAGGTACGCCAGCGGGGCCTCGTCGAACTTCGTGGCGATCTGGAACGCGGCCCTGGCCGTCGCCGCGAGGGCGAACACGCCGTACACCGCGATCAGCAGCCGCCCGGGGCCGCTCGCGCGGTGCGTGCCGGCCGCCGCGGTCGCCCCAGGTGCCGCCCCGTGCCTCTGCCTGCTCACAGTCCCGCCACCCCGTCCCAGATCTGCTCCATGCGGAAGAGCATGACGAACACGGTCAGCCCCGCCGCTCCCAGCACGAAATTGCTCCACCGCGTCTTCTCGAGGATGGCCCACCAGAACGCCCCGACGGGCACGAGGAGTGCGGTGAGCAGGTAGCCCCAGAACTCCCAGGCCTCCCCGAGCACCGGCTCCCCCGTGAGCTGCCGGATCACGGCGCCGACGGTGTAGGCGAGAAGGAAGAGCTCGACGGCCGCGATCGAGAGGATGGTGATGTCGTTCGGGGGACGGCGCAGCACGCCCGCCCCGATGCACAGGACGGCGGCGACGGCGCACACGAGGGCCCCGACGAGGAAGAAGGCGTCCATGCCTACTCCTTCCCCCCGGGCGCGAACACCAGGACGGTCCGGGCGGCGTCCCCGCGGTTCTCGAGCAGCGCCACGAGCGTGCCGTCCGGTGCGTAGGCCGCGACCGGCCCGTCCGGGTCCGTGTTCGCCGCCACCTTCCGGCCGTGGGACACGTCGGCGGTCTCGGTGTCCGAGAGTTCCCGGACCGGGAACAGGGCCCGTCCGGCGTCGTCGAGCGAGAGGACCTCCAGCTCGTCGGCGAGCTGCTCGAGGGTGCGCGCCTGGCCGATGGTGTACGGCCCCACCCGGGTGCGTCGGAGCGCCGTGAGGTGGCCGCCGACGCCGAGCGCCGCGCCGAGGTCGCGGGCGAGGGCACGGATGTACGTGCCGGAACTGCATTCCACGGTGACGTCGACGTCCTGGAGGCGGCCGTTGCTCACGCGCCGGATCGCGTGGATGTCGAAGCGGTGGACGGTCACGGGCCGCGCGGCGAGGGTGACCTGCTCGCCGGAGCGGACCCGCGCGTAGGAGCGCTCGCCCTTGACCTTGATGGCGCTGACGCTGCTCGGGACCTGCCGGATCTCACCCGTGAATGCGGCGACGGCGGTGCGGATGTCCTCCTCGGTCACGGCCGCGGCGATGCTCCCGCCGGTGACCTCGCCCTCGGCGTCGTCCGTGAGAGTGGACTGGCCCAGCCGGATCGTGGCCGTGTACGTCTTCGTGGTGCCCACGATGAACGTCAGGAGGCGGGTGGCCCGGTTGATGCCGACGACGAGGACCCCGGTGGCCATCGGGTCGAGGGTGCCGGCATGGCCGACCTTCCGGGTGCCGGCGAGGCGGCGCAGGCGCCCGACGACGTCATGACTGGTCCAGCCCTGCGGCTTGTCCACGATGATCAGCCCTGAGTGGACCTGCCCGTCATTCACGCCTCCCAGTATATGGTCCGCACCGGGAGCGCCCGTGCGCGATAGCATCCTCCGTATGCCCTCCGCTCCAGCCCACGTGGTGAACGTCCCGGTCAACCAGATCCGCGAGATCACGCAGGCGGCCTGGGCCACTCCCGACGCCATCGTGCTCAGCATCGGCGAACCGGGCTTCCCGGTGGCACGGCACGTCCTCGAGGCGGGCATGGCGGCACTGGACCGCGACGACACGAACTACACCCCCAACGCCGGGATCGCGCCGGCCAGGGCTGCCTTCGCGGAACGGTTCTCGCGGCTGTCCGGGGTCGACGAGGATCCCTCGCGCGTCTTCGTCGTCGCCGGCGCGCAGCAGGGGCTGCACCTCGCGCTGAGCACCCTTCTCGGGGCCGGTGACGAGGTGCTCCTCCCGGATCCGGGCTACCCCACGTTCGCCATGATGGTCGGCCTGCTCGGCGGGGTGCAGGTCCCCTACCCGCTGGTGCCCGAGCACGGGTTCCAGCCCCGGATCGAGGACCTGCGGAGCCTCGTCACCGCGCGCACGAAGGTCCTCCTGCTGAACTCCCCCTCGAACCCCCTCGGCTCGGTGTTCGGGCACGGGCTCACGCGTGAACTCGTGCGGTTCGCCCACGAGCACGACCTGTGGATCGTCTCCGACGAGTGCTACGAGGCCTTCACCTACGACGTCCCGCACGTCAGCCCGGCACGCTTCGACGCCGGCGGTCCGGAGGCGGTCCCGGAGGCCCGGGAGCCACGCGTGATCACGTCGCTGACGCTGTCCAAGACGTACGGGCTGACGGGGCTGCGGATCGGTGCGCTCGTCACGCCGCCCGGGATGGAGGCGCTGCTGAGCAACATCATGGAGGCCACGGTGTCCTGCGTCTCGGCGGCGTCGCAGTACGCCGCCGTCGCCGCGCTCACCGGCCCCCAGGACTACGTGTCCACGGCACTGCGGCACTACCGGTCCAACCGGGACGCGGCGACGGCGGTCCTCGACGGCCTGGGCATCGACTACCTCGACGCCCGCGGCGCCTTCTACCTGTGGGCCGACCTGTCGCACGCGACCGGCGGCGACGTCCGCGCGTGGACCCGCTCGTTCCTCGCGGACCGCGGGGTGGCGCTCGCCCCGGGCACGGCCTTCGGCGCGCGCGGCGAGGGCTGGGTCAGGATCGCCCTCTGCGGCCGGACCGACGAGCTCGTCGAGGGGCTCTCCCGGCTCCCCGCCCCGCCGCGGACCCGGCCCACCCCGTGAACGCGGGAGGCAGCCGACCCGGGCGGGTCGGCTGCCTCCCGTTCGTTGCCGGGCGGGACCGGGACTAGCGTGCCGCCTCGTCGTCCTCCGACGTGCGGTACGGGTCCGCGTCGCCGGCGAAGTCGGCACCCTGTGCGATCGCCGCCACCTCGGCGTCGCGCTCGCGTGCCTTCTGCAGGAGTTCCTCGAGGTGGCTGGCGTTCACCGGCACCTCGTCGGGGACGAACTCGAGGGTGGGCGTGAGCCGCGCCGTGATGTTCTTCCCGACCTCCGACCGCAGCACGCCGCGGGCGGATTCGAGCGCCATCCGGGTGGCCTGCTGCTCCTCCGGGTCGCCGAGCACGGTGTAGTACAGGGTCGCGTGCTGGAGGTCGTTCGTGACGCGCGCGTCCGTGATGGTCACGGCTTCCAGCCGCGGGTCCTTCACGCGGCGCCGCAGCGCCTCGGCGACGATGACTTTGATGCGCTGCGCGAGCCGCGCGGCGCGGGCCGGATCTGCCATTGCTGTTACTCCTACTGGGGCTGGTCTGGTGAGGAACCCTCGGCGGGTTCCGGCGGTACCGACAGGTCGGGCGCCCCGGAGGACCCGGGGCGCCCGACCTGCGCTACCTGCTAGGCGCGGGGCTTCTCCCGCATCTCGAAGGTCTCGATGGTGTCGCCTTCCTTGACATCGTTGAACGAGCCGAGGCCGATACCGCACTCGAAGTCCGTGCGGACCTCGGTGGCGTCGTCCTTGAAGCGCTTGAGCGAGTCGACGGAGAGGTTGTCCCCGATGACCTTGCCGTCGCGCAGGACACGGGCCCTGGTGTTGCGTCGGATGATGCCCGAGCGGACGATCGAACCGGCGATGTTGCCGAACTTCGAGGAGCGGAACACCTCGCGGACCTCTGCGGTACCGAGCTGCACCTCCTCGTACTCCGGCTTGAGCATGCCCTTGAGGGCGAGCTCGATGTCGTCGATCGCGGCGTAGATGACCGAGTAGAAGCGCATGTCCACGCCTTCACGCTCGGCGAGGTCCGCCACGCGCTCCGCCGGCTTCACGTTGAAGCCGATGATGATCGCGTTGTCGACCGTGGCCAGGTTGACGTCGTTCTGCGTGATCGCACCGACGCCACGGTGGATGACGCGCAGCTGCACGCCCTCGCCGACGTCGATCTTGAGCAGCGAGTCCTCCAGGGCCTCGACGGCACCCGACACGTCACCCTTGAGGATGAGATTGAGGGTGTCGACCTTGCCCTCGGCGACGGCCTGGTCGAAGTCCTCGAGGCTGATGCGCTTGCGGCGCTTCGCGAGGGCCGCGTTGCGGTCCGCCGCTTCACGCTTCTCGGCGATCTGGCGGCCGGTGCGCTCGTCGTCGGTGACGAAGAACGTGTCACCGGCGCGGGGCACGTTGGACAGGCCGAGGACCTGGACCGGACGCGAGGGTCCCGCCGTCGTGACGACGTCGCCGTTCTCGTCGAACATGGCACGCACACGGCCGTGGGCCGTACCGGCGACGATCGTGTCGCCGACGTGCAGCGTTCCGGACTGGACCAGGACGGTGGCGACCGCACCCCGGCCCTTGTCCAGGTTCGCCTCGATCGCGATGCCGCGGGCGTCCTTGTTCGGGTTGGCCCGCATGTCCAGCGCGGCGTCGGCGGTGAGCAGGACGGCCTCGAGAAGTTCGTCGATGCCCATGCCCTGCAGCGCCGAGACGTGCACGAACATGGTGTCGCCGCCGTACTCCTCGGGGACGAGGCCGTACTCGGTGAGCTGGCCCTTGACCTTGTCCGGGTTCGCGCCTTCCTTGTCCATCTTGTTGACGGCGACGACGATCGGCACGTTGGCCGCCTGCGCATGGTTCAGCGCCTCGACGGTCTGCGGCATGACGCCGTCGTCGGCCGCGACGACGAGCACCGCGATGTCGGTGACCTTCGCGCCACGGGCACGCATGGCGGTGAACGCCTCGTGGCCCGGGGTGTCGATGAAGGTGATGGCGCGGGGCGCCTCCTCGTGGACGTGCTGGATCTGGTAGGCACCGATGTGCTGGGTGATGCCACCGTGCTCGCCCTCGACGACCTTGGTGTTGCGGATGGCGTCCAGCAGTCGCGTCTTACCGTGGTCGACGTGGCCCATGACCGTGACGACCGGCGGGCGTGCCTCGAGCTGCTCGTCGCCCTCGGCTTCCAGTTCGGCGTCGAAGTCGATGTCGAAGCTGCTGAGGAGCTCGCGTTCCTCGTCCTCGGGCGAGACCACCTGGATCAGGTAGCCCAGCTCCGTGCCGAGCACCTGGAAGGTGTCCTCGTCGAGGGACTGCGTCGCCGTCGCCATCTCGCCGAGGTGGAACAGCACGGTGACCAGCGCGGCGGGGTTCGCCTCGATCTTGTCGGCGAAGTCCGTGATGGACGAACCGCGGCGCAGGCGGACGACGGTGTTGCCGTCGCCGCGGGGTACGCTCACGCCGCCCAGCGACGGAGCCGACATCTGCTCCAGTTCCTGCCGCTTCGCACGCTTCGACTTGCGCTGCTTGCCGCGACCGGCGCCACCCTTGCCGAAGGCGCCGGCGGTGCCGCCGCGTCCGCGGCCGCCCTTGCCGAAGCCGCCGCCGGCGGGTGCCCCGCTGGGGCTGTTGGGTGCTCCACCGGGCCCCCGGCGCGGGCCGGCACCGGGCGCTCCGCGGCCGGGGGCCACGGGACGTTCGGTGCGGTTGGGCATCATGCCGGGCGTGGGACGGGAGCCCGGGGCTCCGGCGGGGCGGGGCGCACCCGGACGCGGTGCGCCCGGACGGGGTCCGCCGGCACCGGCCGCGGGACGCGGTCCACCCGCACCGGCTGCCGGGCGGGGTCCGCCGGCGCCGGCGGCGGGACGCTGCTGGGCGTCGTCACGGCGACCGGGCCGGGGCATGCCCTGCGAGGGGGCGAACGGGTTGTTGCCGGGACGCGGGGGACGATCCGACCCGCGCTCGGCACCACGATCGGTGTCGCCGCGGCGCGAGCCCATGCCCTGCGAGGGGGCGAACGGGTTGTTGCCGGGGCGGGGAGCGCCGCCGGGACGGGCGCCGGTGGGGCGCGTCGTTCCCGCGGAGGGTGCTGCGGGAGGCGTTGCCGGGCGCGGGGCGGGACGCGCCCCGTCACCGGGAGCCTCGGCCTGGGTGGCCTGCTCCGCCGGTGCGTCCTGCGCCGCCGGCGCAGGGGTACTCGGCGCTGCGGGCGCCGGGGCGTCCTGGGCTGCCGGAGCGGGGACGGAACCGTCGGAGAACGGCGACGCCTGCGGTGCGACCGGGGCTGCCGGTGCGGGGGTGCTCGGTGCTTCCGGTGCCGCCGGGGCGGGCGCCTCGGGAGCTGCCTGCGCGGCACCCGGCTTCGGACCCGGTGAGGGCGCCGAGGGGCGTGATGCTGCGGGGGGTGCCGCGGCCGGCGCGGCATCCGGGAAGGCGCCGCGAAGCTTCTTCACGACGGGGGCTTCGATGGTGGATGACGCCGAACGGACGAACTCGCCCAGTTCCTGCAGTTTCGCAACTGCGTCCTTCGAGGTGATACCGAGCTCTTTCGCGAGCTCGTGTACGCGGACCTTGGCCACATTTCTCCTGTCTCGGTCCGCACCGAGTCAGGCACGAACCGTCTATTTCCTACTGCTGATCCCAGTCGCAAGCGCGTCCGGCAGATCAAAGATCGAGCGCAACGGATTGGTCATCGTTGCGCACTCATCGCTGGGTGCTCATCGGGTTTCCATGAGGGTACTGACCCGCTTTCAGGGAGGACGGTGTGTACGGAGCGTCCGTGTCGACGCTCCAGATGTGCCTGGAAGGACGCTGCAAGATCGGCAGTGTCCACCGGCCCGCGGAAGGCCCTGTTGAAGGCTTTCCGCTTGACGGCTGTCTCCATGCATGCCGGGTCGGGGTGCAGCCAAGCACCCCGTCCGGATAACCGGCGCCGCTCATCGATGACGGCCGCCATTCGGCCATCCATCGGTCGTGCAACAACCCGCATCACGTGTGACTGGCGGTCCCGTCGGCGGCATCCCACGCAGGTGCGTATCGGATGTGCGTCCGCCGGTCGGTTCCCGGGATCGTGTCGGCGTGAAGCCTTGTCCGGGAACGGCCGGGCGGCAGTCTCGTCCATTCTACCCCTTCTGATGCTGCCGCCGGACCCGCGGCTCAGGCCTTCGCCACCGACGCCTGCTGCGCGGCGTCGGACACGATGTCGATCCGCCAGCCCGTGAGCTTGGCGGCGAGGCGGGCGTTCTGGCCTTCCTTGCCGATCGCGAGGGAGAGCTGGTAGTCCGGGACGACGACGCGCGCGGACCGGGTGGCCTCGTCGGTGATCGTCACGGAGGTCACGCGGGACGGCGACAGGGAACTCGCGATGAAGGCGGCGGCGTCGTCGTTGTAGTCGACGATGTCGATCTTCTCGTCGTTCAGCTCGTTCATGACGGCGCGGACGCGGCTGCCCATCTCGCCGATGCACGCGCCCTTGGCGTTGACGCCAGGGACGTTCGCCTTCACCGCGATCTTGGTGCGGTGCCCCGCCTCGCGGGCGAGGGCGACGATCTCGACGGTCCTGTCGGCGATCTCGGGGACCTCCAGCTCGAAGAGCTTGCGCACGAGGCCGGGGTGCGAGCGGGACAGGGTGATGGAGGGCCCCTTCATGCCGCGGTGCACGTCGACGACGAAAGCGCGCAGCCGGGAGCCGTGCAGGTACTTCTCCCCCGGCACCTGCTCCGGCGGCGGCAGGACCGCCTCCACGGACCCGAGGTTGACCTGGATCATGTGCGGGTTGGTGCCCTGCTGGATCATGCCGGCGACGAGTTCGCCCTCCTTGCCGCGGAACTCCCCGAGGATGTTGTCGTCCTCGGCGTCACGCAGGCGCTGGAGGATGACCTGCCGTGCGGTGCTCGCCGCGATGCGCCCGAAGCCGGTGGGGGTGTCGTCGAACTCACCGACGGGCGCACCGTCCTCGTCCTTCTCCGTGGCCCAGATGGTGACGTGCCCGGTGCGGCGGTCGAGCTCGGCGCGGGCGGTCTCGTGCGAACCGGGCGAACGGTGGTACGCGATGAGCAGTGCCTGCTCGATCGTGGGAACCAGCTTGTCGAGGGGAATCTCGCGCTCGTGCTCGAGGAGCCTCAGCGCGCTCATATCGATATCCATGTGGGTCTCCTTACGCGTGGTGCACGGCGCCGGAGATCTCCGGATCGGCCCCATCGGTGTCGTCGTGGTGTTCATCCTCGGGATGCGCGAATTCGACCTGCACGGTCCCCTTGCGGATCCTGGAAAACTCGAGGGCGAGCGGATCGCCCTGCTTGGGCTTCATGCCCTTCTTGACCGGCAGCTGCGGGATCAGCCGGATCCCGGTGTCCGAGACGCCCTCCAGCCGGCCGAGGACCACGTCACCGGTCACGGGCTTCACCTCGATCAGGCGCCCCACGTTGCGGCGCCAGTGGCGCGGTTCGGTGAGGGGGCGGGAGACCCCGGGCGAGGACACTTCGAGGTTGTACGGACGGTCGTCGTCCTCCAGGCTGTCCATCGCCTCGGAGAGGTCGGTCGAGATGGCGGAGATCACATCGAAACCGACGCTCCCCGTGGTCTCCTCGGGCAGGTCCACGACGATGTGGACCGTGCGGTGGGACCCTGCGACCTTGACCTCGACGTCCTCGAGGTAGAGGTTGTGCCGGTCGACGACCGGCTTCAGTCGTGTCCTGAGACGCTGCGCTTCGTCCTGCAGTTCTGCCTCTGAGGCCGACCTGCTGGTCGAGGCGTGATTTTCGTTCCCGGACCGGACCGCCATGGCTGCCTCCCACTCGATGATGTTGTGCTCCAAGAGTACCGACATTCCGCGGCACCCGGTGTATCGGCGGGAGAAACGGGACGCTCCGTGACATCATCGGGAACTGTGATGACGGGGGCGGGGACGAACGAGCGGCAGGCCGGTGGAGTGCGCCGCGGATCCCGCGCCGGACGCGTGGCGCGGCGGTCCGTCGGTCTCGTGGGCCTCTTCGCCGGGATGCTCCTCGTGGTCGGCATCGGGCTGGGCGTCGGCCCCGCGGAACCGCAGCAGCGGGTCCATTCCGCCTCCGAACAGGCTCAGCTCGACGCCGAGGACCGCTACCGCTCCGCGGCCGACCAGGCACGCGCACTCGTGGGCTCCCCCGGTCTGGATCCGGAGACGGCGGCGGAACTGTCCGCGGTGGCGCTCGACCTCGACCACCAGGCGGACGCCGTCGCCCTGCCGCGCTCCCCCGGTCCGACGGCGGAACCCGGCACGGCCGCACCGCCCGCCACCGGTACCGCCACCGGCTCGCCGGCCGGAACCGCACCCGCCTACGCCCCCGCCGACGCCCCCGCCGTGCTGGGGGTCCTCCGCGACAGCGCACGGCAGAGCCTCCAGGACGCGGTCCGCGCGGATCCGGGCCCCGGGCGCGTGCTCGCCGCCGCCGGGGTGAACCAGTGGCGGCATGCCCTGCGGCTCGGCCACCTCCTGGGCGTGGACCCGGGGCTGCCCGCGGACGGCTCCCTGTCCGCCGTCGACCTCGACGCGGCGCCCGCACCCGGGGAGTGCACCGGGACCCCGCTCGGCACCGCGGCCGACCGCCGCGCCCTCCTCGACGCGAGGACCGCCGAGGACCAGGCGCGGTACGCGTACGAGGTCGCAGCGGCGCTGCTCCCCGATCCCGCGCAGGCCCTGGACGCGGCGGCGACCCACGACGACGCCGCGGAGGCGGTGACCGATCGCCTGGCCGCCCTCTGCGTGCCCGCGGACCCGCCCCCTGCCGGGTATGCGATCGGGCCGGACTTCCGCGCCGACCCCCTCGCCGCGACCCGCGCCATCGAGCAGGAACACGCCGAGCTCTACGCGGGCCTCATCGCCGCGGTCGGACCGGAGGAGCGGGCCTGGGCCGTCGCCTCGTTCAGTGCCTCCGCCCAGCGCAGCCTCGACGCCGGGGCGCCGCTCGAAGCCCTGCCCGGCCTGGCCGTCGGCACGGCGGCGCCGGACGCCACCCCCGCGGACCCGGCGGAGCAGCCCGGTGGCTAGCGACCCCCGTGGCGGTGGGGGCGGGCGCTCCTCGGCCTCCGGCCCGCGCGCGGGCCTGCCCGATCTCCCGCCGTCCCTCGCCCGGTCCGCGCGGGCGATCGACGGCGGGGTGCGATGGACGCGCACGTGGCACGACCTCCTCGCGGAGCGACTCGAGGACTGGGACCTGGACCTCGACCTCCGGCCGGGGCAGCCCGCCTGGGCGGGCCGGTGCGCCGTCGTCCTCCCGGTGCTGCAGCGCGACGGCACCCCGGCCGTCCTCAAACTGACCGTCCCCCACGACGAGGCCCTGCCCGAGCCCGATGCGCTGACGCTGTGGGACGGCGCGGGCGCGGTCCGCCTGCTGGCGTCGTCGCGCCCCGACCACGCCCTGCTGCTGCAGCGCCTCGACGGGGACCGCTCCCTGCGGGACGTGCCGCTCGACGAGACCCCCGGGCCATGGGGCGCGGTCCTGCGGCGGCTCTGCCTCCGGGCGGGCGACAGTGCGCCCTGGGCGGCCTTCCCCCACCTCGCGTCCGAGGCCGAGCAGTGGACGGACACGATTCCCGCCCACTGGGACGACCTCGGCGAACCGTTCCCGCGCTGGCTCATGGAGTCCGCCCTGGAAGTCTGCCAGTCGCGCGGGGTCCTCGGCCGGCGGTCGGAGCGGGACGTCCTCGTGCACGCGGACCTGCACTACGAGAACCTCCTGCCGTCCTCGCCGCACCGGCTGGGGGACTTCGTCGCGATCGATCCGAAGCCCGTGCTGGGCGACGCCGAATACGCCGTGGCACCCATGCTGTGGAACAGGCTCGGCGAGCTCGACGCCGGCGACCCGGCCGGTCACCTGCAGGCGCACTGCCGGGCGCTGGCCGGGGCCGCGGGCCTCGACGCGGAGCTGGCCCGGGGGTGGACCGTGGTCCGCGAGGTCCGCAACGCGCTGTCGTACCTGGCGCACGGCTCCACGGGCGAGGCCCAGCGGTCGCTGTGGGTGGCGAGTTCGGTGCTCGGGCGGACCCTGGACGGGCTGCCGCCGGCCGGCCGGCTGTCCGTCCCCTGAGCGCCCGTCAGCCCGCGACGAGCGGGCTGACGTTCTCGACCCACACGTCGAAGCCGAGCTTGACGATCAGCGCGCCGACGACGAGGAGGAACACGATCCTGATGAAGCGGCTGCCCTGGCTGATGGCCATCCGCGACCCGGTGTAGCCACCGGCCATGTTCGCGACGCCGAGCAGCAGCCCGACGCCCCACAGGAGGGACCCGCTGGGCAGGAAGAACAGGAGGGCGCCGGCGTTGGTCGCCATGTTGACGATCTTGGCCTTGGCGCTGGCGCCGAGGAAGTTGTAGCCCAGCAGCGTGACCATGGCGATGATCAGGAAGGACCCGGTGCCGGGGCCGATGAGTCCGTCGTAGAAGCCGATGACGAGGCCGATCGCGCACGCGGTCGCGTAGTGCCGCGTGCCCTGGTACCGCAGCTTCGTGAGCGTCCCGACGGTGGGCTTCAGGGCCGTGAACACGGCGACGCCGATGAGCGCCACCACGATGATCGGCTTGAAGACCGACGCCGGCAGCGACGAAGCGAGGACGGCCCCGCCGAAGCTGCCGGCGAGGGCCACGCCCGCCATGGGCAGCGCGGTCCGCAGGTCCGGGTGGGCGCGCCGGTAGTACGTGACGGCGCTCGTCGTCGTCCCGAAGATGGACCCCATCTTGTTGGTGGCCAGCGCCTCCACGGGCGCGATGCCGGGCACCAGGAGCAGCGCCGGCAGTTGCAGCAGGCCCCCGCCGCCGACGACGGCGTCCACCCACCCGGCCGCGAAGCCGGCGACGAGGACCAGCAGGATCGTGGCGAGGTGCAGCTCCTCGAGTCCCGAACCCGCCAAGGTCAGTGCGCTGTGAGTTCGCGCAGCGTCGCGGCGGCCCCGTCGACGGCGACGTCCTGCGTCTGGCCGGTGCGCCGGTCCTTGACCTCGAGCAGGCCGTCCGCGAGCCCGCGCCCGACGACGACGATGGTGGGCACGCCGATGAGTTCGGCGTCGCCGAACTTGACGCCCGGGGAAACCTTCGGGCGGTCGTCGTAGAGCACGGTCAGGCCGGACGACTCCAGCTCCGCGGCAAGCTTCTCCGCTGCCTCGAACACCTCGGCGCCCTTGCCCGTGGCGACGATGTGCACGTCGGCGGGCGCGACGTTGCGGGGCCAGATGATTCCGCGGTCGTCGTGGTTCGCCTCGGCGAGGGCTGCGAGGGCGCGCGTCACGCCGACGCCGTAGGACCCCATGGTCACCGTGGCGAGCTTGCCGTTGCGGTCGAGGACCTTCAGGCCCAGGGCGTCGGCGTACTTCCGCCCGAGCTGGAAGATGTGGCCCATCTCGATCCCGCGGGCCGCGACCAGCGGCCCCGAGCCGTCGGGTGCCTCGTCGCCCTCGCGCACCTCGACGGCCTCGACGACGCCGTCCCAGGTGAAGTCGCGACCGGCGATCAGGCCGAACACGTGTTTGCCGTGCTCGTTGGCGCCGGTGATCCACGAGGTCCCGCTGACCACGCGGGGGTCCACGAGGTAGCGCAGGCCCGTGGCGGACTCGGCGCCGAGCACCGCGGCATCGGGCGTCAGGCCCGGGCCGATGTAGCCCTTCACCAGGCCGGGGTGCTTCCTGAGGTCCTCCTCGGTGGCGGCCTCGACGGCCACCTCGCCGCCGGTCTCCAGGTGGCCCGCGATGTTCGCCTCGATGCGCTTGAGGTCCACGGAGCGGTCGCCGGGCACGCCGACGACGACGATCTCGCGCTCGCCGGTGGGCAGGACGGCGGCGAGCACGACGTTCTTCAGGGTGTCCGCGGCGGTCCAGGGCCGGTCCCCGCGGGGGGACACGGCGTTGGCTCCGGCCACGAGCGTGTCGATGGTCGGGGTGTCCGGGGTGTCCAGCACCTCGGCCGCCGGGGCGTCCGAGTGGTCGACGGCGTCGGGGACCACCGTGGTCACGGCCTCCACGTTCGCGGTGTACCCGCCGGCCGACCGGACGAAGGTGTCCTCACCGATCGGCGTCGGGTGCAGGAACTCCTCGCTCTTCGAGCCGCCCATCGCGCCGGCGGTCGCCGTCACGGGGATGACCTCGAGGCCGAGCCGTTCGAAGATGCGCAGGTAGGCCGCACGGTGGAGCTGGTAGCTGGCCTCCAGCCCCTCGTCGTCGATGTCGAAGGAGTACGAGTCCTTCATGATGAACTCGCGGCCCCGCAGGAGCCCGGCACGGGGTCGTGCCTCGTCGCGGTACTTCGTCTGGATCTGGAACAGGCTCACCGGGAGGTCCTTGTACGAGCTGTACAGGTCCTTCACGAGCAGCGTGAACATCTCCTCGTGCGTGGGGGCCAGGAGGTAGTCCGCGCCCTTGCGGTCCTGGAGCCGGAAGAGGCCCTCGCCGTACTCGGTCCAGCGGTTGGTGGCCTCGTAGGGCTCCCTGGGCAGCAGCGCCGGGAAGTGGACCTCCTGGGCGCCCATGGCCTCCATCTCCTCGCGGATGATGCCCTCCACCCGCGCGAGGACCTTCAGGCCCAGGGGCAGCCAGCTGTAGATGCCCGGGGCCGCGCGCCGGATGTAGCCGGCCCGGACCAGGAGGCGATGGCTCGCGACTTCGGCGTCGGCGGGATCCTCACGCAGGGTGCGCAGGAAAAGGGTCGAGAGTCGTAAGACCACGCGGGTGTCCGTTCGTATTCATCGGGCGCTGCTGGATCGCGCACTGCCATTCACTCCCCCGCCGTCCGGCGGGAAACAACAGGTACCAATCTAGCCGGTCCGCCCGCCCCGCCGCCGTCGGCCGCGCGACGGACGGTCCTCAGAAGAGGATCGTCGCGAAGGTGTCCACCTGCTCGAAGCCCACGCGCTTGTACGCCGCGATGGCGCGCGCGTTGTAGGAGTTCACGTAGAGGCTCACGGTGGGTGCCAGGGAGCGGGCGGCGACGACGACGCCGGCCATGTAGGCGGCGCTGAGGCCCTGCCCGCGGTGGTCGGGGTGCACCCAGACGCCCTGCACCTGGACGGCCTGCGAGGACACGGTGCCGAGCTCGGCCTTGAAGATCACGGTGCCGTCGTCGGCGAACGCCGCCAGGGAGTGCCGGCGGCCGATCAGGGATGCGACCCGCCGGCGGTAGTGGTCGGACCCGCCGAGGAAGGGCGAGTAGCCCACCTCCTCCTCGAACATCGCGGCGCAGGCCGGCAGGAGGCGGTCCAGCTCGTCGGGCCGGGTGAAGCGCAGGTCCGGCGCCGGGGCGACGAGCGGGTCGGTGTCGATGGCCATGAGGGGCTGGGTGGGCCGGATGTCGAACGGCTCCGCACTGTAGTCCTCGAGCGTGGACCACAGGTCCATCACGCCCTCGGACAGGCCGAAGATCGAGGAGAAGGTGCGCCCCGACCGGCCCAGATGGTCGCCGAAGATGGCACCCGTCTCGTCCGTCACGCCGACCGGGACGAGGTTGACCCCCGCCCAGCAGGCCGCGCGGAGCTCCTGGTGGCGGAACATCCCGACGACCTCGCCGCCCGCGAGCGACGGCGCGGCTGTGCGCGTGGCCTCGAGGTGCGAAGCGACGAAGACGTTGGCTACCGGGTCCGCGTCGACGAGGGTCCAGAGATCGGCGGTGTCCGCCTCGCCGAGCACCCGGAACGACCACGGCCCCTCCGGATCGGGCTGCGGCCTAGCTAACGGTAACCATGGGGCCACCCTGGCCAGCAGTTTCGCCATCAGCCTCCCCCATCTCCTCCGCGAGCCGCATGGCTTCCTCGATCAGGGTCTCCACGATCTGGTCCTCGGGCACGGTCTTGATGACCTCTCCCCGCACGAAGATCTGCCCCTTGCCGTTGCCGGAGGCGACACCGAGGTCGGCCTCGCGGGCCTCGCCGGGTCCGTTGACCACACAGCCCATCACGGCCACGCGGAGCGGCACCTCCATGCCTTCGAGGCCGGCGGTCACCTCCTCGGCGAGGCTGTACACGTCCACCTGTGCCCGGCCGCACGAGGGGCAGGACACGATCTCGAGCTTGCGGGGGCGGAGGTTGAGGGACTGCAGGATCTGGTTGCCCACCTTGATCTCCTCGACCGGCGGCGCGGAGAGGGAGACGCGGATGGTGTCGCCGATGCCCTTGGACAGGAGCGCGCCGAACGCGGTGGCGGACTTGATGGTGCCCTGGAAGGCCGGCCCGGCCTCGGTCACCCCGAGGTGGAGGGGCCAGTCGCCGCGCTCGGCGAGGAGCTCGTACGCGCGGACCATGATCACGGGGTCGTTGTGCTTCACGGAGATCTTGAAGTCGTGGAAGTCGTGCTCCTCGAACAGGGACGCCTCCCAGACGGCCGATTCGACGAGGGCCTCCGGCGTGGCCTTCCCGTACTTCTCCATGAGGCGCGGGTCGAGGGACCCGGCGTTGACGCCGATGCGGATCGAGGTGCCGGCGGCCTTCGCGGCGTCGCTGATCTGCTTGACCTGGTCGTCGAACTTGCGGATGTTGCCCGGGTTCACGCGGACCGCCGCGCAGCCGGCGTCGATCGCGGCGTACACGTACTTCGGCTGGAAGTGGATGTCCGCGATCACCGGGATCTGCGACTTCTTCGCGATGATCGGCAGCGCCGCGGCGTCGTCCGCCGACGGGCAGGCCACGCGCACGATGTCGCAGCCGGTGGCCGTGAGTTCCGCGATCTGCTGCAGGGTGGCGTTGATGTCCGTGGTCGGCGTCGTCGTCATCGACTGGATGCTGATCGGGGAATCGGACCCGACCCCCACCGAGCCCACCTTGATCTGGCGGGTCTTGCGCCGGGGCGCGAGGACGGGTGGCGGTGCTGCTGGCATTCCTAGGTTGACCGAGGTCAAAACATCCTCCATGCTGGCGGCCCTGGCCGCACGTGTGACGACATACGTGTTCCCATTATCCACCCGCCGTGGCGCCGGGGCGCCCCGCCGGGACGCAGGTCACACGAGGTTGCGGAAGGCCCCGATCACGGGGTTCCACGCGGTGGTCTTTACGGCGGAGATCGCCCCGGCCTGCGCGAACGGGTCCTCGCTCACGAGCTGGTTGAGGTCGGCCTCGGTCGGGGAGGCGAAGAGCAGGAGCGCGCCGGTGCCGTCTGCGAAGGGGCCGGAGGCGAGGACACGGCCGTCGCCGACGAGAGCTTCGAGCCACTCGCGGTGCGCCGGCCGGTGCTCGGCGCGGAGGTGGTCGTGATCGGGATTGTAGACGTACTCGACGGCGAAGATACTCATGGATGTCACCCTACGTGACTCCCAGCAGGTAGGCCTTGACGACGGTCGCGACACCGGCGGCCCACAGCAGGGAGGTCAGCGTGCCGATGATGAAGCGCTCCGCCGCGGCGGGGGTCTCCTTCAGCTCGGCGTAGCGCCCGAGGGCCTTGACCGCCACGACGTAGGCGATGGCGACGGGCTGGCCGCCCAGGATGGCGACGGTCACGGCGAGGCGCTCGAGCACGCCGATGACCAGCCCGCCGCGGAGCACCCCGGGCGGCAGTGCGTCGATCGGCGTCTGGGGCGGGCGGGCCGGGGGCTCCGGCATCTCGAGCTGCGGCTGGTCCGCCGGCTCCGGGAGCTCCCTGCGCCGCTCCGCGGTGTCCACCGATCGCGCCAGGCGCAGCACGAGCATGGTGACGGGATACCCCAGGCCGCCCGCGGCGACGAGCGCCACCGCGATCCACAGAGCCTCCACCGATACCTCCCGAACCGTCGTCGACCGTGCCGCTCACCGCCGTCCACCCTGTCTACCGCATGCCACCCCCGGAAGTGGTGCAGGCGCGGGGGATCCGCGGTGACCGGCGGATCCGCGTCCCGGCGGTCCTTCCCGGGGGTTCATTCCTGCCGGTCGGTCCAGGCCAGGAGGCGCGCCGCGGCGTTCCGGACGGCGGGCTCCTCGTGCCAGGCCGCCCGGGCGGCCGCCTTGCTCACCGCCTGCGGGCTGATGCCGAGGCTCCGCGCGACGGCGGTCTGGGTGCCGCGCTCGCCGGGCTGCAGGCGGTCGAGGATGCGCCACTCCGCCTCGGAGCGTCCCAGGACGTGCCGGCCGAGCAGCGCGAGCACCCCTTCGGCCTCCGCCGCGACATCGGCGCGGCCCTCCGGCCCCTCGACGGCCAGCGGCGCGCGGTCACCGGTCTTCTTCGCCCGGTCGACGGCCTTCCGCGCGGCGACGAACGCGGGCCCCCGGCCTTCCCGCGGCGAGTCGGGGAAGGGCTCCTCGACTCCGCCGACGCCGATCCCCACGTACCAGCCGCCCGCGCGGAGGCAGAGCAGGACGGCGTCGACGGCGTCGGCCGGGTCGGCGAGGACGCCCTGCGCCTCGTCCCCCACCGAGCGCTCCCAGGGAAGGACGGCACGGATGGGCCGCAGGAGGTCCAGCAGTTCCGGGATGCGGTCCGGGGAGGTTCGGCTGGCGGCCTGGTCGATCGTGAGAACGAACATCTTTCAACCGTATGGGGTTGAATTTCGATTTACAACCGATCAGCCGAAGAGATCGACCGGCTTCACGATGTCGGCGTAGATCAGCAGGACGCCCATGCCCAGCAGGAGGATCGCGACGGCGTAGGTGAGCGGCAGCAGCTTCGCCATGTCGAACGGTCCCGGATCGGGGCGCCCGAACAGGCGCGCGATCCCGCGGCGGAGCCCCTCCCACAGCGCCCCGGCGACGTGCCCGCCGTCGAGCGGCAGGAGCGGGATGAGGTTGAAGACGAACAGGGCGAGATTCACGCCCGCGACGAGTCCCACGAGGGTCGCGGCGCGGGAGGCGACGGGGATCTCCTCCATCGCGGAGATCTCCCCGGCGATCCGGCCGACCCCGACCACGCTGATGGGCCCCTCGGGGTCGCGCGGTGCGTCCGAGAACGCCGCCTGGCCCACCTCGATCACGCGCTGCGGCAGGTTCAGCACCACGCCGGCCACGCTCGCGAGGGAATCACCGACGGCGGGGAGCACCTCGGTGGCCGGCTGGGGCACGAGTTCCTGGGTGGAGCCGACTCCGATGAAGCCGACCTCCTGCGTGATCTCCGTGCCGTCGTCGACCGCCGCGGTCCCGTCCTCCGCCGCGACGGGCCGTTCCGTCAGCAGGGGCGTGATGGTGGAGTCGATGGTCTCGCCGTCACGGACGTAGGAGATGGCGACCTCGCGCCCTGCGGCGTCCCGGATCCAGCCGGACAGCTCGTCCCAGTCGGTGACCTCCCGGCCGTCGAAGGCGACCACGCGGTCGCCGGGCTCCAGCCCTGCCTGGAAGGCGGGTGCGGCGGGGTCGTCGGGTCCGCAGTCGGTCTGGCCCGTGGCCGCCTGCTGGCTGGCGGGGACGACGCAGCGGTACACCTCGGAGACGGTGGTGGTGGCCTGGGCGGTGCCGAAGCCCATGATGAGCACCGCGAAGAGGACGGTCCCGATGATCAGGTTCATCAGCGGACCGCCGAGCATGATGATGATGCGCTTCCAGATGGGCAGCTTGTAGAACACGCGGTCCTCGTCGCCGGGCTGCAGCTGCTCCGCTGCGGCGCGGCGGGCGTCGTCGGACAGTTGCTGGAAGACGCCCGTGCTGGACTGGCGGACGGCGCCGGCCTCCGTCGTCGCGGGCGGGAACATGCCCACCATGGCGACATAGCCCCCGGCGGGGATCGCCTTGAGCCCGTACTCGGTCTCGCCGCGCCGCCTGGACCAGACGGTGGGGCCGAAGCCGACCATGTACTGGGTGACGCGGACGCGGAAGAGCTTCGCGGGCACCAGGTGGCCCACCTCGTGCAGCGCGATCGACGCGGCGATCCCGACGACGACGAACAGCACTCCGGCGATGAACAGCAGAACGGTCACAGTGTTTCCTTCTGGTCGTGCACATCCCCCGCACGCTCCGGCAGGGGCGCCTCCCCGAGCCCACAACGGACACGGGCACTCCGGCGTGCCCAGCGCTCGGCCGCGAGCACGGCGTCGAGGGTGAGGTCGCCGGCGGCGGCGCCCGTGTCCTGGGCGCGCTGCTCCTCGACGACCGCGGCGACGGTGTCCACGATGCCCGTGAAACCTAGGACCCCGCTGTGAAAGGCCTCGACGGCCTCCTCGTTCGCGGCGTTGTAGACGGCCATGCGAGTGCCGCCCTCGGCCGCGGCCCGCTTGGCGAGCGCGATGGCGGGGAAGGCATCGTCGTCGAGCGGTTCGAAGGTCCATTCCTCGGGGCGGCTCCAGTCGCACGCCCTCGCCGCGCCGGGCACCCGGAAGGGCCAGCCGATGCCGAGGGCGATCGGGAGGCGCATGTCGGGCGGGGATGCCTGCGCCAGGGTGGACCCGTCCACGAACTGGACCATCGAGTGGATCATGGACTGCGGGTGCACGACGACGTCGATCCGCTCGAGCGGGATGTCGAAGAGCAGGTGCGCCTCCACCACCTCGAGGGCCTTGTTGACCATGGACGCCGAGTTGGTGCTGATGACGCGGCCCATGTCCCATGTCGGATGGGCGAGGGCCTGGGCCGGGGTCACGTGCTGCAGCTGCGCGCGGGTCATGCCGCGGAACGGGCCGCCCGACGCCGTGAGGACGAGGCGGTCCACCTCGTCCACCGTCCCCCCGCGGAGCGCCTGCGCGATCGCCGAGTGCTCGGAATCGACCGGGACGAGTTGCCCGGGGACCGCCGCCGCACGCACGAGGGCCCCCCCGGCGATCAGCGACTCCTTGTTGGCGAGCGCCAACAGGTGCCCGGCGCCGAGGGCGGCGAGGGTGGGCTCGAGACCGATCGACCCGGTGATCCCGTTGAGCACGACGTCGGCGTCCGGCCAGGCGGCGACGTCGGCCGCCGCGCGGTCGCCGGCGAACAGGTGGGGGGCGTAGCCGGTGACGCCGGCGTCGTCGGCGGCTTCTCCGATGGCCTTCTCGAGCTCGGCCTCGGTGCCGGACGCGACACCGACGGCGGGGGCGCGGACGGCGACGGCCTGGCGGGCGAGGAGGTCGAGGTTCCGCCCGCCGGCGGTCAGGCCGGCCACGCTGAAGCGGTCCGGGGCGGCGGCGATCACCTCGAGTGCCTGGGTGCCGATCGAGCCCGTGGAGCCGAGGATGGTGACGCGCCGGTGCCCGCGGGTGGGGTTGCTGAAATCCATGGCCCCAGTATCCCGCAGACCGACGGTGCTGATGCGCCGGGCGGCGGTTCCCGACCGACGAGATGAGCCGTTCCCGGCCTTCTCCGGCCGCCTGTTCTGTCAGTGCCGGATGATGGAATAAGACCATGAACGGACCGGCGCTGCTGACCCTCGAGGACGCCTACAGCGAGGCGACCTGGGGCTGGCCTGCGCAGGCATTCGAGGAGATCCTCGGGTCGGACGGGGAGTTCGACGACGACGGGGTCGACGAGCATGCCCGGGCGCGCGTCGAGGATGCATCGCCGTACGGGCTGGTCGGCCGGCTGGAGAGTGCCGGGTCCGGCGCTGTCGATCCTTCCAGTCTCCCGGCCACCCTCGACCTGCTGCGGGCCGCCGACCGGCTGGCGTCCTGGGCCGCCGCGCAGCGGGCCCGACTGGTCGCCCGGGTCCACACGTTCAGCGATCCGGACCACCGCTCCTGGTCGGGGCCGTCCTCCTCGCTTGCGTTCACTGAAACCGTCGCCGAGACCGCAGCGCTGCTCAAGCAGTCCGAAGGCTCCGCCGCCCGCCTCGTCTCGGAGTCCCTGGCCCTGACCGGTCCGCTCACGAACACACTGGCCGCTCTGGAGAAGGGCGAGATCTGCCCGGGGCGGGCGTCGGTCGTCGTGGAGCAGTCCCGGACCCTCCCGGACGAGGCGGTGCCCGCCTTCGAAGCGGAGATCCTGACGATGGCGGGAAGCCTGAACCGTCCGAGGCTCACGGCACGGTGCCGTCGGCTGCGGGAGAGACTCCACCCCGAGACGGTGACAGCCCGCCGGGTCCGGGCAGCGTCCGACCGGTGCGTCGTCTTCGAGCCCGACCACGACGGGATGGCGTGGCTGAGCGCCTATCTGCCGGCGGAGCAGGCACTCGCCGTCCACACGTCGGTGGACGCACTGGCCCGTTCCCTGCGGAGCGGTGACGATCCGCGGACGCTGCCGCAACTGCGGGCCGACGTCCTGGCCGACATGCTGCTCGGCGGCGGGCTCACGGGCGCGGGCCGGGGCGGCACCGGCGTGCCCTTCGCCTCGGGTGCGCGCTCCGTAGCGGCGAAGATCGTGGTGACCGTCCCGGTCTTCTCGCTGATGGGGCTCACCGACGAGCCGGCCGAGCTGGAGGGCTACGGTCCCATCCCTGCCGACGCAGCCCGTCGACTGGCCGCGGACGCCACCTCGTGGCTGCGCCTGCTCACGCATCCGTACACGGGGGCGGTGCTCGGCCTGGACCGGACCCGGTACCGTCCGAGCGAGGACCTGCGGACCTGGGTCCAGCTCCGGGAGAAGACGTGCAGCTTCTACGGCTGTTCCCGCCCGGCGAGTCGCTGCGATCTCGACCACCTGCTGGCCTGGGCCGAGGACGGTTCCACGGGTGCGACCAATCTCTACCCCGTCTGCAGGCGGCACCACATGCTGAAGCACCGGACGGACTGGACCCCGAGCCCGGATCCGGGTGGTGGACTGAGCTGGCGGTCGCCGGGTGACCGGACCTATTCGACGCCGCCCGAACCACCGCCCGCGGACGCGGACTCATCAGCGACAGTGCACGTCCTGCGCGAGCTCGAGACGGCGATGCTTACTAAGCGAATGCCCGCGGCGCAAAGCCCACCCTTCTGATAGTCGCGCGGGCGGCGTCGCCACAGCACATCCGGCGAGCGCAGTCCCGTCCGATCACCTCGGCGCGGACAGGTTGGTGCGGTGCCACAGCACCCTACGAGTGCTACCACAGCCACTCGTATGGCAAGGAGCGGCGGGATGGGATTCGCGCGCCCGGCGATCGGCTCATCAACCTGCGCAGGGCATGCGACACCAGCGCGGTGCGAGACGCACTCCAGCAAGAGAGACTCTCAGCCCGGCACTCGAGAAGGCGCATACGAGGGTCGACCTCGCGAGCCTGCGCCCGCTGAAGTTCAACGAACTTGTTCCGGCGGATGAAGCCGCGAGAGTTGTCGAGGCGAGAATGTCTGTGCCAGCTGTCCGCCCGCGTGACGCGTCCCCGGCATCGGTGTGAGCCACGACGGCATCTGAGTTGCACGGGGCATCTGCCTCATCGTGAGGTCATGATCCGGATAGGATCCTTTCGAGCCCCGGACTCTTTCGGGGTCATTCCATGCCTTTGGGGGACGCAGCAATGGACGACAACATTCAGCTGATCAGCGATGACGACGGACTCGCGATCATCGGGGATGCATCGACCGTCGAACGGTTTCTCGTCGGAGAGGGGTTCTCGTCGAGGGAACTGGGCATACGACAGCTCAAATCGACCGCTTTCGGCGCGGCTGCGGTTGCGCAGGCCGGCTCGGAGGTCTCAGCCAACTCGGGGCGATGGGTGAAATTGACCGAGGAATCCGCGCAGCTGGTCAAGAAGTACGGCCTCATGAAGAACTCGGAGACGGGTCTCAGCATGGGTGTCGTCGTAGCGAAGGGAGAGACCAGCGGGATCAAGGGCATCGTCCAATTCGCGAAGGGGCCGGGATCCCTCATGACCAGTCCGGCCCTGTTGTCCGGAGTGGCCGGAATCATGACGCAGGCAGCCATGCAACAGACCATGGATGACATTACCGACTACCTCGCCACCATCGATGAAAAAGTCGACGACCTGCTCCGCGCCCAGAAGGATACGGTGCTGGCGGACGTGATCGGCGTGGACTTCATCATCGAGGAGGCGATGACCATCCGGGAGCAGGTGGGTCTGGTCTCCGAGACGACATGGTCGAAGGTTCAGGCAAGTTCGGCAACAATTGCCCGCACCCAGGGATACGCCTTGAGACAACTCGACGCCCTCGCGGAGAAGATGGACCGAAAGGCCAAGGTCGGAGACCTTGCCAAGGCGTCGAGAGACGCCGAAGCGACCATCCACGAATGGCTCGCCGTG
This sequence comes from Arthrobacter sp. Ld5, assembly GCF_051172775.1. Classification (NCBI taxonomy): domain Bacteria; kingdom Bacillati; phylum Actinomycetota; class Actinomycetes; order Micrococcales; family Micrococcaceae; genus Arthrobacter; species Arthrobacter sp. Ld5. Next base: position 108,939 of record NZ_JBPKBO010000005.1, read on the forward strand.
CTGGCTCGTTGCTTCCAGCTACAGGATGCAATCGCTGTGCTGGAACTCGACCGAGTGCTGGAGGCATCTCCCAGCGAGCTGGACCGGCATCGCGTTGCGCTGCAGGCTGCCCGTCAGAACCGCTTGAACCTCATCGCGCGCAGCACCCAACGACTCCTGAATCGCATAGACGCTGCCGCGGGGTGGGCCAATTCGAAAGTGCTCCTCCACCCTGCTTCATCCCGTGCCGTGATCCACACCAGCAATCAACTTGCTGCGGGAGTCGGAGACTTCCACGAGCGGCTCGGCATAGAAGGAGACCGACAACCTCTGGCTGCTAAGCGGTGGATGGAAGCCGTCGTCGATGTGAAGGACAGGGTCGTCGAGACTGGAGTGGACGGCGTCGGCGCCGCCCGTAGCTTCGGCGATGGGGCTCTGGACCGCGCGAAGTTATCGAAGGACAGACTCTCGAACGGAGTTCGAGCGTTCCGCGAGGCCGTGAAGGATGAGCAGCGCGTCGAGGAGGGCTGAGATCGTCACGTCCCAGATGTCACCAGTTCCACAATTGATCCCTGTACTGGCCGATCAACTGCGATTCAAGCAGAAGTGCCTCTGCGCGCGATGAAACGAGCGTCCAGCGCACTTCCAATCCGAGGTGGTCGATAGCCGATCGCGCTGCCTTCTTCGCTCGCTCAGAGCGCCCCTCGCGTGCCTCGCGGAGTCGTTCCTCCACCCAGACCGGGTCAGCGAGCGCACGATCGAACGCGTGCCCGCCGAGCCCTGAGGCGGCTCCCTGACCGCTGAAGTAGATCGCGAGGCGTCCTCGTACCCCATTGCCCTTCCGCTCCCCCGCCATGCCGATGTACACCGGTCCGCGCTCGGGATCAGCAGCAAGGCGCATCATGTACACGCCGGGGCTTCGTGGGGCGACTGCCATGACGTCCCCGAAGGGTACCCACGCCGACCACTCGAGCGCCCGGTCTCCTGAGCCTGCAGGCGCCTCCACGGTTTCAGTCGTGTTTGGCTCGCTGATCACACTCTGGTCCGGCTGGGGAGGGCGAGTGCTCGGTTGCAGAGGCGCTGCATCTGGAGGCGTAGCGGTTCGGGCGTTGGGCGTCTGCTTGGATACCCGGTTGCCGGCTTCGAGCGCGGTCACGAGTTCTTCGCCGAGGTACCAACTTCCGTTCTTCTGCGGGGGCACCTGAACCGCGCCGTCGGGGCGGTGAGCTCGCAACCAGGAGCGCAATGCCTTGCCCGTCATGCCAAGACGCTCCGCTGCCTGCTCGGCGGTCAGGGCAGTCGCGTGCCATTCGTCGGACCGCTTCACTTCCATCACCAGCTGCTCCTCATCCCGATTACCGGCCATCCGTCGCGCGCTGGACTCCGCTTTCTATAGCGCTTGGGAGTCGAAGCGGGATCTTCAGCTCCCCGACGCCCGCCCCAGGACACTGCGGGCATGCCGGAGGATCGGCTCGTCCACCATGCGCCCCTCGAAGGTGAAGACCCCGCGCTCGGTCTCGGCCGCCGCAAGGAGCGCACGCGCCCACTCGACGTCGGCCTCGGCGGGCGCAAAGGCTGCCCGGACCGGCGCGACCTGGCCGGGATGGATACAGGCCTTCGCCGCGAATCCCGAGGCGACGGCGTCGTCGGCCTCCGCCGCGAGGCCGTCGAGGTCGGCGATGTCCACGTACACGGCGTCGACGGCGAGCCGGTCGGCGGCACCGGCGGCGAGCAGCACCTGCGAGCGCGCCTGGAGGGCCACCGCACGGTATGCGCCGTCGGCCCGCCGGCTCGAGGTGCCGCCGAGCGAGGCCACGAGGTCCTCGGCACCCCACATCAGCGCGGCGACCCCGTCGGCGCGGGCGATCTCCACGGCGTTCACGACGCCGCGCGCGGTCTCGCAGAGCGCGATGATCTCGACGTCTCCGAGGGCCGCCCGGACGGCGGCGACGTCGTCGGGCGTCTCCGTCTTGGCGAGCATGACGGTGCGGTAGGACGTACGGCGGACGGCGGCGACGTCGAGGGCGAAGTCGGGTGTCCCCACCGGGTTGACGCGCACCACGGTGTGCTCCGGATCGAGCGTGGACGCGGCGAGCGCCTCCCGCGCCGCCTCCTTCGCCGCCGGCGCGACGGCGTCCTCGAGGTCGAGGATCACGGTGTCGGAGCGGTCTGCTGCCTTGGCATACCGTTCAGGACGGTCCGCGGGGCAGAACAGCAGCGCGGGTCCGATGCCGATGCCGCTCATCCCTGCGCGTCCTGACGCGCCGTCGAGAACCACATGAGGACGCTGCGGGTAGCGGTCGCCACGATGTCGCCGTGCTGGTTGCGTCCGGTGTGGGCCATCGAGACGATGCCCTGCCCGGGCCGGGACGACGACGGGCGCACACCGGTGATCTCGGTCTCCGTGTACAGGGTGTCGCCGTGGAAGAGCGGCTTCGGGAACGCGACGTCGGTGAGGCCGAGCTGGGCCACGATGGTGCCCTGCGTCAGCTGGGAGACGGACTGCCCCACGAGCGTCGCCAGGGTCAGCATCGAGTTCACGAGGCGCTGCCCGAACGGCTGGCCCGCCGACCACGCCGCGTCCAGGTGCAGCGCCTGCGTGTTCATGGTGAGCGTGGTGAACAGGACGTTGTCCGCCTCGGTGAGCGTGCGGCCCGGCCGGTGCGCGTACACGGCCCCGACCTCGAGCTCGTCGACGTAGCGGCCGCGCTGCTCGATCACCGTGCGATCGGACGAGGATTCGCTCACGCCGCGTCTCCCCCGAGCTCCAGGCGCAGCGGTGCACCGGTCGCCGCGACGACGTCGTCGGCGCTGACGCCGGGGGCCGTCTCGCGCAGCACGAGGCCGTCGGGTTCGACGTCGATGACCGCGAGGTCCGTGATGATCCGGTCCACGCAGCCCTTGCCGGTGAGCGGGAGGGAGCAGGACTCCACGATCTTCGGCCGCCCGGCACGGTCCACGTGCTCCATCATGACGATCACGCGCTTGGCCCCGAACACGAGGTCCATGGCGCCGCCCATGCCCTTGACCATCTTGCCGGGCACCATCCAGTTCGCGAGGTCGCCGTTCCGCGCCACCTCCATGGCCCCGAGCACCGCGACGTCGACGTGCCCCCCGCGGATCATGCCGAAGGAGGACGCCGAGTCGAAGAACGCGGCCCCCGCGTTGGCGGTCACGGTCTCCTTCCCGGCGTTGATGAGGTCGGGGTCGACGGCGTCCTCCGCCGGGTACGGACCGACGCCCAGGATGCCGTTCTCCGAGTGCAGCACCACCTCGACGCCGTCGGGGATGTAGTTGGGGATCAGGGTGGGCATGCCGATGCCCAGGTTGACGTACTGGCCGTTCTCGAGCTCCTGGGCCACCCGGGCGGCGAGTTCGTTGCGTGTCAGTGCCATGGTCAGGCTCCTTCGGAGGCGGAGGACGAGGCGGGTGCGGCCAGCGAGACGGTCCGCTTCTCGACGCGCTTCTCGGGATTCGGGGCGACGACGACGCGCTGGACGAAGATGCCGGGTGTGTGGACCTGCCCGGGGTCGAGCTCCCCGGGTTCCACGAGTTCCTCGACCTCCGCGATGGTGATGCGGCCGGCCTGGGCGCACAGCGGGTTGAAGTTCATGGCGGTCGCGTGGAAGACGAGGTTGCCGTGGCGGTCCCCCTTCCAGGCGTGCACGAGCGCGTAGTCCGGGCGCACGGACTCCTCGAGCACGTAGTCGACGCCGTCGAAGGACCGCACCTCCTTGGGCTTCGAGGCGACCGCGACGTTGCCTGAAGCGTCGTAGCGCTGCGGCAGGCCGCCCTCGCTGACCTGGGTACCGACGCCCGCGGTCGTGTAGAACGCCGGGATGCCCGCACCCCCGGCGCGCAGCTTCTCGGCGAGGGTGCCCTGCGGCGTGAGCTCCACCTCGAGCTCGCCGGCGAGGTACTGGCGGGCGAACTCCTTGTTCTCCCCCACGTAGGAGCTGATGGTCCGGCGGATGCGGTGGTCGGCCAGCAGGATGCCGAGTCCCCAGTCGTCCACCCCGCAGTTGTTGCTCACCGTCTCGAGCTCCGCGGTCCCCTGGGCGTGCAGGGCGTCGATCAGGGTCGCCGGGATGCCGCAGAGGCCGAACCCGCCGACCGCGAGCGATGCGCCGTCGGGAATGTCCGCCACGGCCTCCGCCGCGCTGCCAACCACCTTGTTGATCACTGCTTCTCCTTCGTGTCGCCGCTGCCTGCTGGATGGGGCTACGGCCGGATGGTCCTAGAGGCCGAGTTCCCTCGCGATGAGCATGAGCTGGACCTCCGTGGTCCCCTCGCCGATCTCGAGGATCTTCGAATCACGGTAGTGCCTGGACACGACGAACTCGTTGATGAACCCGTAGCCGCCGAAGATCTGTGTCGCGTCGCGGGCGTTGTCCATGGCGGCCTCGCCGGCCACGAGCTTCGCGATCGACGCCTGCGTCTTGAACGGCTTGCCGGCGAGCATGCGGGAGGCGGCGTCGTAGTAGGCGAGGCGCGCGGTGTGGGCGCGGACCTGCATGCGGGCGATCTTGAACTGGATGGACTGGTAGGCGCCGATGGTGTTGCCGAACGCCCGGCGCTCCCCGGCGTACCGGATGGACTGCTCCACGCAGCCCTGGGCTGCGCCGGTGGCGAGCGCCGCGATGGCGATGCGGCCCTCGTCGAGGATCTGCAGAAAGTTGGCGTAGCCGCGGCCGCGGGTACCGAGCAGGTTCGCCTCGGGGACGCGGACGTCCTTCAGCGTGAGCGGGTGTGTGTCGGAGGCGTTCCAGCCCACCTTATTGTAGGCCTTCTCCGCCGTGAACCCGGGCGTGTCCGTGGGCACGAGAATGGTGGAGATCTCCTTCTTCACCGTGCCGTCGGGCCGCTCGGAGGTGCCGGTCACGGCGGTGACGGTCACGAGGGAGGTGATGTCGGTGCCGGAGTTGGTGATGAACTCCTTGGTCCCGTTGACCACCCACTCGGGGCCGTCCGCCCCGTCCTCGAGCTTCGCGGTGGTCTTGGTGCCGGAGGCGTCCGACCCGGCCTCGGACTCCGTGAGCCCGAACCCGCCCAGGGCGGAGCCCGAGGCGAGGGACGGGAGCCACTGCTGCTTCTGCTCCTCGGTGCCGAACCGGTAGACGGGCATGGCGCCGAGGGAGACACCGGCCTCGAGCGTGATGGCGACCGACTGGTCCACGCGGGCCAGCTGCTCGAGGGCCAGGCACAGGGCGAAGTAGTCGCCGCCCATGCCCCCGTACTCCTCGGGGAACGGGAGCCCGAACAGACCCATGTCGCCCATCTGCTTGACGACCTCGTACGGGAAGCTGTGCTCGGCGTCGTGCTTGGCGGAGACCGGGGCCACCACCTCGTCGGCGAACTCGCGGACGGTGTCCACGAGGCTCTGGTATTCCTCGCTCAGTTCGAAGTTCATGCTGCGTTCCCTTCCGTGGAACCGGATGCGGTGCTGGAGGTTGAGGTCGCGGCCTCGATGGTCGCGACGATCTGCTGGGCCTTCACGAGGTCCCCGGGCTTGAGGGACAGGCGGACGACGCCGGACAGGCCGGCGGTGAGCTGGTGTTCCATCTTCATGGCCTCGACCGCGACGAGGACGTCGCCGGCCTCGACCAGGGCGCCGTCGACGACGGCGACGGACACGACCGTCCCGGGCATCGGGGTGCGGACCAGGGGGTCGGCGGCACCCTCCTCCCGCAGGATGCGGGAGCGGGCGGCGTCGACGAGTTCGCGGCGCCCGGGCCGGCGGATCCGCGAGGACCAGCCGGCGTCACCGATCCAGACGGTGTCCCCGTCGACCGCGTACGGGTGGTGCGACCGGAGTCCGTCGAGGGTCGCGCCCGGCACCCCCGGCTCGACCGTGACGGCCACCGCGACGCCGTCGACCGTCGCCGTCCATCCCGCGCCGTCGCGCAGCAGGGAGACGGTCGCCGTCCCGCCGTCGTACTCGAGCGGGACGGTGCGCGGTCGCGCCGGGCCGAGACGGAAGCCGTCCCCGCGGCTCCAGGGGGACCGGCCGGTCAGCCCGTGCGGGGCCTCCGCCTGGACGAGGAGGACGGCGGCGAGCGCCAGGTCCTGCGCGGTGACGGTCCGGAAGGCGAGCCCGGGGAGCTTCCGCTCGATCAGGGTGGTGTCGAGGCGCCCGGCCCGGACGTCGTCGTCCCCGATCAGCAGGCGCAGGTACTCGAGGTTGGTGTCCACGCCGAGCACCACGGTGCCGGCGAGCGCGGCGTCGAGGCGGTCGAGCGCCTGGGCGCGGTCGGTCCCCCACGCGATCACCTTGGCGAGCATGGGATCGTACGACGACGAGACGGTCCCGCCGGGCAGCAGCGAGCTGTCCACGCGGATGCCGTCGCCCGCCGGTTCGGCGAGCGCCAGAATGCTGCCGGTGGACGGCAGGAAGCCCGCCTCCGGGTTCTCGGCGTACACGCGGGCCTCGACCGCGTGGCCGGTGAGGACGACGTCGTCCTGGGCGAGCGGCAGCTGCTCCCCCGCGGCGACGCGGATCTGCCATTCCACGAGGTCCACGCCGGTGACGAGCTCCGTGACCGGGTGCTCGACCTGCAGGCGCGTGTTCATCTCCATGAAGAAGAACTCGTCCGGCGCGGCATCGGAGACGAGGAACTCGACCGTCCCGGCGCCCGTGTAATCAACGCTGCGGGCGGCGTTGCACGCGGCCTCCCCGATGCGCCGGCGCGTGGCCTCGTCGAGCAGGGCCGACGGGGCCTCCTCGATCACCTTCTGGTGCCGGCGCTGCAGCGAGCACTCGCGCTCGCCGAGGTGGATCACGGTGCCGTGGGTGTCGGCGAGGACCTGCACCTCGATGTGGCGGGGCCGCTCGATGAGGCGCTCGAGGAACAGGGTGTCGTCGCCGAAGGCGCGGGCGGCGACGCGGCGGGCGGTCGCCAGGACCCCGGGCAGGTCCTCCGCGCGGTGCACGGCGTGCATCCCCTTGCCGCCGCCGCCCGCGGAGGGCTTGATGAGCAGGGGGAAGCCGACGTCGGCGGCCGCACGCACGAGGTCCTCGTCGGTCAGGCCCGGCTCGGCGATGCCCGGGACCACGGGCACCCCGAAGCCGGCCACGTGGTTCTTGGACCGGATCTTGTCCCCCATGACGTCGAGGGAGTGGACGCTCGGGCCGATGAAGACGATCCCCGCCTCCTGCAGTGCGTCGGCGAAGGCCGCGTTCTCGCTGAGGAACCCGTACCCGGGGTGCACCGCACCCGCCCCGGTGCGACGGCAGGCGTCGACGACGGCGGGGATGGAGAGGTAGCTCTCCGACGGCGCCGCGGCACCGATCCGGACGGCGACGTCGGCGTCGAGGACGTGCCGGGCGCCGGCGTCGGCATCGCTGTACACGGCGACCGAGCGCAGGCCGAGGGCGCGGACGGAGCGGATGACGCGGCTGGCGATCTCCCCGCGGTTGGCCACGAGGACGGTGTCGAAGGGCCAGTCGGCCGTCGGGGTGGGGCCGGTCGTCGGGCGCGGGGTCGGGCTGGGAGTCATCTGGTCACATCCGGAAGAGGCCGAAGGAGGTATCGGGCAGGGGCGCGTTGGCGCAGACGTCGAGGGCGAGGCCGAGGACGGTCCGGGTGTCGGCCGGATCGATCACGCCGTCGTCCCAGAGCCGCGCCGTCGAGTAGTAGGGGTTGCCCTGCGCCTCGTACTGGTCGCGGATGGGGGCGCGGAACGCTTCCTCGTCCTCGAGCGCCCACTCCTCACCGCGGGCCTCGAGCTGGTCGCGGCGGACCGTGGCGAGCACGGACGACGCCTGGTTGCCGCCCATGACGGAGATGCGACTCGCGGGCCACATCCACAGGAACCGCGGCGAGAAGGCCCTGCCGCACATCGAGTAGTTGCCGGCGCCGAAGGAGCCGCCGACGACGACGGTCAGCTTCGGCACCCGCGCGGTGGCGACCGCGGTGACCATCTTCGCGCCGTTCTTCGCGATGCCGCCGGCCTCGTAGTCCTTGCCGACCATGAAGCCCGAGAGGTTCTGCAGGAAGACCAGGGGCACGCCGCGCTGGTCGCAGAGTTCGATGAAGTGGGCGCCCTTGAGCGCCGACTCGCCGAAGAGGACGCCGTTGTTGGCGACGATGCCCACGCGGTGGCCGTGGATGGTGGCGAAGCCGGTGACGAGCGTGGTGCCGTATTCGCGCTTGAACTCGTGGAAGAGCGACCCGTCGACGATGCGCGCGATGATCTCGCGGGCGTCGTAGGAGGCGTTGACGTCCGTCGGCACGGCCCCGTAGAGCTCGTCCTCCGCGACGGCGGGCCCGGGGACCTGCACCTCCGGCGCGGTCGTGGCGGGCGGCAGGGTGGCGATGATGTCGCGGACGATCTCGAGGGCGTGCTGGTCGTTGTCGGCCAGGTGGTCCGTGACGCCGGAGATCCGGGAGTGCACCTCGCCGCCGCCGAGCTCCTCCGCGGTCACCACCTCGCCGATCGCGGCCTTCACGAGCGGCGGTCCGCCCAGGAAGATGGTGCCCTGGTTCCGGACGATGACGGTCTCGTCGCTCATGGCGGGGACGTAGGCGCCGCCGGCGGTGCAGCTGCCCAGCACCGCGGCGATCTGCGGGATCTTGCGCGCCGACATGGTGGCCTGGTTGTAGAAGATGCGCCCGAAGTGGTTGCGGTCCGGGAACACGTCGTCCTGGCGGGGAAGGAACGCTCCCCCGGAGTCCACGAGGTAGACGCACGGCAGGTTGTTCTCGAGGGCGATCTCCTGCGCGCGGAGGTGCTTCTTCACGGTCATGGGGTAGTAGGTGCCTCCCTTGACGGTGGCGTCGTTCGAGATCACGAGGACGTGGCGCCCGTGCACCAGGCCGATCCCGGCGATCACGCCGGCGCCGGGGCACTCGTCGTCGTACATGCCGTTGGCCGCCAGCGGGGCGATCTCGAGGAAGGGGCTGCCGTCGTCGAGGAGCTGGTCGATGCGCTCGCGCGGCAGGAGCTTGCCGCGTGCGACGTGCCGTTCCCGCGACCGTTCGGGCCCGCCGAGGGCGGCGGTGGCGAGGCGTGCGCGGAGGTCCTCCACCAGCGCGGTCTGGGCGGCGTGGTTCGCGGTGAACGCCGGTGAGAGCGGGTCCACCTTCGACGTCAGGGTCTCCATCGACTACTTCCTCGAGCACTGTTCAGTTAGCACGCGCTAACTCGTTTCAGGTTAGTGGTCATTAACCGGGAAGTCCATCAGAATGAGGGAACTGTTCTTTCCCGGGCAGGACCACCCCCAGACGACGAGGACCCCGCATGGAGGCATCGCCCATCCAGGAGCGCGTGACCGGCCGGAGCATCGCCAAGGCCACGCGGCGTGCCGCGCTGCTGGCGGCCGCCGCCCAGCTGTTCGCGGAGCGGGGCTACAACGGTGTGTCCATCGAGGATCTCGGCGCCGCGGCCGGCGTGAGCGGCCCCGCCGTCTACCGGCACTTCGCCGGCAAGCCCGCCGTGCTCTCCGCCCTGCTCACGGGGGTCAGCGAGGACCTGCTCGACGGCGGACGGGAGGTCGCCGCCGCGGCGGGGTCCCCGGAGGAGGCCCTGAAGGGCCTCATCGCGTTCCAGGTGGAGTTCGCCGTGAGCCATGCCGACGTCATCCGCGTCCAGGACCGCGACCTCGGCGCACTGGCGACCGACGACCAGCGCGCCGTGCGGTCCCTGCAGCGCCACTACGTCCAGGTCTGGGTGGACGAGTTCGCCGCCTATCGGCCGGACACCGACCCGTCGCTGCTGCGGCGCAAGGTGCACGCCGTGTTCGGACTGATCAACTCGACCCCGCACACCACCCACCGTCCCAGTTCCGCGCGCGACCTCGCCGTGTTCCGGGACCTCCTGGAGCAGATGGCGTGGGCGGCCCTGACGGTGTGAGGCGGGCGCCCGGTCCGGCCCGCCGGCCGGCGCGCCTAGTACGCTGAACCACGAGAAGCCCCCGCCGCGCCGACCGCCCGGCCAGTCCACCGATTGAAGGTACCGCCGTGATCACGCTCCGTCCCGTTGAAGCCACCGACCTCGACGAGTTCTTCTCGCACCAGCTGGACCCGAGCGCCAACCACATGGCCGCCTTCGGGGCCAAGAACCCGTCCGACCGCGGGGTGTTCGACCACCACTGGCAGGACATCCTCAACGACAGCCGGATCACGGTGCGGACCATCCTCTCCGACGGCGAGGTCGTGGGCAGCATCCTCGCCTACCGCGACGACGAGACGCCCGAGATCAGCTACTGGATCGACCGGTCCCGCTGGGGGCAGGGCATCACCACCGCCGCCGTCGGCCAGTTCCTCGACGAGGTGACGCAGCGGCCCATCCGCGCCCGCGCGGTCGCCGACAACGTGAACTCCATCCGCATCCTCGAACGCTGGGGGTTCCGGCAGGTCGGCGAGACGCAGGGCTTCGCCCCGGCCCGCGGCGCCGTGGTCCGGGAGCTCATCCTCGAACTGCCCTAGCGGTTCCCCACCGCAGGAACGTAGCATCCCTGAACCGCAGAGCCGGAGCATTCGTCGGGAGGACACCGTATGGACACCACCCCGCTGGGCCGCCGCGAGACGCGCGACGGAACGGGACAGCTCGTCTTCACCCGCTCGTTCGCCGCCCCGATCGGCGAGGTCTGGGCCGCCTGCACCGACCCGGAGCGGATGCAGGGCTGGATCGGCACGTGGACCGGGGACCCGGCCTCCGGCGAGGTCGTCTTCCGGATGACCGCCGAGGGCGACGACGCGCCGGAGGAGGTCTACCTCGTGGAGGTGTGCGAGGCGCCGCACCGCCTCGGAGTGCGCAGCCGGGACGCCGCCCCCTTCTCGGCCGACGGATCGGGTCCGCGCGTCGCCTGGCAGCACACCCTGCAGCTCACCGACGCCGGCGGGTCGACGGTGCTGGAGTTCACCCAGGCCGTCCCGGCCGGGCCGGTCGGCGTGGCCATGGCCTCAAGCGTGGGACCGGGCTGGGACTACTACCTCGACCGCCTCGCCGCCATGATCGGCGGCACCGACCCGGACCGGATCCTGTGGGAGCCCTACCTCGGGCGCTCCGACGGCTACGGCGCCCTCTACTCCTGACGCCGCCGCGGACGGTCCCGCACCTCAGACCATCGTCAGGACCATCGCCGGGTTCCGGAGGATGGTGCCGACGTCCGCCAGGAAGCGCGACCCCTGCTCGCCGTCCACCAGGCGGTGGTCGAAGGACAGGCTGAGCGTCATCACGGACCGCAGGGCGATCTCCCCCCGGTACTCCCAGGGCATGCTGCGGACGGCGCCCATCGCGAGGATCGCCGCCTCCCCCGGGTTCAGGATCGGCGTGCCGGCGTCGATGCCGAAGACCCCGATGTTGGTGATGGAGACCGTGCCGCCCGTGAGGTGGGCCGGAGGCGTCCTGCCCGCCCGGGCGGTCTCGGTCAGTGCGCCCAGCGCCTGCGCGAGTTCCTTCAGCGTCAGTGCCTGCGCGGCCTTGATGTTCGGCACGAGGAGGCCCCGCGGCGTGGCCGCCGCGATCCCCAGATTCACGTCCGCGTACTGCACGATCTCCTGCGCCGGCTCGTCCCAGGACGAGTTGATGCTCGGAGTGCGCGCGATCGCGATGCACACCGCCTTCGCCACGATGGCCAGCGGCGTCACCCGGGTGCCCTCGAAGGCGCGACCCGCCTTCAGCTCCGCGAGCAGCTCCATGGTCGGGGTGACGTCGATGGTCAGGAACTCGGTCGCGTGCGGGGCGGTGAAGGCACTGGCCACCATGGCGGCGGCCGTGTGCTTGCGGACGCCGCGGATCGGGGTGCGCGTCTCCCCCGCACCGGAGCGGACCGCCGGCGGCAGGGGGTCCGGCCGGGCCGACGGGACCGCTGCCGCGGCAGCGGGCATCGGCGCTCCGGCGAGCGCGGCCAGCACGTCGGCGCGCGTGATGAGCGCCCCGGGACCGGTGCCCGTCAGGTTGTCGAGGGTGATGCCGAGGTCCCGTGCCAGCTTGCGCACGGGCGGCGTCGATCGCGGCCGTTCGCGGTGCTGTGCCGGCGCGACGGACTGCGGTGCGCCGGAGGGCTGCGACGTGGCGGACTGCGGTGCGGCGGAGGGCTGCGGTGCGGCGGAGGGCTGCGGTGCGGCGGAGGGCTGCGGTGCGGCGGACTGCGGTGCGGCTGCCACCGCGAGGGTGCGGCTGCGCCGCTGCGGGCGTCCGCCCTTCTCGACCGCGGCGCCGTAGCCCACCAGGTTCGGCTCGCGCCGCGCGGGCGCCGGCTCCTCGGCGGCGGGATGCTCGGTCGCCGGCCCGTGGTGTGCCGACGGCGGGGCCGGGACAGCGGCGTCGGGCGCGGAGGAGTCGGTGACCTCGAACGAGACGATCGGCGCCCCGACGTCGACGACGGTCCCCGCGGCCTCGTGCAGGCGTACCACCACGCCCGCATAGGGCGAGGGCAGCTCGACGACGGCCTTCGCGGTCTCGACGTCGGCGATGATCTGGTTGAGTACGACGGTGTCACCCTCGGCGACGTGCCACTGGACGATCTCCGATTCCGTCAGCCCCTCCCCGAGGTCGGGCAGGCGGAATTCCCGGACGGTGGTCGCAGGCCTGGTGGGCGCGGTCACTGGGCAGCCCCCTCGGTCTCGAGGCCGCTGAGGGAGTTCGGGCGGCGCAGGGCGCGGTCCACTCCGTCGAGGATGCGGTCGAGGTCCGGAAGGTGGTGGAACTCGAGTTTCGAGTAGGGGTACGGGATGTCGAAGCCCGTGACGCGCACCGGCGCGTGCTCCAGGTGGTCGAAACAGCGCTCCGTGATGCTCGCGGCGATCTCGGCGCCGAGGCCGCCGGACTGCGCCGCCTCGTGTGTCACGACCAGCCGGCCCGTCTTCCGCACCGACGCCTCGACCGTGGCGAAGTCGATGGGGGCGAGCGAGCGCAGGTCGATCACCTCGATGGAGATGCCGTCGTCGGACGCCGCGACGGCGGCGTCGCGCGCGGTCGGCACCAGCGGTCCGTAGGTCACGAGCGTGACGTCGGAACCCTCGGTCACCACGCGCGCGGCCCCCATGTCCGACGACGCCGGATCCACGCCCTCCTCCACCTCCCCCTTGACGTGGTAGCGCCGCTTGGGCTCGAAGTAGAGGACGGGATCGTCGCAGGCGATGGCCTGCTGGATCATCGTGTACGCGTCCTGCGGGTTGGAGACGCTGACCACGCGCAGCCCGGAGGTGTGCGTGAAGTAGGCCTCCGGGGACTCGGAGTGGTGCTCCGGCGACCCGATACCGCCGCCGAAGGGTACGCGGATGGTGATCGGCATCTTCACGGCGCCCTGCGTGCGATAGTGCAGCTTGGCCACCTGGCACACGATCTGGTCGAACGCCGGATAGATGAAGCCGTCGAACTGGATCTCGACGACCGGCCGGTAGCCGCGGTAGGCCATGCCGACGGCCGTGCCCATGATGCCGGCCTCGGCGAGCGGGCTGTCCATGACGCGGTGCGGGCCGAAGTCCTTCTGCAGTCCGTCCGTGATGCGGAAGACGCCCCCGAGCTTGCCGATGTCCTCGCCCATGAGGATGACCCTGGGGTCGTCGTCCATGGCGCGGCGCAGACCGGCGGTGATTGCGCGGCCGAAGGTCATGGTGGACATCAGCGGGGTCCTTCCTGGGGTGCCTGCGCGAAGGAGGCGAGGTAACGCTCGTAGTGGTCCTGCTGGCGGTCGAGCCAGGAGTTCGGCGTGCTGTACACGTGCTTGAACACGTCCGACGGCGCGGGTTCGGGCATCGACAGGCAGCCCTCCCGCAGTGCGGCGGCCACGGCGTCGGCCGTGGCCTTCACGGAATCCGTGTAGTCGGCCTCCAGCAGGCCGAGGGAGTCGAGCAGGGTGGCCAGGCGGGCCAGCGGGTCGCGTGCCACCCAGTCCTCGAGCTCGTTGGCGTCCCGGTAGCGGGTGGGATCGTCCGCCGTGGTGTGCGGGCCCATGCGGTACGTGACGGCCTCGATGAACGTGGGACCGCCGCCGGAGCGGGCCCGCGCCAGGGCCTCCCGGGTCACGGCGAGGCAGGCGAGGACGTCGTTGCCGTCCACGCGCACCGACGGGATGCCGAAGCCCGGCGCCCGACGGGCGATGGGCACGTGGGCCTGCAGCCCCACGGGCTCGGAGATGGCCCAGTGGTTGTTCTGGCAGAAGAAGACGACGGGCGCCTGGTAACTGGCGGCGAAGACCATGGCCTCGTTGACGTCGCCCTGGCTCGTGGCGCCGTCGCCGAAGTAGGCGACGGCCACGGCATCGGCGCCGTCGTTGATGATGCCCATCGCGTACCCGGTGGCATGGAGGGTCTGCGCCCCGATGATCACCTGCGGGGTGGCCATGTTGACCGTGTAGGGGTCCCAGCCCGAGGACGCATTGCCCCGCCAGACCCGCAGGATGTCCGAGAGGTCCACGCCACGGCAGTAGGCGACGGCGTTCTCGCGGTAGCTGGAGAACACGAAGTCGTCGGACCGCAGGGCGCGGCCGGATCCGATCTGCGCAGCTTCCTGGCCCAGCAGCGGCGGCCAGAGGGCGAGTTCGCCCTGCCGCTGGAGCGCGGTGGCCTCGGCGTCGATGCGCCGCACCACCACCATGTCCTCGTAGAGCTTCTGCAGCGCCGGGCCGTCGACGTCGGCCACGAGACCGTCGTAGTGCGCGTGCGGGTGGCGGACGCCGGAGGCGTCGACGAGCTGCACGAGGTCGTCCGCTCCGGCGCGGGCGGGGCTTGGGAGCACCGTTCCGGTCGCGGGTGCGGCGTCGTCGATCCCGCCGGTGGATCCCGGTCCCGGCCGGGTGCCGTCCTGAGCCATTGCACGCAACCTTCGCATTCGCAGGGGGTCCCTCCGCCGGCGATCCGCCTGGCCGGAAGGGCTCCGGGCGCCGTTGCCCGGAGTGGTTGTGACCCTACTCACACCGGACAGGCGGCACAACTGTATCGCCGTCGACTGAGCAAAGTGCCCTGTCCGGGGGGCGACAGCCGTGTTAGCGTTGCGCACTATGCACCCCCTCGACCTCACCGACACCCGCCTGCTCCAAGCCCTGGCGAAGGACCCGCGACGCACCGTCGTCGCCCTCGCCCAGAAGCTCGGCCTCTCCCGGAACACGGTCCAGGCGAGGATGGCGCAGCTCGAGAAGAAGGGGGTCTTCCTCTCCTTCGAACGGCGCATCAGCACAGCGGCCCTCGGGTACCCCCTGACCGCGTTCATCCACGTCCATGTGCAGCAGCAGAAGCTCGCGGCCATCACCCGCAGCATCGCCGCGGTGCCCGAGGTCATCGAGGCCTTCGGCCTGAGCGGGCAGGCCGACATCCTGGTCCGCGTGGTCGCCGTCGACGCCGAGGACCTCTTCCGGATCAACGGCAAGATCCTCGGCGTCGACGGCGTGGAACGCTGCGACACCTCCCTGGCCATGGGCGAGCTCGTCCCGTTCCGGGTCGAGCCGCTGCTGGCCCGCGGGCCACGCCCGGCGTCCTGACCTCCGTCCCGGGACGGACGGGTCCCCGCCCGGAACGGACGAGGCCGCCCCACCGTGCGGTGGGGCGGCCTCGATCGCGGGTCGTCGGATCAGTGGTCGGTGGCCTTCTCTGCACCGACACCGGTCAGCGAGCGCACCTCCATCTCCGCCTGCTTCATGGGGTCCTCCGCGGTCCTGGAGAGCGTGGTGCCCAACCAGCCGAGGAAGAACGCCAGCGGGATCGAGACGATGCCCGGGTTGCTGAGCGGGAACACCGCGAAGTCGGCGCCCTGGATCATCGACTTCTCGCCGCCGGAGACCACGGGCGAGAGCGCGATCAGCAGGATCGCCGAGCCGAGTCCGCCGTACATGCTCCACACCGCGCCCTGGGTGTTGAACTTCCGCCAGAACAGCGAGTAGAGGATGGTCGGCAGGTTGGCGCTGGCCGCCACGGCGAAGGCGAGCGCCACGAGGAACGCCACGTTCTGCCCCTGCGCGCCGATGCCGCCGAGGATGGAGAGCAGGCCGATCACGACGACGGTGCGGCGTGCCACCTTGACCTCGCCGTCGGGGTTGACCCTGCCCTTGCGGATCACGCTGGCGTAGATGTCGTGGGCGAAGGAGGCCGCGGCCGTGATGGTCAGGCCCGCGACGACCGCGAGGATCGTGGCGAAGGCGACGGCGGAGATCAGCCCGAGGAGGATGGACCCACCGAGCTCGTAGGCGAGCAGCGGGGCGGCCGAGTTCACGCCGCCCGGGGCGCCCAGGATGCGCTCCGACCCGATCAGCGCGCTGGCACCGTAGCCGAGCACGAGCGTGAACAGGTAGAAGGCGCCGATGAGCCAGATGGCCCAGACCACGGACCGGCGGGCCTCCTTGGCCGTCGGGACGGTGTAGAAGCGCATGAGCACGTGCGGCAGGGCCGCGGTGCCGAGCACGAGCGCGAGGGCCAGCGAGAGGAAGTCGAGCCGCGTGATGGCGCTCAGGCCGTACTGCAGGCCGGGGCTCGTGATCGCCGCGTTGCCGGAGGTCTCGATCGCCGCGCCGAGCAGCGTGGACAGGTTGAAGTTGTGCAGGGCCAGCACCCAGACGGTCATGATGAACGCGCCCGCGATGAGCAGGCAGGCCTTGATGATCTGCACCCAGGTGGTGCCCGTCATCCCGCCGATGAGCACGTACATGATCATGAGCACGCCGACCACGGTGATGACCAGGGACTGGCCGAGGCGGTCGTCGATGCCGAGCAGGAGCGAGACGAGCCCGCCGGCGCCGGCCATCTGCGCGAGGAGGTAGAAGAAGCAGACCGCCAGCGTGGTGATGGCCGCCGCGATGCGGACTGGACGCTGCTTCAGGCGGAAGGACAGCACGTCCGCCATGGTGAACTTGCCGGTGTTGCGCAGGAGTTCCGCGACGAGCAGCAGTGCCACGAGCCACGCGACGAGGAATCCGATGGAGTACAGGAAGCCGTCGTAGCCGTTGATGGCGATCGCGCCGACGATGCCGAGGAACGACGCCGCCGAGAGGTAGTCCCCCGCGATGGCGGTGCCGTTCTGGCCGCCGGTGAACGAGCGGCCGGCGGCGTAGTAGTCGGCCGCGGTCTTGTTGTTCCGGCTCGCGCGGAGCACGATCACGAGGGTGATCGCGACGAAGAGCCCGAAGATGGTGATGTTGAGCAGCGGCGAGCCGACCGTCGTCGTCTCGGTGGCCTGGAGCGGTACGTGGACGCCCGCACTCACGGGAGGGATCATTTCTTTCCGCCTGACGGGTCGATGAACACTTCGGGGGCCGCCGCCTCCAGCTCGTGCCGGAGGTTCGCGGCGATCGGGTCGAGACGCCGGTTGGCGTAGCTGACGTACCACATGGTGATCGCGAAGGTGCTGACGAACTGCAGCAGCCCGAGGACGATGCCGATGTTGATGTTGCCGATCACCGGCGTGGCCATGAACTCGTGCGCGTAGTCGGCCAGCAGCACGTAGGCGAAGTACCAGAGCAGGAAGAACACTGCCATGGGGAAGACGAAACTGCGGTGGCGCTTGCGCAGTTCCCTGAACTGCTCGGTCTGCTGGACTTCGGTGAAGTCGACGGCAGGACCGGAGCCGGCGGCCGGCTCTCCTGGGTGCGAGCCCATGGTTCCTCCTTCATTCTCGGGAGTCACTCCAGCCGCGAGGGCGGCACCGTCGCGGCGCAGGAAGGCACGTCGGTGTGACTCCCATCACTCTGCTGGACGGCCGGGGGCCGCACCAGCCGGACGCGGGCACTCGTCGCCGAGCGTGCGGGTGGGTGCGGTGAACGGTCGCCGCCGCACTGGACGGCGGGCCCGGACGACTACTCTGGAGCAATGTTCAGCGCCGCCGTCGACACCGCCCTGGTGTGCGCCGTCGTCGTCGTCACCCTCGCCGTCGTCGCCTCGCTCGGCTTCCGGCTGTCGCGCTCGTCCCGGGACCTCGGGTCCGACGCCGACCGCGCGACCTACGCCACGCTCCACACCGCGGCCCTCGCCTCCGAGCACCTGCGCGAGGGCCTCACCCCGTCGGGGGCGTCGAAGGCGAGCCGGTACCTGCACGGGCTCCTGCGGTGCGACGTCCTCATGATCAGCGACGACGCCGCGGTGCTTGCCTGGGACGGCGGGCGCGGGACACCGCCGGAGATGATGCCGCTGGTCCGGCAGGTCCTCGAGTCGGGCCGCACCCAGATCTTCCGCCACCAGCGCCTCGAGGCCGCGGGCCTCGCGGAGCCCGGCGAACTGGTGCTCTCCCCCGTCCGCGTGGACGGGCGCGTGGTCGGCACGGTGGGTGCCCTCGCCGACGACGTCGACGCCGGCCTCGTCCGCGCCACCAACGAGCTCGCCGGGTGGGTGTCCACCCAGGTGGAACTCGCCGAGCTCGACTACTCCCGCCGCCTCCTCGCCGAGGCCGAGGTGCGTGCCCTCCGCGCGCAGATCAGCCCCCACTTCATCTACAACTCCCTCAACGCGATCGCGTCCTTCATCAACACCGACCCGCAGCGCGCCCGGGACCTCGTGGTCGAGTTCGCGGACTTCACGCGCTACTCGTTCCGCCGCCACGGCGAGTTCACGACGGTGGCGGAGGAACTGCGCAGCATCGACCGCTACCTCCTGCTGGAACGTGCCCGATTCGGGGACCGGCTGAAGGTCAGCCTCGAGATCGGCCCCGAGGTGCTCAGCACCGTCATCCCGTTCCTCAGCCTCCAGCCGCTCGTCGAGAACGCGGTGCGCCACGGCCTCGATTCGAAGGACGGCATCGGGAACATCACCATCACCGCCCACGACGTCGGCCCCTTCGCCGAGGTGACCATCGAGGACGACGGCGTGGGGATCGATCCCGAGCATCTGCGATCCGTGCTGGCCGGGCACACGGAGGACGTGCACGTGGGCCTGCGCAACGTCGACTCCCGGCTCCGCCAGGTGTACGGGGACGACCACGGTCTCGTCATCGACACGGCGCCCGGCGCCGGCACGCTCATCACGATGCGGGTCCCCAAGTCCCAGCCGGACCACCGGGCGTGAGACGCGTAATCTAGGACCCATGCTCACTGTGGTCGTCGCCGACGATGAACTCCCCGCCGTCGAGGAACTGGCGTTCCTGCTCGGCCGGGACGCCAGGGTGGGGACCATCCACCGCGCCTCGAGCGGCGCGGAGGCGCTCGAGGTCCTGGAGCAGCACAGCGTCGACGCCCTGTTCCTCGACATCCACATGCCGTCGCTCTCCGGGCTGGACATCGCCCGGGTGATCTCCCGCCACAGCCGTCCGCCCGCCGTCGTGTTCGTGACGGCGGACGAGGACCGCGCCCTGGAGGCCTTCGACCTGCGCGCCGTCGACTACCTCCTGAAGCCCGTGCGCACCGAGCGCCTCGCGGAATCCGTCCGCCGCGTGTGCGAGCTGATGGAGGGCTCGACGCCGGCCCCGGAGGTCATCACCGTGGACCAGGGCGGCGTCAGCCGCATGATCAGGCGCGACGACGTGCGCTACGTCCAGGCGCAGGGCGACTACGCGCGCCTGCACACGACCGAGGCCAGCTACCTCATCCGGATCCCGCTCAACGACCTCGAACGCCAGTGGGCCGGGGCGGGCTTCCTCCGCACGCACCGCTCCTACCTCGTGGCGATGGACCAGGTCCGGAAGGTGCGGATCAGCGCGGGCCGGGCGAGCCTGTTCGTCGGCGACGCCGAGCTGCCGGTCAGCCGGCGGCACCTCCCGGACGTCCGCGAGAAGCTCGAGGCGACCCGCCTCCGGCCGGGCCAGTGATCCCCGACCGCCCCCGATGACGCAGGAGCAGCCCGAGCCTCCCCGCCGCGTCAGGGTCACCGCCCCGCGGGCGGCCGCCCGGGCCACCGGGGCGTCGTTCCCCGTGGCCCGCGAGATGGCCGAGCAGTCCGAGCTGGGCCAGCTGTTCGTCGCCTCCCTGATCCGGTCGCAGCTGCGCCTCGCACTCGTGGTGGCGGGCGGCTTCCTGATCATCCTGATCAGCATCCCGGTGCTGCTCGCCGTGTTCCCCGACGTCGGGTCGACGACCGTCCTGACGGTCCCTCTCCCCTGGCTCGTCCTCGGCCTCGGGATCTACCCGCTCGTCATCGGCTGCGCCGTCCTCTACGTGCGCAGCGCCTCCCGCAACGAGCGCCGCTTCCAGGACCTCGTCGACGATGACTGACGCCCTCGACGCCGGCAGCCTGCACCTCAGCCCCGCCGTCGGCTACACCGCCCTGCTCCTCGTGGCCCTCAGCACGGTGCTCATCGGCATCTACGGCCTGAGGATCTCCAGGACCACCGGGGACTTCTACGTCGCCTCCCGGACGGTGCGCCCGTGGTGGAACGCCTCCGCGATCGGGGGCGAGTACCTGTCCGCCGCCAGCTTCCTCGGCGTCGCCGGGCTCATCCTCATCTCCGGGGTGGACGCCCTCTGGTTCCCGATCGGCTACACCGCCGGCTACCTGATGCTCCTGCTGTTCGTCGCCGCTCCCCTGCGCCGCTCCGGCGCCTACACGATCCCCGACTTCGCGCAGGCACGGCTGGACTCGCTGCTGGTGCGCCGCGTGACGAGCATGCTCGTCGTCGTCGTCGGCTGGCTGTACATCGTGCCGCAGCTCCACGGCGCCGCGCTGACGGTGCAGATCACCACGGGCCTGCCGTCGTGGGTGGGGCCGGTGGCCGTCGTCGTCGTGGTGTGCCTGAGCGTGGTCACGGGCGGCATGCGCTCGATCACGTTCGTGCAGGCCTTCCAGTACTGGCTGAAGCTCACGGCGCTCGCGGTCCCGGCGGTCTTCATCCTGTTCAGGCTGGGCGCCGACGGCGCCTCGATCACGGCCGGCGGCGGTGCATTCACGACGGACCTGAACACGACGGCGCACGCCTCCCTCTACGGCACCATCTCGCTCGTCATCGCACTCCTGTTCGGCACCCTCGGCCTGCCGCACGTGCTGGTGCGCTTCTACACGAACCCGGACGGGGCGTCGGCGCGGCGCACCACGGTGCTCGTGCTCGGCCTGCTCTCGGTCTTCTACCTGTTCCCCACCGTGTACGGGATCCTCGGGCGCATCCACACGCCGGAACTCGCGGCGGGCGGCGCCTCGGACGCGACGGTTCTCCTGCTCCCCGGCCGCATCTTCGACGGCGCCACCGGCGACCTCCTGTCCGCCCTGGTGACCGCGGGGGCCTTCGCCGCGTTCCTGTCCACGACGAGCGGCCTCGTCGTCTCGCTCGCCGGCGTGGTGAGCCAGGAGTTCTTCCAGGGCAGCGTGACCGGCTTCCGGCGGGCCGCCCTGCTGTCCACGATCGTCCCCCTGGTGATCGCCCTCCTCACCGACACCCTCGCCCTGGCCGGCAGCGTGGGGTCCGTCTTCGCCTTCACCGCCTCCACCATCTGCCCGCTGCTGCTGCTGGGTATCTGGTGGCGAGGCCTCACGGACGCCGGCGCGATCGCCGGGATGCTCGTCGGCGCGACCCTGTGCGGCGGGGCGATCGCGGCCACCGCCCTGCTCGGGCGGGGGACGGGCGAGGGATGGGTGTGGCTCGCGCAGCCCGCCCTGTGGACGGTCCCGGCGGCGTTCCTCACCATGGTCCTCGTGTCCCGCGCGACGGCGGGACGGCGCCCGACGACGGCGTCCCGGGTGCTGGCACGCCTCCACACGCCCGAGCCGCGCTAGGTCAGTCGATCCCGGCCATCAGTTCGATCACCCGGTCGAGGAACGAGTCCACCTGGTTCTCCTCGTAGCCGTCCCCGCCGCGGGCCTCACGGAACACGGCACGCCGGACGACGTCGACGCTCATCGGCGCCTGGTTCTCGAGGTACTGCAGGAGCTGGTCGCACAGCCGGTCGACGTCCTCGACGTCGTAGCTCGGGGTGCCCTGCTTCGACGGCCGGCGGAAGCGCTCGCCGGCCGGGCGGTGGAGCCTGCGGCGGAGCACCGCGGCGGTCCTGCCGATCTGCCGCAGCCACGCGTCCTCACCCTCGGTCATGATCAGGTGGTCGCGTTCCCGCTGCGCGATGGCGTCCTCGAGGCGGTCCAGCGCGGCGTCGACGGCCTGCGGCTCGTAGCCGCCGCGGACCGGGTCGAAGGCCACGGACCGCACCTCCCGGCTCGTGATGCCGTCCGTCGCCGGGTGCCCGGCGTCGTAGGAACCGCGCGCCCTCGTCAGGAAGCGGTCCACCTGGCGGGTGTTGTAGCCGAGTTCACGCCGTCCGACACGTGCGAAGGGGGCGCTGGCGGGGCGAATGAGGTCCATCTGTTCCGATCCTTCCACCTGAACCTTCGAGGGGCGGTTCAGGGCCCCCTGGCCCCGGGATGCCGCGCCTCCTGGGTTCCGCGGCCAGCCTACGATCAGAGCAGCCCCGGAATCAACGTCGCGGACAGCAGATAGGCCACGGGGCAGGCGAGGACGATCGAGTCGAGGCGGTCCATCACCCCGCCGTGGCCGGGGAGGATAGTCCCCATGTCCTTGACCCCGAGCTCGCGCTTGATCATCGACTCGGCGAAGTCGCCGGCGGTGGCCGAGGCCACGACGACGATGGCGAGGGCGAGGCCGATCCAGAGCGGCTGCCCGAGCAGGAGCACGGCGCAGAGTCCGCCGACGATCAGCGCGCCGCCGATGGAGCCGCCGAAGCCCTCCCAGGACTTCTTGGGGCTGATCTTCGGCGCCATGGGGTGCTTGCCGAAGAACGCCCCGATCAGGTAGCCGAAGGTGTCGTTGGCGACCACGAGCAGCAGGAGCGTGGCGATGATGAGGTAGCCCCCCTCGGCACGCATCAGGAGCATCGCGAAGCTCATCATGAACGGCACCCAGAGCAGGGTGAACGTCCCGGCCATGAGGCTCTTCGCGGCGTCCGGGGTCGGGTCGAGCGAGCGCCAGAGGAAGATGCCGACGACGGCGGCGACGGTCGCGGCGGCGAGCCCCTGGGGACCGCCGAAGTAGGCGGAGAACGGGAGCACGAGCGTCCCGGCCATGGTCGGCACGAGGGGGACGCGGATCCGGCGCAGTCCGAGCGCCCGCGAGATCTCCCACACGCCCACGGCGGCGAAGAGGGTGACGATCCCCCCGAAGACGACGGGGAAGAACAGCAGGCCCACGAGGACGGGGACCAGCAGGCCGGCACCGACGCCGATCGCGGCGGGGAGGTTGCGCCCGGCACGCGAGGGCGCACCCGGCTCCCGGGCGGGCCGTCGCCGCTTCAGCACTCCGACGCCGGACGGACCGCCGGCGGACTTCTGGACACGGGGGCCCGCGCCGGGGGGCTGGGAATCTGCCATCAGACCTCGAGCAGCTCCGTTTCCTTGCGCTTCAGGAGCTCGTCGATGAGGTCCACGCGCGCCTTCGTCATCGCGTCGAGTTCCTTCTCCGCGCGCGAGCCCTCGTCCTCGCCGGCGTCGCCGTCCTTGACGGCCTTGTCGATGCCGTCCTTGGCCTTGCGGCGGACATTGCGGATGGAGATCTTCGCGTCCTCGGCCTTGGTCTTCACCAGCTTCACGTACTGCTTGCGGCGCTCCTCCGTCAGCTCGGGCAGGACCACGCGGATCACGTTGCCGTCGTTGGACGGGTTGGCGCCGAGGTCGGAGTCGCGCAGCGCGCGCTCGATGTCGTTGAGCGAGGCGCGGTCGAACGGGGTGATGAGCAGGGTGCGCGCCTCGGGGTTCTGGAAGGACGCGAGCTGCTGCAGCGGGGTGGGCGCGCCGTAGTACATGACGACGACCTTGGAGAACAGGGAGGCGTTGGCTCGGCCGGTGCGGACCGTCGCGAAGTCCTCCTTTGCGACCTCCACGGCCTTGTCCATCTTGTCGGTGGCTTCCAGCAGGGTCTCTTCGATCACAGTGTCTCCTTCGATCCGCAGTCGGCTGCACGGCAACCGTTCCAGTGGTCAATCCTAGTTCAACGGCACGCCGGGGCCGGGCGCAGCACCGTGCGGCGCCGCCCGGCCCCGGCGCTAGGCGGTGACGACGGTGCCGAGCTTCTCGCCCCGGATGGCGCGCGTGACGTTCCCCTCGCCCTCCATGCCGAAGACCACCATGGTCAGGTTGTTGTCCTTGCACATGGTCATAGCGGTCTGGTCCATGACGCGGATGTCCCGGCGCAGGGCCTCGTCGTAGGACAGCGTCTCCAGCTTCTCCGCCGTCGGGTCTTTGTGCGGGTCCGCGGTGTAGACGCCGTCGACGCCGCTCTTGGCCATGAGGACCTCGTCCGCGTGCACTTCCAGCGCGCGCTGGGCGGCGACCGTGTCGGTGGAGAAGTAGGGCAGCCCGGCGCCGGCGCCGAAGATGACCACGCGGCCCTTCTCCAGGTGGCGGATGGCGCGCCGCGGGATGTACGCCTCGGCGACTTGCCCCATGGTGATGGCGCTCTGCACGCGCGTCTCGACGCCTGCCTGCTCGAGGAAGTCCTGCAGGGCCAGGCAGTTCATCACCGTGCCGAGCATGCCCATGTAGTCGGCGCGGGAGCGGTCCATGCCGCTCTGCGACAGCTCGGCGCCGCGGAAGAAGTTGCCGCCGCCGACCACGATCGCCACCTCGACGTCGCCGACGGTCGCGGCGATCTGCTCGGCCATGCCCCGGACGGTGTCGGGATCGACGCCGAGCTTGCCGCCGCCGAAGACCTCACCGGAGAGTTTGAGCAGGACCCGGCGCCGTCCTGCGGGACCACCCGTCGGAGCAGTGGAAGTGGTGTCCATGAAGTGCCTCCCGGGCATAGTGCTGGGGCCGGTCCTGGTCGGACGGCCGGTGGAGCGGAAGTGGGATGGTGCCGGACCCGTTACAGGATAGGGCGCGCCTCCCGGGCGCAGGAAAGGGCGGCCACCTCGAGGGGTGGCCGCCCTTCACCGTCGTGCTGTCGACCCGGCCCGGAGGCTCAGGCTCCGACGCGGAACCGTGCGAAGGCCGTGGCCTTGGCGTCGGCCTCGGTGAGGACCGCGGCGACGGACTTCTTGGCGTCCTTCGCGAAGGCCTGGTCCACGAGGACACCCTCCTTGAAGAAGCCAGTGAGGCGCCCCTCGACGATCTTCGCGAGGGCCTGCTCGGGCTTGCCCTCGGCGCGGGCCGTCTCGTCGGCGATGCGGCGCTCCGACTCGACGAGCTCGGCGGGGACGTCCTCGCGCGTCAGGTAGGTCGGCGAGTAGGCGGCGATGTGGACGGCCACGTCGTGTGCCGCCGCGACCGCGGCGTCGCCCGAGCCCTCGACGGCGAAGAGCACGCCGACCTGCGCCGGGAGATCCTTGGACGTCTTGTGCAGGTACGCGTCGACGATCGCGCCTTCGATGCGGGCGATGCGGCGCACGTCGACCTTCTCGCCGAGCAGCGCACCGGCTTCGATGACGTGCTCGGAGACGGGCTTGCCCTCCAGCTCGAAGGCCAGGAGGGTCGGCACGTCGGTGGCGCCGGACTCGACGGCGGCGCCGAGCACCTTGTTCGAGAACTCGATGAACGGGCCGGCCTTGGCGACGAAGTCCGTCTCGCAGTTGACCTCGATCATGACGCCGACGTTGCCGTCGACGCGAGCGGCGACGAGGCCCTCGGCGGTGGAACGGCCTTCGCGCTTCGTCGCGCCCTTGAGACCCTTGATACGGATCAGTTCCAGGGCCTTGTCGGCGTCGCCGTTGGCCTCGTCGAGGGCCTTCTTGACGTCCATCATGCCTGCGCCCGTGCGCTCGCGCAGGGCCTTGATGTCAGCGGCAGTGAAATTTGCCATATGAACTCCTAGGTTGAAGTGGATCGGAACATGCGTAAGGGGCATGGTTTGACCCACACCCCTTACGCAACGAGGACTACTTGGTGTCGCCGGCGGCTTCCGTGGCGGGAGCTACTGCTTCGGGGACTTCCTCGGCGATGGGAGCCTGCAGGCCTGCAGGAGCTTCCTCGGCGGCGGGAGCCTCGGCAGCGGGTGCCTCGGTCGCGGGGGCTTCGGTCGCCTCGGGCGCGGCAGCGGCGGCGTCCGAGCTGCCCTGGAGCAGTTCACGCTCCCACTCGGCCATCGGCTCGTCGGCAGCGGCGTCGTTGTTGCCCGAGCGGTTGTGGCGGGCCATGAGGCCCTCGGCAACGGCGTCGGCGACGACGCGCGTCAGCAGGTTGACGGCGCGGATGGCGTCGTCGTTGCCCGGGATCGGGAAGTCGACCTCGTCGGGATCGCAGTTCGTATCGAGGATCGCGACCACGGGGATGTTGAGCTTCTTCGCCTCGTCGATGGCGAGGTGCTCCTTCTTGGTGTCGACAACCCAGACGACCGAGGGGGCCTTGGTCAGGTTGCGGATACCGCCGAGGTTGCTCTGCAGCTTGGTGAGCTCACGCTTGAGGAGCAGGAGCTCCTTCTTGGTGTGGCCCGACCCGGCGACGTCGTCGAAGTCGATCTCTTCGAGTTCCTTCATGCGCTGGATGCGCTTGGAGACCGTCTGGAAGTTGGTGAGCATGCCGCCGAGCCAGCGCTGGTTGACGTAGGGCTGGCCGACGCGCGTCGCCTGGTCGGCGATCGCTTCCTGGGCCTGCTTCTTGGTACCGACGAAGAGCACGGTTCCGCCGTGGGCGACGGTGGCCTTGACGAACTCGTAGGCGCGGTCGATGTAGCCCAGCGACTGCTGGAGATCGATGATGTAGATGCCGTTGCGCTCGGTGAAGATGAAGCGCTTCATCTTCGGGTTCCAACGGCGGGTCTGGTGACCGAAGTGGACGCCGCTGTCGAGCAGCTGGCGCATGGTTACGACTGGCATGATCTGCCTTTCTTCAGCTTCGGCTCGGGCGCGATGCGCCGCCTGAAGCTTGTTGACGGTTGTCTCGGTGCCGGCCGGGGTGGCCGGTACGTCCTGGTACCCGGTCGTCGGATGGACGCGCCCTCCCGAACCGGATGGATCCGGACCGCTGGGTGGGCACTTCGGCGTCGTGCGGAGGCGCCGAATCACAGGTACGCGTAGTCAGCCTGAGGATTCCACGACCCATCGACGCCGGAGGCAAACGGATGTGGGAGCAGCAGACTGCTGGTCCCAGTGTACTACAGCGCAGGCCCGTGATCGGGCCGGCGACGGAGGCCGGCCGGCGGTCCCGGCGGCGCACCGCGCGCACCGGCGGAGGGCCCTTCCTGTGCGGGATGTCCACATACGGCCTCCCCGCGCGCGGCGTCGACGCCGCGGCGGTCAGGCTGGGTCCATGGTTCGTTCCCCCGACCGCCCCGCTCCCCCGTCGGGGCGTCCGCGCCCCCGCACCGGCGTTCCCGGAAGGGCCGCCCGCGCCGCGGGCGCCGCCGTCCTCGCGGTGCTCCTCTGCCTGCAGCCCGGGAGCAGCTACCCAGCCCCTGCCGCTGCTGCGACCCCGGGGCGGGTCGCCGCTGCGCCGTTCGTGCCCGAGTGGTCCTGGCCCCTGACCCCTGCGCCGGAGGTCCTCCGCCCGTTCGAGAAGCCGCCGCAGAAGTGGGAACGCGGGCATCGTGGCGTGGACCTGTCCGCAGGAGCCGGGCCGGTCCGGGTGCTGAGTCCTGCGGACGGCGTCGTGTCCTTCGCCGGGACGGTCGTGGACCGGGGCGTCCTGTCGATCGACCACGGCGATGGCCGGATCAGCAGCTTCGAGCCCGTCTCCACCGGGCTGTCGCGGGGCGACCGCGTCGGCAGGGGGCAGGAGGTGGCCGTGCTCGACGCCTCCCGGGACCGCCGCCGCGTCGACGGTCCGGCGCGCGCCCACTGCGGTCGCCCATGCCTCCACTGGGGGGTCCGCGAGGACGGCGAGTACGTGGACCCGCTGTCTCTCGTGACGGACCGGCGGCCGTCGGTGCTGCTGCCGCTCGACGATTGGCGGACCGGCGGCACGTGAGGCGCGCCGCCGGTGTGCCGTCGGACGGCCGAGGGCGGTCAGACGAACGCGGCGATACCCGTGATCGAGCGGCCGGCGACGAGGGTGTTGATCTCCTGCGTGCCCTCGTAGGAGTAGATCGCCTCGGCGTCCGAGAAGATCTTCGCCATCTCGTAGTCGACGACGATCCCGTTGCCGCCGAGGATGTTCCGTCCGGCCGCGACGCTCTCGCGCATGCGGGCCGTGGTGAACGCCTTGGCGAGGGCGGACTGCTCGTCCTTCGCCCTGCCGGCGTCCTCGAGCTGGGAGAGGCGCACCATCATGCCCATCGAGCTCATCGCGTTGCCCAGGATCTGCACCAGCTGCTGCTGGACGAGCTGGAAGCTGGCGATCGGCCGCCCGAACTGCTCGCGCTCGACGGCGTACCGGCGGGCGACGTCGAAGGCGGCGAGCTGCTGGCCGACGGCCTGCCAGCCGACGGCCAGGCGCGTGACCTTCAGGACCTTGTTCGTGTCGCGGAAGCTGTTGGCGCCCTTCAGGTGGAAGTCGTCGGAGACCACCACGTCGTCGAGGACGATGTCCGCGTTCTCGACGGTGCGGAGGGCGATCTTGTTCTCGATCTTCGACGAGGAGAAGCCCGGGAGCGTGGTGTCCACGAGGAAGCCCTTGACCTGGTTGTCCTCGAGGTCCCGGGCGTAGACGACCACCCAGTCGGAGAAGGTGGCGTTGCCGATCCAGCGCTTGGCACCGTTGAGCACCCATGAACCGCCGTCGCGGCGCGCCGTCGTCCGGGTCCCGCCGGCGACGTCGGAGCCGCCGAGCGGCTCGGTGAGTCCGAAGGCGCCGATCTTCTTCATCGCGTAGATGTCCGGCAGCCACTCCTCCTGCTGCTCCTTCGAGGCCAGGGCCTCGATGGAGCCGGTGAAGAGCCCGTCGTGGACGCCCATGAACGTGGCGAAGGAGGTGTCGGCGCGCGTGAACTCGGCGTGGGTGATGCCGGCGAAGAGGTTGGAGTAGCCCTGGCGGTAGACCGGGCTCATCGGGTCCAGTTCGGCGACCTTCGGGATGAGCTCCTGGGGGAAGGCACCCTTGGTCCACCAGTCGACGGCGTTCGGACGCACCTCGCGGGTGAGCCAGCTCCGGATCTCCTCCAGCCTGGCGCGCTCCTTGTCGGAGAGCAGTTCCTCGAAGGCGAAGAAATCGCCGTCGGCGTACGGGAGGTTGTCGACGTCGATCGTCGTCTTGCTCATGGGATGCCCCTCACTCTGGTCGCCGGCGACCAGCACTGTTCCTCGACCGAATCCTGTGCGGGCAGGCGCCCACGCCACCATGTTACCCGCCGGTAACTTAGGGCGCCAGTGGCACACCGAGGCCTGCACGCGGCGCCCCACGAGTCTTGGTAGGCTTCTACGCGTCGACGTAGGGGGCGGTAGCTCAGCTGGTTAGAGCGCAGGACTCATAATCCTAAGGTCCTCGGTTCAAGTCCGAGTCGCCCTACTTCAGGCCCCCTCTTCCGGGATCACCGGATCGAGCCGGAGGTCGATCCTCACCCCCCCCCCCCCGGCGCCCGCCGCCCTCATCCCGGACGAGCGGGACGGGCATCTCAGTGTGCGGGGGCGCCGAGGTCCGCCTCCCGGGGCGCGGGCCCCTGCGAGGAGAGGGTGCCGTAGTACAGGCCCTCGAACGTCTCCAGCGTCGCCCGGATGTCGTGCGTGCCCACCATGGCCCGGCTCACGGCGCCCATGGCCTCCTGGTCCTCGCGGGGGAGGCTGAGGATCTCCGTGATGCGCTTGCCCAGTTCGTCGGCGTTCCCCGGCTCGAACAGGTAGCCGTTCTCGCCGTCCGACACCAGATGGGGCAGCGCCATGGCGTTGGCGAGCAGCACGGGAGTCGACGCGGACATCGCCTCGAGGGTGACGAGCGACTGCAGCTCGGCGGTACCCGGCTGGCAGAAGAGCGCGGCCCGGATGTAGCTCAGGCGCAGCTCGTCGTCGTCGATCAGGCCGCGGAAGCGGACGCGGTCGCCGATTCCGAGGCGGGCGGCCTGCGCCTGCAGCGCCGGTTTGACCTCACCGCCGCCGACGATCTCGAGGTGCACGTCGAGGTCTTCGGGGGTCTTCGCGACGGCGTCGATCAGCACGTCGATGTGCTTCTCCTCGGCCAGCCGGCCCACGAAGAGGACGGTCGGATGCTCGTGGGGGTCGATCACCTCGCCCGGCCGGACCTCGTAGGCGGCGGCATCGATGCCGTTGGAGACGGGGAGTACCTCGCGCAGGAAGGCGTGGTCGTGCATGGCCTTCGCCGCCAGCGGCGTCGGCGTCGTGACGGCGGCGGCCTTGCCCATGACCTTGCCCATGTCCCGCCACGAGTTCTTCGCCACGATCCTCTTGAACCATTCGGGGAACGGCAGGAAGGGGTTGAGGTTCTCCGGCATGAAGTGGTTGGTGGCCACCACCCGGATTCCCCGCTTCACGGCTTCGTAGAGTGCGTACTGCCCCACCATGTAGTGGCACTGGATGTGCACGACGTCGGGCTGGACCCGGTCGAAGAGCAGGCTGATGTCGCGCTTGATCTCCCAGGGGAGGCAGATGCGCCAGTAGTCGTGGGTGGGGACGCTGTGCGAGCGCAGGCGATGGACGGACCAGGCGCCGTCGGGTTCGGTCATGCTGGGTCCGTTGGAGGGACGCGGGGCGAGGACGTGGACCGCGTGGCCGCGTCCCGACATCCCCTTCGCCAGCCGGTAGCCGAACTGGGCCGCACCGTTCACGTTGGGCGGGTAGGTGTCTGCGGCGATCAGGATGGTCAGGGGCTTGACATCAGCCGGGTAACTCACGGGGGATCCCTACGTCGGTGTGCTGGACAGGTGCTTCGCGGGCCCGGATCAGCGCTGCCGCTTCACCACGTCGGGGTGGTGCCGGGCGAGGGCAACGACCCCAACAATAGCAATGAGGGCCGCCGCCCCCATGCCCAGCGCGACCACCGTTCGGACCTCCGACTGGAGCTCGTCGAGGATGATGATGCCCACGGCGATGCCGACGATCGGGTCGATCACGGTGAGGCCCGCAATGACGAGGTCCGGCGGGCCTGTCGCGTAGGCGCTCTGCACGAACCAGACGCCGAGCGCCACGGCAGCCGCGAGGGCCAGCAGCGTGGGAACCGGGACGTTGAGCAGGAAGCGGCCGTTCGCGTCGAGCAGGTGGCCTGCGACGATCTTGGTCAGGACGGCGACGAACCCGAAGAGGACGCCGGCGCCGAGGATGTAGGCGAAGGCGTTGAGGCGATGCCGGCCCACCACCGCCAGGCTGCCGAACAGCAGGACCGCGGCCGCCAGCAGCAGCACCACGGACAGTTCCTGGGCGGGGCGGATCGCGTGGTTCGGGCGGGTGACGTTGACCGCGAGGATGACGAAGAGGGCGCTCCCCGTCACGCACGCGGTGATCGCGGCGACGGTGGGGCGGTTGATGCGGAGGCCCTGGTCGCGGGCGTTGACGACCGTGGTGATGACGAGCGCGATGGCCCCGATCGGCTGCACCACCGTCAGGCTGGCGAGCGACAGGGCGATGACGTTCAGCGCCGTGCCCGTGACGAGCAGGAAGAGCCCGAACAGCCAGCGCGGGTTGGTGAGGAGGCGGGTGAAGCCCGAGGAGCTGAGGGCGAGCCCGCCCGTGTTCGCACGCACCGCGCTTCCCTGGCGCTGCGCTCCGAACGCGAGGAAGACAGCGCCGAGCAGCGCCAGCGCGATGGCTAGGGCGGGCACGACTGCTGCTCGGCCCGCTCCAGACGGTACTTGCGGTGCGCTGCGATGAGGTAGGCCCAGAAGGCGACGAGGTGCAGCACGCATCCCACGGCGAGCATGCCCTGGGCGAGAACGACGATCCAGTCCTGCTGGAAGCCCTCGACCTGGCCCAGCAGGAGCAGCGGCGCACCCACGAGCATCAGCGCGGTCCGGATCTTCCCCACCGTGATGACGGGGAGGTGCAGCGGCCCGCGGAAGAGGACGAGCGCGTTGAGGATGAGGATGATGTCCGGGATGACGATGGCCCAGACGAGCCAGGCGGGGGCGATGCCGTCGACGACGAAGGTCACGGCGACCACGATCAGGGCGACGCGGTCGGCCACCGGGTCGAGCCACTTCCCGACGACCGACACCTGGTTGAGGCGCCGCGCGAGGTACCCGTCGACCCAGTCGGTCGAGCCGATCACCACGAGCGTGACGACCGCCGCTCCGTAGCGTTGCTCGGTGATGAACCAGACGAACAGCGGGACGCCCAGGAACCGGATCACGGTGACGAGGTTGGGCAGGGTCCAGGCCGTCGTCAGCACCGCGTTGTCGTCGCCCGGCCGTCCTCCGGCCCCGATCAGTCTCATTCCCTGTGCCTCCCCGTCCCATTATGCAGGCAGGCGGCCGGTCCCCCGTCCCGCACCCGCGGTCGGCGGGACGGGGTCGGGCGACCGGCCGCCTGTCGGTCGGCCGGGCTGCCTGCTACTTGCTGAGGAGGCGGCGCAGCATGACGAGCATCGCAGCGACGGACGCCGCGAGGACGCTCAGTGGCTTCCAGCGGTCGGCGAGGCTCGTGTTGAGGGGCACGTCGCGGCGCACGGCGACCGCCGCGGTCTGTCCGGTGCCTGCAGGACCGGCCGGCGTCCGCGCGCCCTGGGGTGCACGGTGGCGGGCGCCGTCGAGGCGTGACTTGACGTCCACGCGGGCACCGAGCGAATCGCGCGCGTCGGCGATGTGTGTCCGGCGCTCCCCCGTACGGCCGCGCAGCTCCTCGTAGGAAGGCTTCGGCTCCTTCGGCTGGGCGTCCTTGCCGGCGTCCTTGGGCTTCTTCTCCTCCTTGGGCTTCTTGACGTCCAGCGTGGCCGGGTCGAAGCTGCGGCCCTCCTTGAGCACGCCGAGGTCGTACCGGATCCCGCGGATCGCATCCTCGGGCAGCAGCGGGAGCTGCTTCTTGAGGCGGGAGACCCCGATCAGCGCGAGGATGCCGCCGATGACGATGAAGAGCAGGGCGACCAGCAGGGCGGCCAGCCATGCGGGCATGATCTCGGCGAGGCCCATGATGGCGGCGACGACCAGTGCGACGGCGAAGAACAGGACGAAGATCAGGGCGACGACGAGGAGGGCGACGGCGATGCCGGCCTTCGTGCCCTTCTGCTTCAGCTGCTCGACGGCGATCGAGAACTCGTCGCTGGCCTGCCTCGGCGTCAGCCGCGCGAGCAGCCTGATGAGTCCGAAGATCGAGAGTGAGCCTGTGGACCGCTTGCCGCGCGTACTAGCCGAGCTGTTCATAGGCCCTGCCTCCATTCGTGTGTGTCTTGCCGGACATTCGCTGAACCAAAATTACCATCGCGCCGGGGCACGTCATCGTGCTGCCGTGAGCGCCGCGTTGTCCTCGAGTTCCCTGCCCGCGAACTCCGGCAGCCGGGTGCGGACGAAGACGAAGGAGACGACCGCGAAGACGGTGAAGGCCGCGTACATGACCCACAGGCCGAGGTTCGCACTGACCCACGGGAAGGTGAGGGTGACGATGAAGTTGAAGACCCAGTTGACCATGGTCGCGACACCCAGGGCGATCGAGCGGATGCGGTTGGGGAACATCTCGCCGAGCGTGACCCACATGACGGGGCCCCACGTGGCGGCGAAGAAGATGACGAAGAGGTTCGCACCCACGAGGGCGATCGGGCCCCACATCCCCGGCAGGGCGACGTCCTCGCCGGTGCCCTCCGCCTGGAGGAACGCGAGGGTCGCCGCGAGCAGCCCGACCGTCATGCCGATGGACCCGGTGAGCAGCAGCTTGCGGCGGCCGATGCGGTCCACGAAGAAGATGGCGACGAACGTCATGGTCACGTTGATGACCGAGGTGATCACCGACGTCGTGAAGGAATCGCTCTCGCTGAAGCCCACCGACTTCCACAGCGTCGTGGAGTAGTAGAAGATTGCGTTGATGCCGACGAGCTGCTGGAGGGCAGCGATGGCCATCCCGACCCACAGGATGGGCTGCAGGCCCAGTGCGGGCCCGCGCAGGTCACGGTAGCTGGCGCGGTCCTCGCGCTCGAAGCTCTCCCGGATCTGGTGGATCTTGCCCTCGGTGTCCCTGACGCCGGAGACGCGGGACAGGATGCGCGCGGCATCCCTGTCTCGGCCGGCGCGGATGAGGAACTGGGGTGACTCGGGGATGACGAGCGCGAGGACACCGTAGACGACGGCCGGGAGCACGCCGACCAGGAGCATCCAGCGCCATGCGGACAGGCCCCACCAGAACTCGTTGGCGGCGCCCCCGGCCGCGCTCGCGAACGAGGCGTCGGAGAGCAGGGCGACGAAGATGCCGATCGTGATGGCGAGCTGCTGGACCGACGCGAGTCCCCCGCGCCACTTGGTCGGCGCGATCTCGGCGATGTAGCCGGGCACGATGACGGAGGCGATCCCGATCGCCAGGCCGCCGACGAGGCGCCACGCCATGAGGTCCCACTCGGAGACGGCGAAGGCCGACCCGACGGAGTTGACCGCGAACAGGAAGGCCGCCGCGATCATGACCTTCTTGCGTCCCCACCGGTCGGCGAGCCCGCCGGCGAACCATGCGCCCGCGGCACAGCCGAGCAGCGTGATGGCGACGGTGAACCCGAGGACGCTCGCGCTCAGCCCGAAGTCGGCCTGGATCGAATCGACCGCGCCGTTGATGACGGCGGTGTCGAACCCGAACAGGAGGCCTCCCACGGCGGCCGCCATCGTGATTCCGATGACCCGCGCAAGGTGCCGCGGTTGGTCCGCGGACTCGGTGTCGACGTCGTGCTTGCTCATTGCCTGGTTCTCCCTGCTCGTTCGGCCCCCCAACACCCTACGTCAGTCCGAAGCATGCTTAGCAGCCGCGCGGACACGGCGGGCGGAACCGGAGGGGGAAGGCTTGACGACGGGTCGTAAGATGGGAACGTCGTTGATTCGCCGCAGCAACCAATTCGTCCCTGCGTGGACGACCCGCTGCAGGCGTGAGCCGCTCCGCCGTCGTCGCCGGGCCGCCACCGCGATCGATGCATCCCCGCTCCACCCGACCCGTCACCCGGCAGCACCCTCGTTCCGTTAGGCAGCATCTTGAGCACCAGCTTGGGCACCATCACGCATCCCGGCGACGCCCTCACCCGCCGCGAGAAGATCATCTACGTCTTCGTCCTCGGCACCCTGACCGCCCTCGGGCCGTTCACCATCGACCTGTACCTGCCCGCCTTCCCGGCCCTGCGGTCGGATCTCGGCGTGTCCGAGGCGGCCGTCCAGCTGACGCTCACGGGGACGATCATCGGCTTCGCGGGCGGACAGCTGCTCGTGGGACCGCTCAGCGACAAGATCGGTCGTCGCCTGCCGCTCATCCTCGCCACCTCGCTGCACGTCGGCGCGTCCATCGGCGCGGCGTCCTCCGAGGACATCACCATGCTCATGGTGTTCCGCGTGCTCCAGGGCATCGGAGCCGCCGGTGGCGGCGTGGTCGCGATGGCGATGGTGCGCGACCTCTTCGGTGGCTACACCCTCGTCCGCATGCTGTCCTACATGGCGCTCGTGAACGGGATGGCGCCCATCTTCGCGCCGGTCATCGGCTCCCAGCTGCTGCTGCTCTTCCCCTGGCCCGGCATCTTCTGGTTCCTCGCCTGCTACGGCGTGCTGGTGATCACCGCGGTGTCGCTGTTCATCGTGGAGACCCTCCCCCGGGAGAACCGCCGCCGGTCGGGCCTCACCGTCGCCCAGCGCTACCGGGCGGTCCTCAGCGACCGCATCTTCATCGGCATCCTGCTCGTCGGCGGCATGAACTTCTCCGGGCTCTTCTCCTACCTCTCCGCCTCGCCCTTCCTGTTCCAGGGCCCCTACGGGCTGAACGAGCAGCAGTACGGGCTGCTGTTCGCCGTCAACTCGCTCGGCATCGTCGCCGGCGTGCAGATCAGCGCGCGGGTCCTCCGGCGCGTGGGCCCGCAGTGGGTCATCGCGATGGCGACCGTCGTCCAGCTCACCATGGCGATGCTCATCATCGCCTTCGACCAACTGGGCCTCGGGTTCTGGGGCACCGCGGTGCCGCTGTGGTTCTACATCATGGCCACGGGCTTCGTGTTCCCCTGCGTGCAGGTGCTGGCCCTCATCAACAACGGCGCGCAGGCCGGCACGGCGGCGTCCCTGCTCGGCGCGGTGACGTTCGGGACGGCGGGTCTGATCTCGCCGCTCGTCGGACTGCTGGGCGAGGGCATCGAATCAGCGACGCCCATGGCGCTCGTCATGGCGGCGTGCATCGCCCTGGGAGTGGTCTTCCTCTGGACGGTGGTCCGGCCGAGGACCGTCCCGGCCCTGCAGTAGCGCACCGGGGCGCTACTGCAGGCGCGGCGCTCAGGCGGCCGTCCGCTCCGGCGCCGACCCGGGCTCCGAGGGCAGGGCCTCCGCCGCCGTGGCGATGTTGCGCGCCATGGACTTGAAGATGAACCCGTGGAACGGCAGCACGGCCAGCCAGTACAGGCGCCCGGAGAGCCCGTGGGGGAAGAAGACGGCCCGCTGGTAGAACGAACTGCCGGAGCCGTCCGGCTCCACCCTGAACTCCAGCCACGCCCGGCCCGGCACCTTCATCTCGGCGCGGAGCCTCAGGCTCCTGCCGCGCACGATCTCCTCGACCCTCCAGAAGTCCAGGGCCTCGCCCGTGAGCAGTTCCCTGGCATCCCGCCGGCCGCGCCGGAGGCCCACGCCCCCGGCGAGCTTGTCCATCCAGCCGCGGGCCGCCCAGCCGACGGTCCAGGAGTACCAGCCGTTCTCCCCGCCGATCCCCTCGACGACGCTCCACAGCTTCTCCGGGGACGCGCTGGAGCTGTAGGTCTGGACGTCGGTGAACACCGTGTGGCCGGCCCACTGCGGGTCCGACGGGAGCGGATCGGCCGCGGCGTCCACCTGCGTCGCGCCGGCCCAGCTGGTCTCCACCTCTCCCCCGCGCATCTTGCCGAGCGCCAGATCCACCGCGCGGCGGTAGCCCGTGAGGCCGCCCTCGGGGACCGCGATGTAGCGGTCGATGTCGTGCTCGGAGGTGACGGCGTCGTGCTGGAGGGACTCGATCAGGGGCATGGCCATCGCCCGCGGGATGGGCGTGACGAGATTGACCCAGTGCCCGGCCAGGCGCGGCGTCAGGACCGGCAGCGCCAGGATCCTGCGGCGCGGCAGCCCCGCCGCCTCGGCGTACTGGTTCATCATCTCCGCGTAGGTGAGGACCTCGCGGGACCCGAGGTCGAACGTCCGGTTCAGGCCCTCGGGCAGGTCGAGCGCCCCGATGAGGTAGTGGATGACATCGCGTACGGCGATCGGCTCGATGTGGTTCAGGACCCACTTGGGCGCGGGCATGACCGGGAGGACGTCGGACAGGTGGCGGATCATCTCGAACGACGCCGACCCCGACCCGATGACGACGCCGGCCTGGAAGGCGACGGTCGGCACGCCGGATTCGAGGAGGATCGTGCCGACCTGCGTCCGCGACCGCATGTGGGTGGACAGCTCCACGCCTTCCGGGTGGAGGCCACCCAGGTACACGATGCGGCGGACTCCCGCGTCCGCGGCGGCCTCGGAGACGATGGTCGCGATGTCCGCCTCGCGCCTGTCGAAGTTCCGCCCCGAGCCCATGGAGTGCACGAGGTAGTAGAGGGTGTCGACGCCCTGCGTGACCGCGCGCATCGACTCGCGGTCCTGCAGGTCCCCCTCCACGATCTCGACGGACCCGGCCCAGGGGACGTCCTTGAGCTTCTGCGGGGACCGGACGATGACGCGGACCCGGCGGCCCTCGGCCACCAGCTTGGTCACCAGCCGCCCGCCGATGTAGCCGGTGGCCCCGGTCACCAGGATGAGCTTGCCGTTCGTACCGTTCGTGTTCATGCGCGAAGCCTACGCCCGCCCTCTGACAGGTTCCTGGGCCACGCCCGCGCGGGCGCGGCCGGGCAAAGGAAAAGGGTCGGTGGCCCGGGCTTCCGCCCGGGTCACCGACCCTTCGTGGCTCCTCCGACTGGACTTGAACCAGTAACCCTTCGATTAACAGTCGAATGCTCTGCCAATTGAGCTACGGAGGAAAGCGCGGTCTCTACTCTACATACCCCGGGCAGCGAAGTGAAATCGGCCCGGGCTCACTCCTCGCGGAGCCGCCGCCGCTGCATCTCGAGCTCCATCAGGTCCCGCTGCAGCTGGCTGTAGAGCGCCGGATCGGCCGCCGGATCCATGCGCTGGAGCTGCCCCAGCTTCTCCGCCTTCTGCTGCGTGATCCGCAGTTCGGTGAGCCGGTTCAGGATGTCCCGGCAGTAGCTCACCATCGCCTCGGCGTCCTTCGCCGGCAGCGGGCGGACGGCCAGCTCGCTCACGAGGGGCCGCAGCACGTCCGGCACGCCGTCGCGCACCGATTCGACCCACCGCGACAGCTCGGTGCCGGCCGCACCCGCCGCGAGGACGGCGTTGTGGAGCGCCTCGTAGACGGGGACGGTGAAGTGGATCGTCGAGAAGCTCTCCCACTGGGGCGCCGTCAGGAGCGTGGGCTGCTGCAGCACCACCTCGAGGGCCTCCCGCTCCATGCGGGCGATCGGGTCCCGCGGGTCGGGCCGCTCGAAGAAGGGGTCGGAGGAGGGGGCCGCCCCGACTCCGTCGGAAGCCGCGCTCCCCTGCTGGCCCTGCTGGCCCGGACTCCCCTGGCCCTGCTGCGCGTGCTTGCCCTGCTGGGGACCGCCGCGTCCGGTCGAGGACGTGTTCTCCCGGCGCGCGGCCGCGGACACGGCGCGGGCCACCTGGTCCTCCCCCACGTACTGCATCCCGAGCCAGCGGGAGAGCTCGCGCGTGTACGTGGACCGCAACGACACGTCGCGGATCTGCGCGACGATCGGCGCTGCGTGGCGCAGCGCCTTGACCTGTCCCTCGCCGGACGAGAGGTCGAAGTTCGCGAAGGACGCCTTGATCGCGAACTCGAAGAGGGGCCGGCGGTCGGCGATGAGCTCGCGCACGGCGTCGTCGCCCCGTGTCTGCCGGAGTTCGCACGGGTCCGCCCCGGACGCCTCGACGGCCACGTAGGTCTGCGAGTTGAACCGCTGGTCCTCCTCGAACGCGCGCAGCGCGGCCTTCTGGCCCGCGGCGTCGCCGTCGAACGTGAAGATCACCTCGCCGCCCGTGCCGTCGTCGGACAGGAGCCTGCGGGCGATCTTGATGTGGTCCGTACCGAACGCCGTGCCGCAGGTGGCGACGGCGGTCCCGACGCCCGCGAGGTGGCAGGCCATGACATCCGTGTAGCCCTCCACGACGACGAGCTGCCGGTTCCTGGCGATCTCCCGCTTGGCGAGGTCGATGCCGTACAGCACCTGGGACTTCTTGTAGAGGGAGGTCTCCGGGGTGTTGAGGTACTTCGGCCCCTGGTCGTCCTCGAAGAGCTTGCGGGCGCCGAAGCCCACGGTGTCCCCGGTGATGTCGCGGATGGGCCAGATCAGGCGCCCGCGGAAGCGGTCGTAGAAGCGCCCGGGGTTGCTCGACGAGGCGCTGAACATGCCGGTCAGCTTGAGTTCGTCGAGGGTGAAGCCGCGGCCCGTGAGGTGGTTCAGCAGGCCGTCCCAGCCCTGGGGTGCGTAGCCGACGCCGAAGTGGGCGGCCGCCTCGCGGTCGAAGCCGCGGTCCTGCAGGAACTGGCGGGCGGTGCCGGCGCCGGGCGTGAGGAGCTGGTCGCGGAAGAACTCCGCGGCGATCTTGTGCGCGTCGAGGAGCCGCTGCCTCCGGCCGACGTCCTCGCGGCGCGGACCGGATCCGCCGTCCTCGTAGTGCAGTTCGAAGCCGATGCGCGCGGCGAGCTTCTCGACGGTCTCGCTGAAGGAGGTGTGGTCCTGCTTCTGCACGAAGCTGATGACGTCGCCGCCCTCGCCGCAGCCGAAGCAGTGGTAGGAGCCCATCTGCGGGCGCACGTGGAACGACGGCGACCGCTCGTCGTGGAACGGGCACAGGCCCTTCCACGAGCCGATGCCGGCGGACTTCAGGGTGACGTAGGCCTCGACGACCTCCTTGATGTCCGTGCGCTGGCGTACCTCATCGATGTCTTCGCGTTTGATGAGTCCGGCCATGACCCCA
Source organism: Arthrobacter sp. Ld5 (assembly GCF_051172775.1). Classification (NCBI taxonomy): domain Bacteria; kingdom Bacillati; phylum Actinomycetota; class Actinomycetes; order Micrococcales; family Micrococcaceae; genus Arthrobacter; species Arthrobacter sp. Ld5. The sequence continues at coordinate 148,677 of NZ_JBPKBO010000005.1, forward strand.
GTTTAGGCCTGCCCCACCGACACTCCGACCGTGCCCGCGGCGTATGCGGGTCGGCACCCCGGTCGTCCTACCAGAGGGCCGGGACCGGGCCGACGATGCGTTCGTGGAGTCCGAGGGCGGAGACATCGGTGAGCGAGGCGACCTGGTCGACGACGACGCGCAGGCGGGCGTCGTCGTCGCCCGCCTCCCGCCAGTCCGCGGCGAACATCGGCTCGAGGTGCCGGTCCCCGTCGGCGTGGATCTGCGCCACGAGGGAGGCCAGGATCTCCCGCTGGCGCTCGTAGAGGGGCTGGCGGTGGTCCGTTGTCATCACGTACGTGGTGGCCAGCCCCTTCATCACGGCGATCTCCATGACCGTCTCCTCGGGCACCACCATCTCCGCGTTGTAGCGGGTCAGCGGGTCGGGGCCGTAGATGGACCGCGTCGACTGCATCGCGCTCTGGCAGAAACGGCCGATCAGCTGGCTCGTCATGTTCTTCAACGCGGCCATGGACCGCCGCGTGCCGTCCGCCTCGCGCACCCAGACCGGCGTCCGCTCGAGCCGGGAGAGGGCTGCGTCGACGGAGGCCGGGTCGCTGCCCGGGAGGTACCACTGCTGCGTGTAGCCCACCACGCGCGCACGGGCGTCGGCGCTGTCCATCCACTTGAGCTGGAGGTGCCCGGCGACGATGGCGTCCTCGACGTCGTGCACGGAGTACGAGATGTCGTCCGCCAGGTCCATCACCTGCGCCTCCAGGCAGGAACGGCCGTCGGGGGCGCCGTCGCGCAGCCACGCGAAGACCGGGAGGTCGTCGTCGTACGCACCGAACTTCGTGGTGCGCTGACCGCTGATGACGGGGGCCGCGGCGGCCGTCCACGGGTACTTGCACGCGGCGTCGAGGCTGGCGCGCGTGAGGTTCAGTCCCGCGGGCCCGCCGTCGGCGGCGAGGACCTTCGGCTCCAGCCGTGTGAGCAGGCGCAGGGTCTGGGCGTTGCCCTCGAACCCGCCGATCCCGTGGGCGAGGTCGTTGAGCGCGGATTCGCCGTTGTGCCCGAAGGGCGGGTGACCGAGGTCGTGCGCCAGGCACGCGGTGTCCACGATGTCCGGATCGCAGCCGAGCGTCCTGCCCAGTTCACGGCCGATCTGCGCGACCTCCAGCGAGTGGGTCAGGCGCGTGCGCACGAAGTCGTCGGTGTCGGGGGCGACGACCTGCGTCTTCGCGCCGAGGCGGCGCAGCGCGGACGAGTGCAGCACGCGCGCCCGGTCCCGCTCGAAGTCGGTGCGGTGGGAGCTCTTCGGCGGCTCCTCCACCCACCGCTCGGTGTCCTCGGCACTGTAGCCGGGGGTGAGGGACGGATCGCGGAAGCTCATGATGCCTTTCTAGCGCAACGGGGAAGGGGATGCGTGCCGGTCCGTGCCGATGTGGAGCGCGGGGTCGCCGTCATCCGCCGGAGACGTCCACCTCGGCCGCGGCGATGTCCGCCTGCTGCGCCGCGTCGAGGACGCGGGCGTCGAGCCAGTGCTCGGGCAGGGCGGTCCTCTTCGGCGAGCCGGCACGGCCGCGCGGTCCCTCCGCGTCCGGGCCAGGGTAGGGCGAGTCCTTGTCGAGTTCGTCCAGAAGCCCGCGCAGCACCTCGAGGGTGGGGACGGTGGCCAGCTTCGCGCGCAGGTCGCCGCCGACGACGTAGCCCTTGAAGTACCAGGCCATGTGCTTGCGGATGTCGCGCAGGCCCATCATCTCGCTGCCGAACGTCTCGACGAGGAGTTCGGCGTGGCGGTAGACGGTGTCGGCGACCTGCCCGAGGCCGGGACGGTGCCGGGAGACGCTGCCCTCGAACGCGTTCACCAGGTCGCCGAAGAGCCACGGCCGGCCCTGGCAGCCGCGGCCGATCACGACGCCGTCGACCCCGGTCTGACGCACCATGCGGACGGCATCCTCGGCGCTCCAGATGTCGCCGTTGCCGAGCACCGGGATGTCCGGCAGGGCCTCGCGCAGTTCCGCGATGGCGTTCCAGTCGGCCTTGCCGGAGTAGAACTGGGACGCGGTGCGCCCGTGGAGGGCGACGGCGGCCACCCCGCTGTCGCGCGCGATCCTCCCCGCCTCGCGGAAGGTGAGGTGGTCGTCGTCGATGCCCTTGCGCATCTTGATGGTCAGCGGCACGCCGCCCCGGGAGGCCTCGCGCACGGCGGTCTGCACGATGCCGGTGAAGAGATCGAGCTTCCAGGGCAAGGCCGCTCCCCCTCCCTTGCGGGTGACCTTCGGGACGGGGCAGCCGAAGTTCAGGTCGATGTGGTCGGCGCGGTCCTCCTCGACGAGGAGGCGGACGGCCGCGCCGACGGTCTTCGGGTCCACGCCGTACAGCTGCACGGAGCGCACCTTCTCGTCGTCGTCGTGGGAGATGATGCGCATCGACTCGGGGCTGCGCTCGACCAGCGCGCGGGAGGTGACCATCTCGGAGACGTAGAGCCCGCCGCCGTACTCGCGGCAGAGCCTGCGGAAGGCCTTGTTCGTGATGCCGGCCATGGGGGCGAGGATCACCGGGGTGTCCACGGTGATGGGGCCGAGGGTGAGCGGCGGCAGGTCGAGCCGGGGCGCGCCGTCGGGCGCGTCGGGCAGGGCATCCGGCGGGTCGCCGTAGCCGGGATCGCCGGAGGGGACGGGGAGGGTCGGTACTGCGGTCACCCCTCCATTGTCGCAAGCACCCGCAAATCCGTCGGTTCCCGCACGCCTGCGCTCCCTGGCCGCCCTGCGCCACGCGTTCGTCATGCGCCCGGCTCCGCGCCGGGGACCCGACGTCCGCCGAGCGCCACGAGCCGTTCTCCCGGGGCCAGGGTTCCCGCGCCCCCGGCGGCGAGGACCGCCGGCGTCGCTCCCTCGCCCGGGACGTCGTCGTGACTGCGGCGCGCGGGCCGCGGACCCACCGCCCTGACCACCAGCACCGCGACGAGGGTGGTGACCGGGATGGCCAGGACGAGGCCGATCGACCCCACCAGGGTCCGCACCACCTCCTCCGCCAGCTCACCGCTGGTGAGGGTGTCGAGGAGCGCACGGTCGTAGAGGGAGACGAGGATCAGCACGGGCAGCGCGGCCCCGGCGTACGCGAACGCGATGGTGTAGACGGTGGAGGCGATGTGGTCACGGCCGATCCGCATGGCGGAGCCGAAGAGCCGTCGCCCGGAGGTGTTCGGCGCGAGTTCGTACAGCTCCCACACCGCGGAGGACTGCGTGATCGTCACGTCGTTGAGCACGCCCAGGCCGGAGATGATCAGGCCGCACAGGATGATCGAGGAGATGGACAGTTCGTCCGAGGCGTTCACCAGCGTGTAGGCGTTCTCGTCGCCCACGCCGGTCAGGTGCGCCGCATCCGTGGCCCAGGCCGCGAGCAGCGCCGTGATGCCGAGTCCGACGACGGTCCCGAGCAGTGCCGTCGAGGTGCGGGCGGAGACCCCGTGCGCGAAGTAGAGGACGCCGTACATGATCACGGTCGAGCCGACGAGTCCCAGCAGCAGGGGCGGCGCGCCCTCGACGAGGCCGGGCAGGACGAACTGCGCCAGGACCACGAGGGCGCCGGCCAGTCCGAGGAGGGCACGCAGGCCCCGCCAGCGGGCCACGGCGATGACGACGACGGCGTAGAGCACCGCGAGCGCGACGACGGGCACGGAACGCACGAAGTCGACGAAGACGTAGGGCGCGGCGCCCTGCATGACCTCGGAGAGGTCGAGGTAGCGGATCTCGTCCCCGGGCTCGACGGCGTCGGTCTTCGCGAGTTCGGGGGTCACCTCGACGGGGACGAGGCCGCCCCCGCCCGCCGGCTGCGTGTAGGCGATGGTGCAGGTGAGCGCCGTGCCGCCCGCGTCGACGGTCGGCCGGGAGGACGGGCAGTCCGCCTCGCCCACCTCGCGGACGGTACCGCGGTCGAAGGCGACGCCGTCCGCCGTCGCGTATGGACTGGCGACGTCCAGGGTGCTGCGGTCCCCGCTGGGCCACAGGAGCACCATGGCGACGAGGGTCAGCACGCCCAGGGGCACGAGGACGACCGAGAGCAGGAGGGTCGCCCGGCGCCGCGCGGCGATCGCGGGGGCGGACGGCGCCGGACTCCCGCCGGTGTGCTGGTGGCTGTGGCCCACGGGTCCCCTCGATGGTCGGGCGGTCGGTCGGGTGCGCCGGGCACCGCCTGCGATTCTACGCAGGGACCCGCGGCCGTAGGGCCCGCCCGACATCGCGGCGCGAATCCCCGTCAGTGCAGCGCGGGTCCGTCCGTCCGGGGTACAAAGAGTACAGACGATCCGCGGGTTCCTCCCGCGACCGCAGGAAGAGGGATCAGAGCATGGGATGGAAGCCGCGGCAGAACGACCGCATGTACCGGTTCGTCGTCTACGCGGGCAAGACCGCGTTCGCGGCCCTGAGACTGCCGATCACGGTCAGCGGGACGGAGAACCTGCCGGCCTCGGACCCCCTGAACGGGCGCTCCCGACGCGCCGTGCCCGGGCACGGCGCCGTCGTCGTCATCACGCACTTCGGCTACCTGGACTTCGCCTTCGCGGAGCTCGTGCTGTGGAACCACGCCCGCATCCAGGCGCGCTACATGATCTCGAAGCGGGCGGCGGAGCACTGGTTCGTCAGCCCGTTCGTCTTCGGGCTGGGCCATGTGATCACGGACCGCAAGGCCGGCGCGGCCGCGTACGACGACGCGCTCGTGAAGCTGCGGGCCGGCGAGTACGTGGCGATCCTCCCGGAAGCCGGGGTGTCCCGCAGCTACACGGTCCGCGCGCTCAAGACCGGCGCGGTCCGGCTCGCCGCGGAGGCCGGCGTGCCCGTGATCCCCGTGTCCGTCTGGGGGTCCCACCGGCTGCTGACCCGGGGCCACGGCTTCTCCGTCCGGCGCGCGTGGAAGTCGCCCGTCCGCGTCCACATCGGCCCGCCGATCCGCCACGAGCCGGGGATCGACGTCGCCGAGGAGACGGAGAGGCTCCGCCAGGAGCTCCAGGACGGCATCGAGACGTGCATCGCCGACTTCCCGGTGACCCCGGAGCCGGGCGCCTGGTGGATGCCCGCACACCGCGGCGGCGGGGCCATGACCGTGGCCGAGCGGGAGGTCGCGGACGTCGCGGATCTGGAGGCCGGACGCCACGACCGCGGCTAGGGCGTGCCTCCCGACCCCGATGTGGGGTGAACGGGAGCATCGTCGCAGGCGCCACGGCGCTGCGAGTCAGAAGAAGGTCGGGGCCTCGGGGGTGACGCCCGCGAGCACGCTCAGTCGAGGCTCAGTCGAGCCAGTCCGGGGGGCCGGCGAGGCCGATCCGGTAGCGCGCCGCGTCCTCGGAGGGACTGTGCGGCCCGAGGGCCAGCTGGAAGGCCCGGAGCTGCAACCGGGTGCGCTGCAGGCGGAGTCGGGCTGCGGGCGAGCGGTCGCCGCGGCCGGGTACCCCGGCGAAGGGTGCCACGGATGGGGAGAGCACCAGCCCTCCGGCTCCGGCGAGGCCGCTGTAGAAGATCCGCTCGGCCCGGTTCAGCCCGTCCGGGGCGGCGAGGAAGGCCAGGAGCTCGGCGGGGACGGGTTCGAGGTCGGGTTCCAGCGCGCGCAGGGCCTCGGCGAGTTCCCGGCGGTTGACCGGGAGGTCCTCGGCCCCGAGCGCCCGGGCGCTGCGGGACCAGTCGGCGATGTAACTGTCGGCCCAATCGCGGCCGAACCGCGGCGCCAGGTCACGCCCGACGGCCTCCTGGGCGCCGAGGAAGGCGTCGGTGAAGGCCAGGTGCACCCAGCGCAGCAGGGCGGGGTCGGAGGCGGAGTAGGCGCGGCCGTCGTCGGTGGTGCCGCGGACCCGCCGGTGCATGCCGCGGACCCGGGCCGTCTCCCGCTCGGCGAGTTCCGCGGAGCCGAAGGTGCTCACGGTGAGCCAGCGGGCAGTCCCGGCGAGGCGGGCCCAGGGGTCGTTGCGGTAGGAGGAGTGCCGCGCGACCCCGGCCATCGCCAGCGGGTGCGCACCCTGCCCGAGGAGGGCCGCGACCCCGCCGACGAGGGTGGAGAGGTCGCCGTGGACCCGCCAGACGACGCCGTCGGGCTCGAACCAGCCCGACCCCTCCCCGACCAGCGCGATCTCGCGCACCCAGTCCGGCGCCCCGGTGGGGTCGCCGGACACCCGGGCGCGGAAGGCGCGGCGGACCCGGTGGGCCAGCTCGGCGGGGCGCGGTATCGGACGATCAGGCATCATGCTCCAGCGGTAGGTCGGGTACGACGGACACCCGAGGACAAGACTCCACTACACAGCGTAGAACACGGCCCTGACACGGCGATCGACGCGAGGACTCGGAGACCGGGCGATCGGATCGGATCCGGTCCGAGGACGAGGTTGGCTCCCGTGAGCCGGTCGGGGATGATCCACGGCACGTCCGGGACGGCGGCGGTACGGTTCAGGGCCGGCACGAGCAGTGGTCGTCGTCGGCCGTCAGGCATCGCGGGTCCGGTTCCTGCGCCGGACCCGCAGCGCGTAGACGAGGCTTGCGAGGGTGAGGGCGGCGAGGGTTGCCGCAGCGAGTGCGGCGGGCCAGCCGAAGTCCGGGCCGTATGCTCCGAGGGCGAGGAAGCTCGCGGTGCCGGGCAGGATCCCGACCATGGTGCCCAGCAGGTAGGGCCACCAGCCCAACGCGGTCAGTCCGGCCGAGTAGTTGATTGCGGTGAAGGGCAGGACCGGGACCAGGCGCACCCCGACGACGGCGACGAACCCGCCCCGGCTGAGGACGGCATCGACCTTTCCCACCCGGGCTCCAGTGAACTTCTCGACCGCGTCCCGGCCGAGCAGGCGTCCGAGCCAGAACGCGGCGATCGCGCCGATCAACGCCGCCAGGTACACCAGCAGCAGACCCGGCAGGAACCCGAACAGGACCCCCGCCCCGATCGACAGGACGCTCTTGGGCACAGGGCCCAGGGTCAGCGCCGCATACCCGAGGACGAACCCGACAGGACCCCACCAACCGGCCCGGTCGACCATGGTACGCAGCTCATCGACGTCGGGAAGCGGAACCATCAGCACGACCACGGTCGCGATGACGAGGATGGCGCCCAGCAGCAGGACCCGACGGATCGGCGTCATGAACAGCCCGTGGCTCCCGGCGTCGTGCTGCATGGTCTCCCACCGTCATCGCCTGATATTCCGATCTGCCTCAATTCTCGCCCGATCCGACCACCCCGCGAATGCAGCGAGCCCGGGGAGACTCTTGTTCGGACGGTCCCGGACCCACAGCGGGTGGAACGGTGTCGGGTACATGCAGGGGTGAGTGCCCGCGCCTCCAGGGGAGCGGGGTCTTTCCAGGGGACACGTCGCAGAGGAAACATGGTGGCTATTCGCCGCTGTGCGATGTTGTCACCTGATAGACGATGGCGGCTGCGACATCCTTCAACTTGACGTGGGTCTCGTTGGACATCTTCTCCAGCCGGAGAAAAGCGTCTCCGCTGGTGCAATGGTGCTGAGCCATGAGGATGCCCTTGGCCTGCTCGATGCCGGCCCGGGAACTCATGGCTTCCTGCAGTTGCTCCACCTCCTTGCGCGCGGAGCGATAGAGACCGGACGCCGCCATGGTCGCCGCCGAGTACTCGGCGAAGCGCACTTTGCGGTCCGCGTCGGACACGTCCGGATCAGCACTGAGGTAGGCCAGAAGACGGACGAGATCCTCGCGGTACTCGGTGACATCGTGCACCTCCTGCAGAAGAGCGACCACGTGACCCTCGTCGTCCAGGACGGGGCTGTTGACCGGATTCCAGTACCGCTCCAGGAACGCGCCGGGGTGGGCTGGATCAGGGATGTCGAACCGGTGGAGGAGCAAGCTGTCCCTCTGCGCGGTTCTCTTCACACGTTCGAGCGATTCGCGCATGACCCTTGCCGGTTCCTGCTCCGCCTGTGACGGGTTCTCGATGAACACCTCGAATGCCTGGTGCCCAACGAGATCATCAGCGGACATCCCCACGAGATCGACGAACGCCGGATTCACGGCGAGGATCACGTACTCGGGATCCATGAGCGAGTACGCCGCCGCCGTTGCCTCGAAGATGCCTCGGGCATAGGCCCTGAGCCGATCAGCCGCTGTTGCCGCGCCTGCCCCGCTTGCAGTGTCGTGCTGTTCCATGTCGCTTCCTTCTCTTGCCAGTACCCCAGCATGCTTCGCGCGGCGTGAGAACGGAAGCGTGGTCATCATGTCAGCGGCGGGGTCGAAGTGGACCCTTCTCGACGGATGAGGCTGCTGCGACGAACCGATCCAAGGGGGCACTTGCTGAAGGTCCCGGGTCCCAGCGTGGAAATCGGGGCAGTGTGCCCGGAACGGTGCGCGTCAGCCCGTCGCGACGACCAGCGTATCCGGCCCGGCGAGCTGCGCCGCCCCCGTGGCCAGCAACGGGTCGACGACGGCGGCGAGCGCCTCCATGGCGTCGTCGACCTCGAGCTGGATGGGGTACTGGTGCACCAGCATCGCGATGAGGGTGGCGACGGCTGCCTGCTGCTCCTGCGGCGGCAGCGTCGTGTCGTAGCCGAGCAGCACGTCGGCCGGGTCGTCGGTCCGGGCCTGCGTGTAGCTGACCGCGAAGGCCGCGATGGCCCCGCCGTCGGCCTTCGGCCGGTCCCTGAGCGCGATCGCTCCCCCGGCGCCGCTGGCGTCGCCGAGGAACAGCTGCTGGGCGCGGCCCAAACTGAGGTCGGCGCGGTCCCACGCGTGGACGGACTCGTAGAAGGACGCGAGGGCCCGGGTGAGCTCCACGGACCCGGTCGCCGCCTCCTCCAGCTGCGGTCCGGCCGCGTCGTCGAAGGCGGGCGCCGCGAGGGCCCCGGGCGCGACGACCACGAGGCGTGAGCGCTGTAGCGTGCCGAACCCGGTGGCCTCGGCGAAGGCTGCGCCGGTGGTCCCGGGTGAGACCTTCGACCGCAGGAGGGTGACGCCGGACGGCGACGCCGCGGCCTCGTGCTGGAGCATCGTCAGGAGGGTCGAGCCGATGCCGGACCGCCGGTGGTCCTCGGCGACCTCGATGTAGCACCAGAGCCGGTCGGGGTGGAGCGCCGCCCCGTACACGCAGCCGGCGGCCACGGGGACGCCCTGGTCGACCACCGTGATGCAGCGGTTCCAGGGGCTGTCCGACGGCGGGCGGAACGAGCCGCGGAACTGCTCGGCGGCCGCCGATTCGGGCCCTCCCCAGAGCTGGAGCAGCTCGAGGTCGTCCCCGTCCTGCCAGGCGCGGTAGTCCAGGGCCATCAGGCTCCGATCAGGCGCGCGGCGAGGTAGCCCTGCACGTTGTCGAGGGACACGCGCTCCTGCGCCATGCTGTCGCGCTCGCGGATGGTCACGGCCTGGTCCTCGAGGGTCTCGAAGTCGACCGTGATGCAGAACGGCGTGCCGATCTCGTCCTGCCGGCGGTAGCGGCGGCCGATGGCGCCGGCGTCGTCGAACTCGATGTTCCACGACTTCCGCAGCTGGGCGGCGAGGTCCTTGGCCTTCGGGGAGAGGTCCTCGTTGCGGCTGAGCGGCAGGACGGCGGCCTTCACCGGGGCGAGGCGCGGGTCCAGCTTCAGCACGGTGCGCTTGTCCACGCCGCCCTTGGCGTTGGGGGCCTCGTCCTCGGTGTAGGAGTCCACGAGGAACGCCATGAAGGACCGGGTGAGGCCGGCGGCGGGCTCGATCACGTACGGCGTGTAGCGCTCGTTGGTGGCCTGGTTGAAGTAGCCCAGATCGGTGCCGGAGTGCTTCGAGTGCGTGGACAGGTCGAAGTCGGTGCGGTTCGCGATGCCCTCGAGCTCACCCCACTCGGAGCCGGAGAACCCGAAGCGGTACTCGATGTCCGTGGTGCCCTTGGAGTAGTGGCTGAGCTTCTCCAGCGGGTGCTCGAAGAGGCGCAGGTTGTCCGGGTCGATGCCGAGGTCGGTGTACCAGGACAACCGCTCGTCGATCCAGTACCGGTGCCATTCCTCGTCGGTGCCCGGCTCGACGAAGAACTCCATCTCCATCTGCTCGAACTCCCGGGTGCGGAAGATGAAGTTGCCGGGGGTGATCTCGTTCCGGAAGCTCTTGCCGATCTGGCCGATGCCGAACGGCGGCTTCTTCCGCGCCGTGGTGAGGACGTTGTTGAAGTTCACGAAGATGCCCTGCGCGGTCTCCGGGCGGAGGTAGTGCATGCCCTCCTCGGACGCCACCGGCCCGAGGAAGGTCTTCAGGAGTCCGGAGAACTCCTGCGGCTCGGTCCACTGGCCCCGGGTGCCGCAGTTGGCGCAGGAGATGTCCTTCAGCCCGTTCTCCGCGGCCCGGCCCTTCTTCTCCTCGTACTCCTCCTCGAGGTGGTCGGCCCGGTACCGCTTGTGGCAGGACAGGCACTCGACCAGCGGATCGCTGAAGACCTCGACGTGCCCGGAGGCCTCCCAGACCTGGCGGGGGAGGATGACGGCGGAGTCGAGGCCGACCACGTCCTCGCGGCCGCGCACCATGGCCTGCCACCACTGCCGCTTGATGTTCTCCTTCAGCTCGGCGCCGAGGGGCCCGTAGTCCCAGGCAGAGCGTGACCCGCCGTAGATCTCCCCCGACTGGAACACGAATCCGCGCCGCTTGGCGAGCGAGATGATGGGGTCGAGTGCTGACTTGGCTGCTGCCATGGTGGGTCTCCAGTTCTGGGCAGGCCGCTGGGTGCGGTCCGCTGGTGGGGGTCGCGTGATCCGGGCGATCCGGCCCGGATGGACGGGCGCGGAAGCTACCCGCCAGCCTACCGGGTCCGCCCCGCGTGCCCGCGGCCGTCCCGTCGCGACGGCCCGCACCCGGACCCCGCCGACCACTTGACGCGGACCCGAAGTGTTCCTAGGTTGAACCCATTGCGGCGTGATCCACGTCACTACAGCCCGGACCGACCGGGCGCTCGCACCCTGAGGAATCCCATGACCCTATCCCTACCGCCGCGCGCCCATCTGGGTCGCTCGGCGCTGGTCCTCGCCGGCAGTGTTGCCCTCGTGGCCAGCGGAAGCTTCGCGGCGAACGCAGCCCCGACCTATGACAGCAGCACCAACAACTCCTCGAAGAAGCTCCGGACCGCCGTCACGGTGGAGAAGGTGGTGGGCCACCTCACCGCCCTGGACGCCATCGCCGAGGCGAACGGGAACACCCGGGCCTCCGGCACCGAGGGCTACTCCGCCTCCGTCGACTACGTCGTGGGCAAGCTGACCGCGGCGGGCTACTCCCCCACGGTGCAGCCCTTCACCTTCCCGTTCTTCGCGGAACTCAGCCCAGCCGTGCTGGAGCAGACCACGCCCGACGACGTCACCTACGGCCCCGACGACGTGGCCACGATGACCTACTCCGGCGCCGGCACCGCAGTGGGGTCCATCGAGGCCGTCGACACGACCGGCACGGCGAGTGCCACCGGCACCAGCGGCTGCGAGGCGGCCGACTTCGCCGGCTTCACCGCCGGCTCGATCGCGCTCGTGCAGCGCGGCAGCTGCACCTTCGCGGTCAAGGCCGCCAACGCCGAGGCAGCCGGCGCGTCCGCCGTCATCATCTTCAACACCGGGGTGGGGGCGAACACGGGCGCCGTCGCGGGCACGCTCGGAGCCCCGGACCTGGTGGGCATCCCCGTGGTGGGGGCGAGCTTCGCCGCCGGCACCGGCCTGATCGGCGACGACGTGACCGGCAGGGTCGTGGTGGACACCATCTCGGAGAACCGCGAGACGTACAACGTGATCGCCGAGACGGCCGGCGGTGATCCCGACAACGTCGTCATGGTCGGCGCGCACCTGGACAGCGTCCTCGCCGGTCCTGGCATCAACGACAACGGGACGGGCAGTGCGGGCATCCTCGCCGTGGCCGAGGGCATGAGCAAGGTCAAGACCGCGAACAAGGTCCGCTTCGCGTGGTGGGGGGCGGAGGAGGAAGGCCTGCTCGGTGCCGAGCACTACGTGGGCGATCTCGTCGCCAAGGGCGAACTGGACTCGGTGGGCCTGTACCTCAACTTCGACATGATCGGTTCGCCGAACTTCGGCCGGTTCGTGTACGACGGCGACAACTCGGCCTTCCCCGTCGGCCCGGGCGCCGCGGAAGGGCCTGCCGGGTCCGGACAGATCGAACAGGACTTCCACGACTACTTCGCCTCGGTGGGCCTGGCCTCCGGTGAGACGGCCTTCAGCGGCCGCAGCGACTACGGGCCCTTCATCGCCGAGGGGATCCCGGCCGGCGGTCTCTTCACCGGCGCCGAGGGCATCAAGACCCCCGAGCAGGCGGTCCTCTTCGGCGGTGTCGCGGGCGCGCCCTACGATGCGTGCTACCACGCGGCGTGCGACGACACCAACAACCTCAGCATCCAGGCCCTGGACCAGCTGAGCGACGCCATCGCCCACCTCACGGTGACCTACGCGATGAGCACGGCCGACGTGAACGGCGCCGGCGCCCCCGTGAAGGGCAAGGGCCCGAAGGACCGCTTCGAGGGCAACCCCCTCGGCGGCGGTACCGAGAGCGGCGGCGGTCTCCACCCGGAGCACGACCATGATCACGAGGTCGCGGACCGCTAGGGAGGACGTGCACCACGGCAGGGGCTGGTCCCGCGGGGATCAGCCCCTGCCGTGCGCCCGTCGGAGCCCGGCGCGGCCCGGCCAGGGCAGGGTGGTGAGGACGATCGCCGCCAGGGTCAGGAGCGTGCCGGCGACCGTGGCGAACACCACGATGGTGCCGGGTGCGGGGACCACGAGGTCCAGGAGGAGCGACCCCACGAGTTGGCCGCCGATCATGCACAGTCCCGTCAGCAGGACGCCGAGGCTGCGCACCAGCAGCGCCCCGAGCGCGATGAAGAGGCATCCCATCGGCCCGCCGAGGTAGTACCACCACTCGGTCGGCAGCGGGTTGCCGGGCCCGGCGACGGCGACCTTGATCAGCCAGGCCGAGAGCAGGACCGCCGTGCCGGCGATGAAATTCATGAGCGTGGCGGCGAGCGGCGTGCCGTAGTGGAGTGCCGCCGTCCCGTTCATGGCCTGCTGGAAGCTCATGAGCACACCGGCCAGGACGGGCAGCAGGACCGGGAGCAGCCAGGACGGGCCGTCCCCGGCGGCGCCGAACCGCGGGGACACCGCCCAGATCACGGACAGGACCGTCAGGACCACGCCGATCACCCGCATGGGCGTCGCGGCGCGCCTGCCGCCGGGACCGATCCCGGCCCGGTCCACGAGGAGCCCGCTGAGCGACTGGCCCATGACGGTGGCCACCGTGAACAGGGCCACGCCGATGATCCCGATGGTCAGCGACTGGGAGAACACGAAGAACGCCCCGATGGCCCCGGCGCCGATGTAGAAGGGCGGGAACCGCCGTTCCCGCACGGACGGGATGATCTGCCGGGCGCCCGCCCGCGCGCCGGGCAGCGCCAGCGTCAGTGCGATCATGACGACGAGCCCCGTCCCGAAGCTGATCAGCGCGGCGGCGATGCCGTCGTCGAGCACCGCGCCGAGCGCGCCGTTGATCCTGCCCTGGACGGGGATCGCGAGCCCGGCGGCGAGGGCGAGCGGGAAGCCGAGGGCTGCGGGCAGCAGGGGGGCGTCAGACACCCGTCCAGCCTAGTGCGGCGCATCCGGCATGATGGGATGCATGACCGAGAACGCAGGCCCCGCCGAACTGCCCATCCGCGACGACATGATCCGGCTCGGGCAGGCCCTGAAGCTCGCCTCGCTCGCCGAGGACGGCGTCGAGGCCAAGGCGCTGATCGACAACGGCCTCGTGCAGGTGAACGGCGAGATCGAGGAGCGCCGCGGCCGTCAGCTGCACGCCGGGGACACCGTCAGCGTCAACGGGGAGACGATCCGGATCAGCCGCGCCGGGGCGTGACCCGCCGCCCGGCCGGCTCAGCGGCGGCCGAGGACCGTCATGGTGAGGAACTCCCGGACGTGGGCCAGTTCCTGCTGGTTGATGCTGTGGAACATGTTCGGGTAGAGGATCTTCGTCAGCTTCGTGTGCTTCACCAGCCAGGCGTGGGTGGGTTCGATCATCTCGGGCGTGATGACCTGATCCTCCTGGTCGCGTCCCCAGAAGAACTGCACGGGCGCCGCCGCGGCCTCGTCGTCACGGAAGAACGCGTGGCCCTCCGACGGCACGGTGAACCCGGAGAGCCCGACGACGCACGCGAAGTCCGTGGGCCGGTGGCGCAGGAGCGATGTCGCGACCGCCATGCCCTGGGAGAAGCCGAGCAGGCTGACGCTGGAGTGGCTCCCGCGGACCGTGTCGAGCCAGTCGGAGACGGCGGAGACGCCCTCGACGACGCGCTCCACGGAGTAGTCGCCCTCCCGGGCCAGCGGGAACCAGGAGTAGCCGGGTCCCGCCGCCAGCGGTGCCCGGACGGAGGCGACGGTGAAGTCGGCAGGCAGATGGTCGGCGAGACCCATCAGATCCTGCTCGTCGGCCATGTAGCCGTGGAACAGGACGAGCAGGGGTGTGCCCCCGCGCTCGGATTCCGGCTTCGACCACAGGACCTCGGGGGTCCGGGGGTGGGTGGAGGGCGCAGCGGTGCCGGCGGCAGGTTCAGTCATGGCCACCATCCTTTCATCTCTCCGCCGAGGGGCCGTACGCTGGCCGGGTGACCTCTTCCGACGCAGAGACCTCGCTGCCCGCCGCCCCCGAACCGGACAGTTCCGCTCCGGCCGCTCCCGCACCGGATCCCACCCTGAACCCGGAACCGCACCCCTGGCACCGCTACGTGGCGCTGGGCGACTCGTTCACGGAAGGCATCGGCGACCCCAATCCGGAGAGCATCGGGGGCAATCGGGGCTGGGCGGATCGGACCGCGGAGGAACTGGCCCGGGGCCAGACTGACTTCGCCTACGCGAACCTCGCGGTGCGCGGTCGGCTGCTGCAGCAGATCATCGACCAGCAGGTGGACGCCTGCCTGGCCCTCCATCCGGACCTCGTGACCATCTCGGCCGGGGGCAACGACCTCCTGCGCCGCGGCGGCGACCCGGACCTGCTCGCCGAGAAGCTCGACCCGGTGGTCGGCACGCTCGCCGGGTCGGGCGCGACGGTCGTCCTGCTCACGGGTCCCGACGTCCGCGAGACGGTCCTCGGTGGCGTCCGGGCGCGGACGGCCATCTACAACGAGAACCTCCGCACCATCGCCGCCCGGCACGAGGCGGTCATCGGCGACATGTGGGCGCTCCGCCAGCTCACCAATCCGCAGATGTGGGACGCCGACCGGCTGCACTTCTCGCCCCTCGGGCACCACACCATCGCGATGATGGTGCTCGACACCCTCGCCGTCCGGCACACCCTGCAGCCCCTCCAGCCCAAGGACCTGCCGGTGCGGCGCTGGCGGACGGCGCGGGCCGAGGACCTCGTGTGGGCGCGCCAGCACCTCGTCCCCTGGGTCCTGCGGCGCCTCCGGCACCAGTCCTCCGGCGACGGCGTGACCGCGAAGCGCCTCGAGCCCGGTCCCATCTTCGGCCCGGGCATGCCGCCGGGCGCCGCGGAGTAGCTCCCCCCGTCGAGCGGGAGTCCCGGTGAAGGGACGGCAATGACCGGCCGGAAGGTCTCCGACCGGTCATTCCTGTCGTATCGAGCGCGGGCGTCGCCGCCCCGGCTCAGCCGTCGAGCGAGATCTCGCCGTTGGCCACGGCGTCGGCGCAGGCGCTGAGATCCGGCCCTGGCTTGAAGTCGACGAACTGCGGCTGCAGCTTCTGGAACAGGAACTCGTAGACCTCGTCGCGGGACTTCCCGTCCATCGTCTCGGCGGCCTCCTTCACGGCGCCCTGCAACGCGCGGTCCGCGTCGAGCAGGATCTTGTCGCGGGCTTCCTGGTTCCAGCCGATGGTGCTCAGTTCCATGAACAGCTCCTCTTCATTCCACGTCGATCCGCCCGGCTCTCCCGGACGGGCCCGCCACCACGTCCTAAGCAGGCTTACTTCCACCCTAGGCGCTCGGCGGGCGAACCGGCTACCGGCCGTAGAAGGACGACCGGAGCCGGTCGTCGAGCTGGTGGATCTGGGTGAGGAAGGCGTCGTGTCCCATCGGCGAGGAGATCAGGTGGACGGGGACGTCGCCGGGCAGGCAGGCTGCCAGCCGGTGCGACTGCCACGGGAAGTACAGGCGGTCGCTGTCCACCGCGGCGATGAAGAATTCGGACGTCGCCTCCCCCAGGACGTCCTCCAGACTCCCGCGGCCGCGCGCCGCGTCGTGGCTCATGAGCGCCTCGGTGAGGATCACGTAGCTGTTCGCGTCGAACCGGTCCACGAGTTTGTCGGCCTGGTGGTCGAGGTAGCTCTCCACCCGGTAGCGCCCGCGATCGGCGGGCAGGACGGCCCCGAGGGGCTGCTCCGCGTCCTGCTCCGCCCGCCCGAAGCGTCCCTCGAGCTCCTGCTCCGCACGGTAGGTGATGTGCGCGATCCGCCGTGCCACGCCGAGGCCCGCCTCCGGCGGGGGGCCGTCGTAGTAGTCGCCGCCGCGGTAGGCGGGGTCGAGCCGGATGGCCTGCAGCTGTGCCTGGGCGAACGCTATCTGTTCGGCCGAACTGGCGGCGGTGCAGGCGATGACGGCGCACCGCTCCACGCGGCGCGGGAACATCAGGGCCCATTCGAGGGCCCGGGCGCCGCCCATCGACCCTCCCAGCACGGAGTGCCAGCGCCGGATGCCGAGCTGATCGGCGAGCAGGCTCTCCGCGCGGACGGCGTCCCGGATGGTGACGAAGGGGAACCGTGCACCCCAGGGCGCCCCGTCGGGGGCGGGACTGGCCGGGCCCGTGGAGCCGTAGCAGCCGCCCAGCATGTTGACGGACACCACGAAGTAGCGGTCCGTGTCCACCGTGCGGCCGGGACCCACGAGGGAGTCCCACCAGCCGTCCTCCTCCGACGCGCCCCGGGCGACGTGCGAGCTGCCGGTCAGGGCATGCTGCACCAGGACCGCGTTGGAGCCGTCCCGGTCGAGCCGGCCCCACGTCTCGAACGCCAGCTGGACGTCGGGCAGCTCACCCCCGGTCTCGAGGACCAGCGGCCCGATGGAGGCGGTGCGGAGCAGCCCGTCCCCGTCCGCGAGTGCGTCGTGGGTCGGGGCGGGCAGCGGAGCAGGAGGGTACGTGGTCACCAACCCTCAGGCCTCCTTGGCGGCGCGGAAGCCGGCATCGAGGTCCGCCAGGATGTCGGCGATGTTCTCGAGCCCGACGGACAGCCGCACCAGGCCTGGCCGCACACCGGCGGCGAGCTGCGCCTCCGCTCCCAGCTGGCTGTGCGTCGTCGACGCCGGGTGGATGACGAGCGAACGGACGTCGCCCACGTTCGCGACGTGCGAGTGCAGCTCGAGCCCGTCGACGAAGCGTTTCCCCGCCTCCAGTCCCCCGACGATGTCGAAGCTCACGATCGCTCCGGTGCCGTCCGGTCCGTACTTCCGCCCGCGGTTGTACCAGGGGCTCGAGGGGAGGCCGGCGTAGGTGACACGCTCGACGTCGTCGTGCCCCTCCAGCCACTCGGCGACCGCCTGCGCGTTCTGCACGTGGCGCTCCATGCGCAGGCTCAGGGTCTCCAGTCCCTGGGCGATCAGGAAGGCGTTGAACGGGGAGACGGCCGAGCCGAGGTCGCGGAGCAGCTGGACGCGGGCCTTGAGGATGTACGCGAGGTTGGCGCCGAGCGCGCTGCCCACCCCGAGGTCGCGGGCGTACACGAGCCCCTGGTAGCTCTCGTCCGGCGTGTTGAAGCCCGGGAACCGTTCGGGGTGCTGCGCGAAGTCGAAGGTCCCGGAGTCCACGATCACCCCGGCGATGGCGTTGCCGTGCCCGCCGAGGTACTTGGTGGCCGAGTGCACCACGATGTCCGCACCCCATTCGATGGGCCGGATGAGATACGGCGAGGCCAGCGTGTTGTCGACGATCAGGGGGATGCCGTACTCGTGGGCGACCGCGCTGACCCCCTCGATGTCGAGGACGTCCTGCCGCGGGTTGGAGACCACCTCACCGAAGAAGAGCTTGGTGTTCGGCCGGAGCGCCGCGCGCCACTGGTCGAGGTCGTCGGGGTCCTCGACGAACGTGGTCTCGATCCCGTACTTCTTCAGCGTGTGCCTGAACAGGTTGTAGGTGCCGCCGTAGAGACTGGGGCTGGCCACGATGTGGTCCCCGGCCTCCGCGATGTTCAGCACCGCGAAGGTGCTCGCGGCCTGTCCGGAGGCCAGCAGCAGGGCACCGACGCCGCCCTCGAGGCTCGCGATGCGGGTCTCGACGACCTCCTGGGTCGGGTTGCCGATCCGGGTGTAGATGGGCGCGAGTTCCGTCAGGGAGAACCGGTTCGCGGCGCTCTCCGCGCTCGGGAAGACGAACGACGACGTCTGGTAGATGGGGAGCGCGCGCGCCCCCGTGGTCGGGTCCGGCACCTGGCCGGCGTGGATCTGGCGTGTCTCGAAGGACCAATCGTTGGACATGGCGCTCCCTCTGATCAGGGGCTCCGCCTGTCCGGCTCCCGCCGGTGCCGCTCGGGAAGACCGGACCCGCAGGAGCCCGCGCTTGAACGGCGCCGATGGGACGCCGGACCTGGTCTTCACCCGGGGCACCCCACCGCGGTTGGAGGGTTGCCGGCCAGCAAGCCGGGGCTGTGTGCTGGCACTCATGACCTGCCTTCATGAAAGCCGATCCGGAGGGGATCCGGCAAGCGTGTGACCCTCCATGAAGCCGCCCGTGGGCACGCTCCCGATCCGGTCGAAGGACACCCGCCCGGGAGTAAGGCAAGCCTTAGTCGAGACGCACATCACTTAGTGCCAAGATAGCCGCATGCGTCTGGACCATGTATCTTATGCCTGCGAACCCGATGGACTTGCCGCGACGGCCGAACGGATCTCGGCCAAGCTCGGCGTGGAGCCGGTGAAGGGTGGTGTGCACCCCCGCTTCGGCACCCGCAACATGATCTTCCCCCTGGTCAACGGCCAGTACCTGGAGGTCGTCGAGGTGCTGAACCACCCGGCGTCGGACAAGGCCCCGTTCGGCCAGGCCGTCCGTGCACGCTCCGAAGCCGGCGGTGGCTGGATGGGCTGGTGCGTCGCCGTGGACGACCTCGCGCCGTTCGAGGAGCGCCTCGGCCGCAGTTCCGTGCCCGGCAACCGCAAGTTCCCGGACGGCCAGGAGCTCACCTGGCAGCAGATCGGCATCAAGGGGCTCATCGCCGACCCCCAGGTCCCCTACCTCCTCCGCTGGGACGACGGCACCGAGGACCTCCACCCCTCCAAGGCCCGCCCGGCCTCGGTGAAGCTGGACTGCCTCACCATCGCCGGCTCCTCGGAGCGCGTGACCGACTGGCTCGGGACGGACGTGGAGAAGACCCTCGACGACGTCCAGGTGCAGTGGATCGCCCCCAACGGGACGCCCGGCGTCATGTCGGTGACGTTCGAGACCGACAACGGACGCGTCGAGATCTGACCGTCGGTTCCCGCACGCCTCAGGCGCGCGTGTAGGTGAGGCAGTCGGCGGCGTCCGCGCCGGGACCCACCTGGATGGCCGGCGCCCCGCAGAGCAGGTCGTGGTTGTACCTGCACTCGGAGCGCTGGCAGGCACCCACGTGGGCGATGACCTTCGGCAGCCCCCCGCTGACGGAGGTGTCGACGAACGTGGCGCAGGACGCGTGCTCCTCGCTGCCGGCCACCGTGATGGCGACGGCGTTGCAGCCGTCGTGGTTGAACGAGCAGGCGCGGACGCTGCACTCGGTGACGCTGGGGCTGTCCGTGACGCTGATCATGTCGGTCATGATTCCTCCTGGCTGATCCGAGGGACGGCCCTCGGGCCGCCGTCGTGCTGGATGCCACCAGCGTAAGCCCGCGCCGGACCGACAATTTAGTCATGGTTCTCGTGCGCAATCGGCGCCGGCGGGGTCATGCCCGCCGACTCACGCGCCGATCCCCAGGGCCGGCCCCAGCAGCGCGTAGCCGACGAATCCCGTGATGTCGATCAGCGCGTGCGCGATCACGAGCGGCAGGACCCGCCGCGTCCGCGTGTAGAACCAGGTGAAGAGCAGGCCCATCAGGACGTTCCCGATGAACGGGCCGAACCCCTGGTAGAGGTGGTAGCTGCCCCGGATGAGGGCGCTCGTGACGATGATCGCAGGCGTGGACCAGCCGAGCTCCCGCAGGCGGATGAACAGGTAGCCCACCACGATCACCTCCTCGAGCACGGCGTGCCGGAGCGCCGAGAGGACCAGCACGGGGATGGTCCACCAGTAGTCGTCGAGCGCGGCCGGCGCGAGCGCCGTCGTGATCCCGAGCGCACGGCCCCCCGTGTACACCCCGAGCGTGCCGACGGCGATGACCGCGGCGAGGCCCACCCCGGCACCGATGGTGCGCAGCGGCTGCTCGGCCGTGAGCCCCAGGCGCCGCACGGCCGAGACACCGGGACCGCTGAGCAGGAACAGGACGAGCGCCACGGGCATCAGGGCGAAGAAGATGTCCAGGAGCTGGTAGGCGAGGTCGAAGTACTCGCGCTCGTTCAGCACCGGGTTCAGCGTGGTGGTCTGCCCGGCGAGCGGCCCGCGCGTCAGCTTGTCCGTCAGGCTCACGACGGCATACACGCCCGACTGCCCGAGCGAGAGCCCGAAGACGATCAGCAGTTCGGCGGTGATGCGCCGTCTCGAGTCCGGACCCGCAGGGCCGTCGGCGGGCGGGGCGGTGGAGGACGAGGATCCGGCGGTCATGACGCTATCCTGCCAGCGGAGGCCGGCGGGTCCCACCATCGTTCACCGGACGCGGGTGCCCGCCCGCCAGACGGCGTGCACGAGCGGCATCCCGGGCCGGTAGGCCAGGTGCGTGGCGGACGGCGCGTCCAGCAGCTGCAGGTCCGCGCGGTGCCCGACGGCGAGGGATCCTATGGCGCGCAGGCCGTCGGCGTCGTCCCCGGTGTGGCGCCGCAGCGCCAGGGCTCCGCCGTACGTCGCGGCGCGGACCGCCTCGTGGACGGTCAGCCCCATCTGCAGGACGGCGGTGGCGACGCAGAACCCCAGGGAACTCGTGTAGGAGGTGCCGGGATTGCAGTTGCTCGCGAGGGCGATCCGCGCCCCGGCGTCGAGCAGGCGCCGCGCGGGAGCGAACGGCTGGCGCGTCGAGAGGTCGCAGGCGGGCAGGCACGTGGCGACGGTGCCCGGCACGTCGTCCGCGCCGGGCACCGCCCAGGTTCCGGCGAGCGCGTCGACGTCGGCGTCGGAGAGGTGGTTCACGTGGTCGACGCTGGCGGCGCCGAACTCGACGGCGAGCGCGACGCCGGCTCCAGGACCGAGCTGGTTGCCGTGCACGCGCAGGCCGAGGCCGGCGGCGGCGCAGGCCGCGAGGACCCGGCGTGACTGGTCGGGGGTGAAGGCCCCCCGCTCGCAGAAGACGTCGGCCCAGCGCACGTACGGGCGGACGGCGTCGAGCATCGGCCCGCACACGAGGTCCGTGTAGTCCTCGGCGTCCGCCCCCGCCGGCACGAGGTGCGCGCCGAGGAACGTCACCTCGTCCACCACGCCCGCCGCGATCCGCGCACCGCGCGCCTCCTGCGCGACGTCGAGCCCGTAGCCCGTCTTCGTCTCGAGGTAGGTGGTCCCGCCGGCGGCGGCCTCGGCGACGCGGGCGAGCAGGAGCCGCGTGAGGTCGTAGTCGCCCGCCGCGCGTGTAGCCTCCACAGTGGTTGCGATCCCGCCGGCGGCATACGCCTCCCCCGCCATCCGGGCCTCGAACTCGGCCGTCCGGTCCCCGGCGAACACGAGGTGCGTGTGGCTGTCCACCCAGCCGGGCAGCCCGGCCCGGCCGCGGGCGTCGTACGCATCGTCCGCCGCGGGGGCCCGGGCGGCGGGGCCGATCCAGCTGATCCGCTCGCCCTCGAGGACCAGCGCGGCGTCGCGCAGCACGGCGCCGTCGGCGTCCTGCGTCATCAGTTCACGGATGTTCGTGACGAGCAGGGACATCAGTGCCGCTCCCCGGGATCCGCGGCGTCGAGGCGCGCGATCGCCGCGGCCAGCAGCGGGCCGGGGTCCCCGAGGGTCGCGTGGACGCCGTCGCTCGCCGTCCGGACTCCCCCGACGACGACGCCGGTGACGTCCTGCGCCGTCGCCGTGTACGCGAGCTGCTCCCAGGAGGAGCCGGCGGTGCGCGCACTGTGCGGATCGACGGCCATGAAGTCGGCGGCCAGACCGGGGCCGAAGCCCGCCCCCGGGCGTCCCTGCGATCGTGCTCCGCCGAGGGACGCGATGCCGTGCAACCGTTCCGGGTCGAAGTGTCCCCGCCGGCCGGTGCGCAGGCGCTCCCCGTGCTCGAGGGCCCGCATCTCGAGCCAGGGATCGACGACGGCGTGCTGGTCGGAGCCGAGGGCGAGCGACGCCCCCGCGTCGAGGAGGTCCCCGGCCGGCCCGAGCCCGTCCGCGAGGTCCGCCTCCGTCGTGGGGCAGAGGACGATGCCCGCCCCGGCATCTCCGAGGAGTGCGATGTCGTGCTCCGCGACGTGGGTGGCGTGCACGGCGGACAGCCGCCCGGTGACGAGCCCGTGCCGGTCGAGCAGTTCCGTGGGGGTGCAACCGGTGGCGGCGAGGCAGTCCTCGTTCTCGGCGGGCTGCTCGGACAGGTGGACGTGCAGGGGCATCTCGGGGGGCAGGCGCTGCGCGATCACGGCGAGGTCCCGCTCCGGCACCGCGCGGACGGAATGGAGGGCCGCCCCGACCGTGACCTGGTGCGCGGGGTAACGCGAGGAGACCGCGGTACGCAGCGTCGCGAGCCGTGCGAGCCACCGCTCGGCGGTCCCGTCGGAGAATCGCCGCCGGGCCGCCCCGAGCGGTGTCCCGAAGCCCCCGGCGAGATAGCAGGTGTCGAGCAGGGTCAGCCGGATGCCCGCGCGGACGGCGGCCCGGGCGAGGGCCAGCTCCATGGCGTGCGGCCCGCCGTCGTCGCGGCCGTCCTCCCCGGACCCCTCACCGTACGGGGTGCCGTCGGGACGGTGGTGCACGTAGTGGAACTCGGCGACGCTGGTCCAGCCCGCCACCACCATCTCGGCGTACACCGCGGTAGCGAGCTCCTCGTACAGGGCGGGGGTCAGCGCGTCCGCCGCGCGGTACATCGTCTCCCGCCACGTCCAGAACGTCCCGCCGCGGTCGTGGGTGCGCCCGCGCAGGGCACGATGGAACGCGTGCGAGTGCGCGTTGGCGGCGGCGGGGAACACCACGCCGTGCAGGACGACGTCGCCCGCCCGGGCCGGGACACCCGGCCGCACGGCGGTGACCCGTCCGGCGTCGTCCACCTCGACGCGGACCGCCTCCGCCACGCCCTCGGCCCCCCGCCACGCGTGCTCGCACCAGACGCCCTTCACGGGAGATGCCCGGTCACAGGAGGTCGTCGAGGACGTCCGCGAGCGCGGTGGCCCCGGCGTCGGCGTCATCGCGTTCCACGAACTCCTCGGGTGAGTGGCTGACACCGGTGGGGTTGCGGACGAACAGCATGGCGGTCGGCGCGACGGCGCCCAGGATGCCGGCGTCGTGCCCCGCGCCGGTGGGCAGGGTCGGGGCGCCGGGGAAGGAGCGGCCGAGGGCGTTGCCGAGGGTGCGCTGCAGGGCGCCGTCGAAGTGGACGGTCCCGCTGCGCGACTCCTCGGTCAGGGTGGCGCGGCAGCCCTCGAACGCGCAGATCTTCTGGGCCTGGCCGTGGATCCGCTCGAGCAGGGCGGCCGTCACGGCGTCCTCCTCGTGGCGGACGTCCAGCCAGAGGTCCACGCGGGAGGCGATGACGTTCGTCCCGCCCGGCACGGGCTGCAGCCGGCCGACGGTCGCCCGGGCGCCGTCCTGCTCCGCGGCGGCCTTCCGGACGGCGAGGACCACCTGGGCGGCGGCGACCATGGGGTCGGCGCGGTCGGCCATGAGCGTGGTGCCGGCGTGGTTGCCCTGGCCGGTGATCGACAGGCGCCAGCGGCCGTGGCCGAGCATGGTGGAGCCGATGGCCACGGCGGAGTCGAGGTCGATCAGCCCGCGACCCTGCTCGACGTGGAGTTCCACGAAGTCCCCGATCCGCCGGATCGCCTCCTCGTCGCGGCCCAGGTGCGAGGGGTCGATGCCCGCGGCCCGGGAGGCCTCGGCGAAGGTGGTGCCGTCGGTGTCCGTGAGGGCCCGGACGGCGTCGGGGTCGAGGGTGCCGGTGAGCAGCCGGGACCCGAGGCAGGAGACCCCGAACCGGGAGCCCTCCTCCTCGGGGAACACGGTGACCGCGAGCGAGCGCTGCGGCTGGACCCCGCGCTCGCGCAGCAGGTCGAGGGCCACCAGGGCGGACGCGACGCCGAGCGGGCCGTCGAACGCGCCTCCGCCGGGCACGGAGTCGAGATGGCTGCCGGTGACGAGGGCTCCGTCGCGGCTGTCCGTGGCGTCCCACCACGCCCAGAGGATCCCGTTGCGGTCCGTCTCCACGGCCAGCCCGCGGGCCTCGGCCTCCCCGGTGAACCACTCGCGCAGCGAGGACTCGGCGGGTGTGTGGACGCCGCGCGAGTAGCCCCCGCGGGTGGTGTCGCGGCCGACGTCGCTGATGGAGTCGAGGACTGAGGAGACGGTCTGCACGGGGATACCTTCCGGTCGGGAGTCTTCAGGATTGCATGGGGATGCGGACCCCGCGCTCCGCCGCGACCTCGCGGGCCCGCTCGTACCCGGCGTCGACGTGCCGGATGACGCCCGTCCCGGGGTCGTTGGTGAGGAGCCGTTCCAGTTTCTGCGCCGCGAGGTCCGTGCCGTCGGCGACGGAGACCTGTCCGGCGTGGATCGACCGGCCGATCCCCACCCCGCCCCCGTGGTGGATCGACACCCAGGTGGCCCCGGAGGCGGTGGTGAGGAGGGCGTTGAGCAGCGGCCAGTCGGCGACGGCGTCGGAACCGTCCGCCATGGCCTCGGTCTCCCGGTAGGGCGAGGCGACGGACCCGGAGTCGAGGTGGTCGCGGCCGATGACGATC
This sequence comes from Arthrobacter sp. Ld5, assembly GCF_051172775.1. Classification (NCBI taxonomy): domain Bacteria; kingdom Bacillati; phylum Actinomycetota; class Actinomycetes; order Micrococcales; family Micrococcaceae; genus Arthrobacter; species Arthrobacter sp. Ld5. The sequence continues at coordinate 173,544 of NZ_JBPKBO010000005.1, forward strand.
GGGGCGGACACCGTGCCGTCGGCGACGAGCCGGTTGAACAGCAGGCCCGCCTTGGCCCGGTCCCCGTATCCGAGCCAGCAGATCCGGGCGGGCAGGCCCTCGAACTCCACGTGCTCCGCCGCGGCGTCGAGCCAGCGGTGCAGGTGCCGGTTGTCTGGGAACAGTTCCTTGAGGGCGGCGTCGGTGACGGCGATGTCCGCCGGGTCCCCGGACAGGGCCACCCAGCGGAACGGGCCGAGCCCCTCGCAGAACAGGGGCCGGATGTAGGCGGGGACGAACCCGGGGATCTCGAACGCCCGGCCGTAGCCGCCCTTGCGGGCCTCGTCGCGGATCGAGTTGCCGTAGTCGAAGACCTCCGCGCCGGCGTCGAGGAAGCCGACCATCGCCTCGACGTGCAGGGCCATCGACGCCTGGGCCTTCTTCGTGAAGCCGTCCGGGTCCGCCGCGGCCTCGCGCTCCCACTCGTCGACGGCGATCCCCTCGGGCAGGTAGCTGAGCGGGTCGTGCGCCGAGGTCTGGTCGGTGACGATGTCGACGTCGAGCCCGCGCCGGAGCAGCTCCGGGAAGACGGTGGCCGCGTTCCCGACCACGCCGACGGACAGGGCCCGCCGCTCGCGCTTCGCGGCGAGGACCTGCGCGACGGCGTCGTCGAGGGTGTCCGCGACGGTGTCCAGGTACCGTTTCGCGATGCGGCGGCGCAGGCGCGCCTCGCTGACGTCGACGATGAGGACCACCCCGCCGTTGAGCGTGACGGCGAGGGGCTGGGCGCCGCCCATCCCGCCGCAGCCCCCGGTCAGGGTGAGGGTGCCGGCGAGGCTGCCCCCGAACCGCTTGCGTGCGATGGCGGCGAACGTCTCGAAGGTGCCCTGGAGGATGCCCTGCGTGCCGATGTAGATCCACGACCCCGCGGTCATCTGCCCGTACATCATCAGGCCCTCCGCCTCGAGGCGCCGGAACTCCGGCCAGGTGGCCCAGTCCCCCACGAGGTTCGAGTTGGCGAGCAGCACGCGCGGCGCCCAGGGGTGGGTGCGGAAGACCCCGACGGGCTTGCCGGACTGCACGAGCAGCGTCTCGTCGTCCTCGAGCGTGGTCAGGGTGCGGACGATGGCGTCGTAGGCGTCCCAGCTGCGGGCCGCCCGGCCCGTCCCGCCGTACACCACGAGGTCCTCGGGACGTTCGGCGACCTCGGGATCGAGGTTGTTCATGAGCATCCGCAGCGGCGCCTCGGTCTGCCAGCTCTTCGCGGTCAGCTGCGGGCCGCGGGCGGCCCGGATGGACCGGGAGGGGTCGTGGGTCGGGGAGGTGGGGGTGGTCATGCCGGTTCTCCTGTCAGATCCTCGGGCGCCGGGGCGGCGCCCGCGCCGGGCTCCGCCAGGAGGGCCGCGGCCTCGCGTGCCACGAGGGCGCCGATGCGGTGGGCCTCCGGCCCGGTGATGCGGTAGCTGGGGACGACCACGCTGAGCGCGGCGACCGTCCGGCCGCCCGGCGAGACCGGCGCGGCGATGGCGGTGACGTCCGCCTCGACGCCGTCGCGCACGACGACGAAGCCGCCGTCCGGGGGCCCGCCGGTGAGCACGGCGCCGACCGCGGTGTGCTCGAGCGGGATGCTGCGACCCACCCAACTGGCGTGGCGCACCGAGTGGGTACCCTCGCGCATGGCGAGGTAGACGCCCTCGCCGTCGTGGGAGGGGACGCTGAGGTAGGCCGACTCGCCGGTCAGTCCGACCAGGCGCTCGAGGGCGGGCTCCGCGAGGGAGACGAGGGATTCGTGGCCGAGGGCCTGGGCGCCGAGCTGCACCACGCGGAGGCCGGGCCGGTACGCGCCGGTGGTGTCGCGGCGGAGGAACCCGGTGCCCTCGAGGGTGCGCAGGAGCCGCAGCGCCGTCGACGCCGACAGGTCGGCCTCCCGGGCGGCGTCCGCGAGCGTCAGCGACCCCGCTCCGCAGACCGCACCGAGCAACACGAGGGCCCGTTCGACGGTGCGGGTCGACGACTCGGCCACGCGTCCTCCTTGCTTTCGCGGTCACAGTGGATTTCACTTATTGAAACTCTCTTTTCACTCAATGGCAAGAGCGGCGGGAGCCGCAGGAACCGAGGCGCAGCGTGGACCAGCAGACCGTGATCGTGGGCCCGGGCCCGCTGTCCCCCGCCGACGTCGTCGCGGTGGCGCGGGGCGGCGCGCGGGTGGACCTGTCCGCCGGGGCCCTCACCGCGATGGACCGGTCGCGGGCGGTGGTCGACGCGCTCGTCGACGACGGCACGCCGCACTACGGCGTCTCCACCGGCTTCGGCGCCCTCGCCACGCGGCACATCCCGCTGGAGCAGCGGACCCAGTTGCAGCGCAGCCTCATCCGGAGCCACGCGGCGTCCTCCGGCACCGAGGTGGATCGCGAGGTGGTGCGCGGCCTCATGCTCGGCCGCCTCTCCACCCTCGCGACGGGCCGCACCGGGGTGCGCCCGCTCGTGGCCTCCACGTATGCCGCCCTGCTGAACGCGGGCATCACGCCGGTCATCGGCGAGTACGGCTCGCTGGGCTGCTCGGGTGATCTGGCCCCGCTCTCCCACGTCGCCCTGGCGCTCATGGGCGAGGGCCGGGTGCGGGACGGCGCAGGACGCCTGGTGGCGGCGTCGACGGCGCTCGCGGCGGCGGGCATCGCGCCGGTCGAACTGCGCGAGAAGGAGGGACTGGCGCTGATCAACGGCACGGACGGGATGCTCGGGATGCTCGTCCTCGCCTCGGCGGACCTGCACCGGCTCCTCACGACGGCGGACGTCGCCGCGGCCATGAGCGTGGAGGGCCTGCTGGGCACCGACGCCGTGTTCGCCGAGGACCTCCACGCCCTGCGCCCGCACCCGGGCCAGCTGGCGTCCGCCGCGAACATCCGTGCCCTGCTCTCCGGGTCCGCGCTGCTCGCCGAGCAGCTCACGTCCGAGACCGGCCGGCATCGGTACACCCGCGTCCAGGACGCCTACTCCCTGCGCTGCGCGCCCCAGGTCCACGGCGCGGCCCGCGCCACCCTCGCGCACGCGGACGCCGTCGCGGCGATCGAGCTCGGGTCGGCGATCGACAACCCGGTGATCACCCCCGACGGCCGGATCGAATCCAACGGCAACTTCCACGGGGCCCCCGTGGGCTACGTGCTGGACTTCCTCGCGATCGCCGTCGCCGACGTCGCGTCGATGAGCGAGCGCCGCACGGACCGCTTCCTCGACACGTCCCGCAGCCACGGGCTCAACGCCTTCCTCGCCCACGATCCCGGGGTCGACTCGGGCCACATGATCGCCCAGTACACGCAGGCCGGCATCGTGTCGGAGCTCAAGCGGCTCGCCGCCCCTGCCTCCGTCGACTCCATCCCCTCCTCCGCCATGCAGGAGGACCACGTCTCGATGGGCTGGGCTGCGGGCCTGAAGCTGCGCCGGGCCCTCGACGGCCTGACGCGCGTCCTCGCGATCGAGATCCTCACCGCGGCACGCGCCCTGGACCTGCGCGACGGCGGCGCCGGCACCGCCGTCGGGCCGCGCAGCTCCGCGCCGATCACCGCCGTCCGCGCCCGGCTCCGGCGGGAGGTCGAGGGCCCCGGCACCGACCGCTACCTGGCCCCGGAGATCGAGGCCGCCCGACTGCTCGTGGACGACGGCTCCCTGCTCACAGCGGCCCGGCAGGCACTCCCGGCGTCCCTCCGGTAGGGCTTGTTAGGGTGGGCTGACCGTCCCGAGAAAGAAGCGCCCCTCCTTGTCCTCCCCCGCTCCTGCGCCTGCCGTCAAACCGCCACGACCGCAGGCGGTCCTCACCGTCCTCGAGACGCAGTGGCTGGGCCCGCACCTGGTGCGGGTCGTGGCGGGCGGGCCGGGCTTCCGGGACCTGCAGGACTGCGACGCCACGGACAGGTACGCCAAGCTGCTGTTCGCGAAGCCCTCCCTCGGGCTGACACCGCCCTACGACCTCGCGGCCCTCAAGCGCACCCTTCCCGCGGACGACCGCCCGGTGAAGCGGACCTACACCGTCCGGTGGATCGATCCCGCGGCGGAACGCCTGGCCATCGACTTCGTGGTGCACGGCGACGCCGGCATCGCCGGCCCGTGGGCGGCGCAGGCCTCCCCCGGCGACACCCTGGTGCTCATGGGACCCTCCGGCAAGTGGTCGCCGGACCCGGACGCCGACTGGCACCTCTTCGCCGGGGACGACTCCGCGCTCCCCGCGATCGCGGCCGGACTGGAGGCCCTGCCCCCGGCCGCCGTCGGGCACGCCTACCTCGAGGTGGACACCGCCGCCGACGTGCTCCCGCTCGCCGCCCCCGCGGGCATCGAACTGCACTGGCTGACCCGGGACGGCCGGGAACCGGGCACGACGACGCTGCTCGCGGACGCCGTCGCCGCCGGTCCGTGGCCCGAGGGGCGCGTCGACGCCTTCGTCCATGGGGAGCGCGGCGCCATGAAGGCCCTCCGCGACATCCTCTTCAGGGACCGGGGGCTCGACCGCTCGCAGGTCTCGCTCTCCGGCTACTGGGCCCACGGCCGGGGAGAGGACACCTTCCAGGCGGAGAAGCGCGAACCGATCGGGAAGATCCTCGACGACTGACGCCGCCCGCTCCCGGCCCTCCGCGCCTCAGGCGGCCGGCACCGTGCGATGCCTGCGCCTCGGGAACCGCTCCACGAGTCCCATGGCCGGCTCGGCGAGGCGCGCCAGCACCGGCCCCGCCACGGCCATGATCAGCACGTAGGTCGTCGCGAGCGCGGCGAGCTCCGCGACCACCGCACCGGAGGCCACCGCGAGCCCGGCGATGACGATCGAGAACTCCCCGCGCGCCACGAGGGCCGCGCCGGCGCGGGCCCGCCCCCGGCGTCCGATGCCCTGGCGGCGGGCCGCCCACCAGCCGGTCGCGAGCTTCGTCGCCGTCGTGACGAGCGCCAGGAGCACCGCGACCCCCAGCACCGGAGGGATCGACGCCGGGTCGGTGTTGAGCCCGAAGACCACGAAGAAGATCGCGGCGAAGAGGTCCCGCAGCGGTTCGAGGAGGCGGGCGGCGTTCTCCGCCGTCGCGCCCGAGATGGCGATGCCCAGGAGGAACGCCCCCACTGCGGCCGAGACCTGCAGCGCCGAGGCCAGCCCCGCGACCAGCAGCGCCGCCCCGATGAGGGTCAGGAGGAAGACCTCGGGATCCTTGCTGTCGACGACGGCCGAGACCGCGTGCCCCCAGCGCAGCGCGACGACGAGCACGAGGGTGACCACCAGGAGGGAGATCCCGACAGTGCCGAGCCCGCCGGCGAAGCTGAGCCCGGCCAGCACCGCGGTGAGGACGGGCAGGTAGACCGCCATGGCGAGGTCCTCGAAGACGAGGATGGCGAGGACGATGGGCGTCTCCCGGTTGCCGAGCCGGCCGAGGTCGCTCATGACCTTCGCGGCGATGCCCGAGGACGAGATGTAGGTGACGCCGCCCATCACCAGCGCGCCCACCGGGCCCCAGCCGAGGATCACGGCGACCAGGGCGCCCGGCGCGAAGTTCAGGACGAAGTCCACGATCCCCGCGAGCCACGACTGGCGCAGCCCCGTGACCAGCTCCTTCGCCGTGTACTCCAGGCCGAGCAGCAGCAGGAGCAGGACGACACCGATCTCGCTGGCCACCTCGCTGAAGTCGATGACCCCTTCGAGTTCGACGAAACCGCCCTGCCCGAAGGCCAGGCCACCGAGAAGGTACAGGGGGATGGGCGAGAGGCCGATCCGGCCCGCGAGCCGTCCGAGCACCCCGAGGAACAGGAGAATCGCGCCGAGTTCGATCAGGGTGAGGGCGGTGGTGTGCATGCGCGGCGGTCAGCCGTTGCGCAGGATGTCCGCTGCGGTGTCCAGGCCCTCCGCGGTACCCACCACCACCAGCAGGTCACCGGCGGCGAGCGTGAAGTCGGGAGTGGGCGACGCCTGGACCTGGCCGGACCGGAGCACGGCGACGAGGGACGCCCCGGAGCGCGACCGCATCCGGGTGTCGCCGAGGGACCGGCCGTCGAACGGCGATCCACGCTCGATGAGGAACTGCCGGGTGGAGACCCCGGGCAGGTCCCGGTGCTCCTCCGTCAGCTGCGCGACGAGCTGCCGCGACCCGAGGAGGTTGCCGATGGTCGCCGCCTCGTCCGGGGTCAGCGGGATGGACGCGACGCAGGCGTCCGGGTCGTTGGCCTTGGAGATGATGAGGTCGAGCTCGCCGTCGCGCTGCGCGACGATGCCCACCCTCCGGCCGGACCCGGTGACGATCTCGCGCCGCACACCGATGCCGGGGAGGCGTGTTTCGATGACGTTCATCCGATCATCCTAGACCCGCGCGGACACCTCGGCGCCTGGCACGTCGGCCTCCGACGAGGAGCAGGATCTGCTTCCCGGAGTCCGCCGCGGAATGGATGCCCTCGGCGCGCATCCACCTCCTGCTGACATGGTCCGCTCCGTCCCTCGTGTCCCGCGGCTCGTGCCGCCGGTGATCGAGCCGGTCACCGGCGTCGTGCCGTTCCCACTGTCCGGATCCATCGACCCTCCGGGGCCGTCGACCTCAGGCCGCCGGGGCCGGACGGAGCGCGGCGGCCGCCGCGACCACGCGGTCCGGGTCGGCGCCGAGATCGGCCGGATCGGCTCCGGTGAGGAGGACGGCCGCGACTTCGGCGATGCCCGACGAGGTCTGGAAGCCGTAACCGCCCTGCCCCGCGAGCCAGAAGAAACCTGGGTGGCCGGGGTCGAAGCCCACCACCGGCACGGTGGAGTCCCGCTGGGTGCGGAGACCCGTCCAGGACCGGCGGACGGCGGTGATCCCGAGGGTCGTCACGGCTCCGAGCCGTTCGACGAGGCGCTCGACGTCGCCGGGGTGGGGCTGCGCGTCCCCGGGCTCCGCCGGCTCCGATTCGCTGGGCGAGATGAGGACGCCGTCCGCGTCCGGGCGGTAGTAGAAGGAGTCGTCGGCCGCGGCGACCATCGGGGACCCCGGCGGCGGAGCGTTGTCCGCGGCGACTATCGCCGCGGTCCGCCGGAACGGGACGAGGCCCTGGGGCGCGACGCCGCACAGCGCCGCGACGTCGTCCGCCCAGGCTCCCGCCGCGTCGACCACCACCTCCGCGGTGATCGAGCGGTAGCCGGCGCGGACGGTCCAGCCGGAGCCGTCGTAGCGGGCCGCGGTGACCGGCGCGGACGGAAGGATGAGGACGCCGTCGTCGCTCGCGCTCCGCCGGTGGTACTCGAGCAGCAGGTCCGTGTCCGTCCCCACGCAGTCGGTGTCGACGGCGGCCGCCGCGAAGGCGTCGGGGCGCAGCTGCGGGCAGAGCTCGAGGGCCTCGGCGTGCGGAATCCGGTGCATCGACGCGCTGGCCCGCGCGTCGACGTCGGCCTCCGATCCGACGAGGACGAAGGACCTCGGCACGGTCAGGGGCAGCCCCGTGGAGGACTGCACGCCGTCGAGCAGGTCGAGCGTGCGCCGCGTCAGGTCCAGGACGGGTGCCGGGCCGTAGCTCGGGATGAGTTGCCGCGCCGACCGGGCGGAGGCGTGGTAGCCGAGGGTCGGTTCGGATTCCACGAGGACCACGCTGGAGAACGGTGCCAGCGCGGAGGCCAGGGAGAGTCCGGCGATCCCGCCGCCGATGATCAGGATGTCGCACTCGAGGGAACTCATCCCGTCATCCTAGGCGCGCCCACCCACGGTTCCGTCCGCCCACTGTTCCGTCCGCCCGCGTGCTGGTCGGGTCAGCCCGCGTGCGCGCCGGCGACGTCAGCCCACGTGCGCGCCGGCGGCGCCGTCGACGTCGGCCGGGTGCGCTGCGACCGCGGCGCGGGCGGCGACGAAGGCACGGACGCAGGCCTCGATGTCCGCGGCCGTGTGCGCGGCCGAGAGCTGCACGCGGATCCGGGCAGCGCCCTTCGGGACCACGGGGTAGCTGAAGGCCGTCACGAAGACGCCCTGCGAGAGCATGGCGTCGGCCGTCCGGGCCGCGAGGACGGCGTCCCCGAACATCACCGGGACGATCGCGTGCTCCCCGGGGAGCAGGTCGAAGCCCTCCTCCATCATGCGGCCGCGGAACAGCGCCGCGTTCGCGGTGAGCGCGGACCGCAGGTCGGTGCTGTTCTGCACCAGGTCGAGGGCGGTCAGGGTCGCGGCGACGATCGACGGCGCGAGCGAGTTCGAGAACAGGTAGGGGCGGGCGCGCTGCCGCAGGAGGGCCACGATCTCGGCCCGGGCGGCAACGTACCCGCCGGACGCCCCGCCGAGGGCCTTCCCGAACGTGCCCGTGAAGATGTCCACTCGGTCGGCGACCCCGGCATGCTCGGGCGTGCCGGCGCCGGTGGCACCCATGAAGCCGACGGCGTGCGAGTCGTCGACCATGACCATCGCGTCGTAGCGTTCGGCGAGATCGCAGATCGCCTCGAGCGGTGCGAGGTAGCCGTCCATCGAGAAGACGCCGTCGGTGACGATCAGGCGCCGTCGTGCCCCCGCCGCCTCCTGCAGCTTCGCCTCGAGGTCCGCCATGTCGCGGTTGGCGTAGCGGAAGCGCTGCGCCTTGGACAGGCGGATGCCGTCGATGATGGACGCGTGGTTCAGGGCGTCGGAGATGACGGCGTCCTCCGCTCCGAGGACGGATTCGAACACGCCGCCGTTCGCGTCGAAGCAGGAGGAGAACAGGATGGTGTCCTCCGTGCCGAGGAACCGCGAGACGCGGCGTTCGAGCTCGAGGTGCAGGTCCTGGGTGCCGCAGATGAAGCGGACGGACGCCATGCCGAAGCCGCGCTCGTCCAGGGCCGTCTTGGCCGCGGCGATGATGTCCGGGTGGTCGGCGAGGCCGAGGTAGTTGTTGGCGCAGAAGTTCAGCACCGGGGCGTCGTCGGCCCCGAGCGCACCGGCCGTGATGTGGCTGGACTGCGGTGAGGAGATGCGGCGCTCGTGCTTGAAGAGGCCCGCACGGCGGATCTCGTCGAGTTCCCCGGCGAACTGGTCGCGGACTGCTGAGTACATGTCTTCCGAACCTCCTAGAGGGTGGTCCAGTCGAGGACCACTTTGCCGCTCGCGCCGCTGCGCGCTGTCGCGAATCCCTGCTGCCATTCCCGGGCGGGAAGGCAGTCGGTGACCACGGACGAGACGGCCGCGCGCAAGGTCCCGTTGGACTGCAGCATCGCGCTCATCGCGTACCAGGTCTCGAACATCTCCCGGCCGTAGATTCCCTTGAGGGTCAGCATATGGGTGACCACCTTGCCCCAGTCGATGGAGATCGGCCCCGCCGGCAGGCCGAGCATGGCGATGCGCCCGCCATGGTTCATATTGTCGATCATCTCGGGCAGGGCCGTGGCATGACCGGACATCTCCATCCCGACGTCGAACCCCTCCTTCATGCCGAGTTCGCGTTGCGCGTCGGCGACGCGCTGCCTGCTGACGTCGATGGCGATGTCCGCCCCGACGCCGCACGCGAGGGCGAGCCGCGGCGCGGAGACGTCGGTGATGGCGATCTTGCGGGCCCCCGCGTGGCGGGCGACGGCGACGGCCATCAGGCCGATCGGCCCCGCGCCCGTGATCAGGACGTCCTCCCCGACGAGCGGGAAGCTCAGGGCGGTGTGGACGGCGTTGCCGAAGGGATCGAAGACGGCGCCGAGCTCGGGCGTGATGGTCGCGTCGTGCACCCAGACGTTGGTCTCGGGCACGACGACGAACTCGGCGAATGCGCCGTCGCGCTGGACGCCGACGCTCGAGGTGCGGATGCACATCTGCCGGCGGCCGGCGCGGCAGTTGCGGCAGATCCCGCAGACGATGTGGCCCTCGCCGGAGACGCGGTCCCCGATGCGGACGTCCCGGATGCCCTCACCGAGGGCGACGACCTCGCCGTAGAACTCGTGGCCGGGGATCAGCGGTGCGGTGATCATGCCCTGGGCCCAGGGATCCCAGCTCTCGATGTGGAGGTCCGTGCCGCAGATGCCCGTGGTCATGACCCGGATCTTGACCTCGCCCCACCCCGGATCGGGTTCGGGCCGGTCCACGAGCTCGAAGCCGGGATGCGCCCCGGATTTGTACAGCGCCTTCACTGAACGGTTCCTTCCATGCCGCGCCTGTCGCCGACGGATCGCGTCGGGATCGTGCGGGACGAGTGCCAGGGCGGAATGTGCCCCGAGCCACAGTAACAGCGGCGCCGGGCTGGGGGCGTGCCGGGTGCAAGGACGACAGGCCCGGGCCGCCGCGGCGGGTGCGCAGACCCGGGGGAACGCCCCACCGGGTTTGTGCCGCCGCGCCGGGTGTGCGCATGCCGCGCGGGGTGCGCACGCCGCGCCGGGTGTGTGCACCCGCGTCGTCAGGGCTACGGCGCGTCGTCGAGGACCGCGGCCAGGGTCTCGACCCCGAGGCGGAGGAACGTCGGGGAGTCGTCGGAGGATGCCGCCATGGCACTGCCCATGCTCAGCGCCCAGCCCCTGGCGCGCTGCCACGTCGCGGCGTCGACCGGGCGCAGGCGTTCCGTCTCGGCGCGGAAGGCGGACCGGCCCGCGGCGTCGAAGTGCAGCCAGGCCGCCGCGAGGTCCGTCGCCGGGTCCCCGGAGCACAGGTCCCCGAAGTCGACGACGCCGGCGAGCGTGCGGTCGGCCGCGAGGACAACGTTCGCCGGATGCAGATCGCCGTGCAGCCAGAGCGGCACGCCCGACCACACCGGTGCCGCGAGGGCGTTCTCCCAGACGCGGAACAGGGCATCGGCGGGTACCCCGGGGACCCCTCGCAGCGACGCCACCCGGGGCCGGACGACGCCGTCGCGCGCCGCCAGCGGACCGCCGCGTCCCACGGGGCTGACGGGAGCGTCGGCGGGCGCGGGCCGGTGGAACTCCGCGAGGAAGCGCGCGAGCGGGACGGCGGCACGGGAGCGTTCGGTGCGCGGGACGGTGCTGCCGCTCGCGCCGTCGATCCACCGGGAAACCGACCAGTGCCACGGATAGCCGGCACCGGGCCGGCCGATCCGCAGGGGCGCCGACGTCGGCACGGACACGGTGGCGATGAGGCCGGGCAGCCACTGCTGCTCCGCGACCATCAGCGCGTCGGCGACGGCACGCCTGGGCAGGCGGGCCACGAGGTCCTCCCCCACCCGGAAGAGCGTGTTGTCCCACCCACTGCCCGCGAACCGCACCGGCAGATGCGCCAGCTCCGGCAGCTGATCATCGAGCAGGGCGCGGACGAGCGATGGCCGGGCGTCGAACTCAGCCTGCGGCATGACCGCCATAGGACCTCCTGGGGACGCAGACCCGGGGCAGCGGTGCAGACCCGTGGGAACGTTGCCCCGGGTCTGCACCGCCGCCGCGGCGGCCCCACCCGAAGCGGGGAGCCACGGGACAGGACACGGTGCAGCGGCTGCTAGCCCTCGACGCCGAGGCGCTGCAGGATCAGTTCGCGCACACGGCCGGCGTCGGCCTGCCCGCGGGTGGCCTTCATGACGCCGCCCACGATCGCGCCGACGGCCTGGACCTTGCCGCCCCGGATCTTGTCCGCGACGTCGGGCTGGGCCGCGAGGGCGCCGTCGATCGCCTCGAGCAGCGGGCCGTCGTCGGACACGACCGCGAGGCCGCGCTGCTCGACGACCTCCGCCGGCGTGCCCTCACCGGCGAGGACGCCATCGAGCACGTCGCGGGAGAGCTTGTCGTTGATCTTGCCCGACTCGATGAGCGCGTTGAGCTCCACGATCAGCTCGGGCGTGACACCCAGCTCCGCGGGCTCGACGTCGGCCAGCTTGGCGCGGCGCGAGATCTCGCCCATCCACCATTTGCGGGCGACGGCGGCGCTGACGCCGGCCGCGACCGTGTCCTCGATCGAGGACATCACCCCGGCGTTGACGACGTCGCGGAACTCGGCGTCGGAATAGCCCCAGTCGGCCTGCAGGCGCTTGCGGCGCTCGGCGGGCGGCTCGGGGAGTTCGGCGCGCAGCTTCTCGATCCAGGCATCGTTCGTCACGACGGGCACGAGGTCCGGCTCCGGGAAGTAGCGGTAGTCGTCGGCGTCGGACTTGGGGCGCCCCGACGTCGTCGAGCGCGTGTCCTCGTGCCAGTGGCGCGTCTCCTGCAGGATCGGCGTGCCCGAATCCAGCACGGCGGCGTGCCGCTGGATCTCGTACCGGACGGCGTGCTCGACGGCGCGCAGCGAGTTCACGTTCTTGGTCTCGGTGCGGGTACCGAACTTCTCCTGGCCCTTCGGCTTGAGGGAGACGTTCGCGTCGCAGCGCACATTGCCGCGCTCCATGCGGGCGTCCGAGACGCCGAGGTTCTTGACGATCTCGCGGATCGCGGCGACGTAGGCCTTCGCGAGCTCGGGGGCACGCGAGCCGGCACCGACGATCGGCTTCGTGACGATCTCGATCAGGGGCACCCCCGCCCGGTTGTAGTCCACGAGGGAGAACTCGGCGCCCTGGATGCGGCCGGTCGCGCCACCCATGTGGGTGAGCTTGCCGGCGTCCTCCTCCATGTGGGCGCGCTCGATCTCCACCGTGAACACGGTGCCGTCGGCGAGCTCTATGTCGATGCTGCCGTCATAGGCGATGGGGTCCTCGAACTGGGACGTCTGGAAGTTCTTCGGGGTGTCCGGGTAGAAGTAGTTCTTCCGCGCGAAATAGCACTTCTCGGCGATCTTGCAGTTCAGCGCGAGGCCGATCTTGATCGCGGACTCGACGGCGACGCCGTTGACGACGGGCAGCACGCCGGGCAGCCCGAGGTCCACCGGGGTCACGTTGGTGTTGGGCACGTCCCCGAACGCGTTGGGCGCGGAGGAGAACATCTTGGTGCGCGTGTTGAGCTCCACGTGGACCTCGAACCCCAGCACCGGGTCGTACTTCTCCATGGCCTCGTCGAAGGACAGGACCTCATCGGTTACAGCAGTCATCATTTACCACCTGTGATCTCGGGGGCCTGGGCCAGCAGCGGCCCGCCCCACGTGGCTTCGAGCAGCGATTCGAGGACGGCGCCCACGCGGTAGAGCCGGGCGTCCTTGCGGGCGGGGGCGAGCAGCTGGATGCCGACGGGCAGCCCGTCCTCGTCCGCGAGGCCTCCGGGCAGGGACAGCCCGGGGACCCCGGCCATGTTGGCCGGGATGGTGGCGACGTCGTTCAGGTACATCGCCAGCGGGTCGTCGAGCTTCTCGCCCAGCTTGAACGCCGTGGTCGGGGCGGTCGGCGAGATCAGCACGTCGGCCTGCTCGAAGGCTGCGGCGAAGTCGCGCTGGATGAGCGTGCGCACCTTCTGCGCCGAGCCGTAGTAGGCGTCGTAGTAGCCGGCGCTCAGGGCGTAGGTGCCGAGGATGATGCGGCGCTTGACCTCGTCGCCGAAGCCCGCCGCGCGTGTGGCCCCCATGACGCGCTCGATCGTGGGCATGCCCTCGGGCACCACGCGCAGGCCGAAGCGCACGCCGTCGTACTTGGCCAGGTTGCTGGAGGCCTCGGACGGCATGATCAGGTAGTAGGCGCTGAGCGCGTACCGGAAATTGGGGCAGGAGACCTCGACGATCTCGGCACCCGCCGAGCGCAGCAGTTCGAGCGACTCGGTGAAGCGGGTGAGGACGCCAGCCTGGTATCCCTCGCCCTGGAGCTCCTTGATCACGCCGATGCGCATGCCCTCGACCTGGCCGAGGCGGGCGGCCTCGACGAGGGCACCGACCGGATCGGTGAGCGACGTCGAATCGTGGGGGTCGTGGCCGCCGATGACCTCGTGCAGCAGGGCGCTGTCGAGGACGGTGCGGGACACGGGGCCGATCTGGTCGAGCGAGGAGGCCATGGCGATCGCGCCGTAGCGGGACACCCCGCCATAGGTGGGCTTCACGCCGACGGTGCCGGTGACGGCGCCGGGCTGCCGGATGGAGCCACCGGTGTCGGTGCCGAGCGCCAGGGGGGCCTCGAACGCGGCGACGGCGGCCGCGGACCCGCCGCCGGACCCGCCGGGGATGCGGTCGAGGTCCCAGGGGTTGCGCGTGGGACCGTATGCGGAGTGCTCGGTGGAGGAGCCCATGGCGAACTCGTCGAGGTTCGTCTTGCCGAGGATCGGCATCCGCGCGGCGCGAAGCTTGCGGACCACGGTGGCGTCGTAGGGGCTCTGCCAGCCCTCGAGGATCTTCGATCCGGCTGTGGTGGGCTGGCCCTTGGTCACGATCAGGTCCTTGACCGCGATGGGCACACCGGCGAGCGGGTGCAGGGTGTCGCCGTCCGTGCGGGCCTTGTCGACGCCGGCGGCGACGAGCAGCGCCTCGTCGGTGTTGACGTGCAGGAACGCGTTGATCGCGCCGTCCACGGCGTCGATGCGGTCGAGGTAGGCCTGCGTCGCCTCGACGGCGGAGACCTCCCTGGCGGCGAGCTTCTGGGAGAGGGCGTCGGCGGAGAGGTGGATCAGGTCTGTCATGGGTTACTCCCCGTCCAGGATTGCAGGGACCTTGAAGCGGCCGTCGGCGTTGTCGGGAGCGCCGAGGAGGGCCTCCTCGTTGCTGAGGGTCTCCCCCACGACGTCGTCGCGGAACACGTTGCTCAGCGGGATCGGGTGGCTCGTCGCGGGGACGTCGTCGCCGGCGACCTCGCTTACGCTCTTGATTGATTCGACGATCACCGCGAGTTCCCCGGCCATGCGGTCGAGCTCGTCGTCGGTCATGTCGATGTGGGCGAGCCGCGCAAGATGCGCGACGTCGTCCCGGTTGATCTCAGCCATGGATCTCCCCTGGAAGTCGGAGGTGGGTATCTGCCTCCAGTCTAGTGCGGGCGCGTCCGGCCTCAGGGACGGCGGCGGCCCGCGCCCGGTGTCGGCGGGGGCGGCATCCGACGACGGCGGGAGCCTGTGCCTACAGGGGCAGGCGGAAGACCCAGAGGAGGATGTCCTCGTTCGGGACCTCCCAGTCGCGGTCGGGTACACGGACGAAGCCCATCGACTCGTAGAGGCGGTGGGCGCGCACCATGTCGGAGCCGCTCGTCAGGCTCACGGCCTCGATGCCGGGGATCGTCCGGGCGTGGTCGATGATGCGCTCCACCATGGCGCGACCGACACCGCCGCGCTGCACGACGGGATCCACGGCGAGCATCCGGAACTCGAGCTCCCCCTCGACGGCGATGTCGGTGTACCGCTGGCCCGCGAAGGTGAGGGCGACCGACCCGACGACGACGCCGTCGCGCTCCGCCACCCAGACCTCGGCGTGCTCGGCCCGGTGCTCGATGTCGGCCAGGACGGCCATGTAGGGGTGCGCCTCGTCGGTGAAGTACCCGGCGTCGAGGTACGCGCCGCGCGTGATGCGGCGGACGTCCTCGTAGTCCTCGGGCCGGACGGGCCGGACGGTGATGCGGGCGTCGGCGGGGGCGTTCCCGGAGGGTGCGGTGGTCACGGGCTCATTTTGCCACGCGCAGGCGCCGCCGGGACGCCGTCGTCCCGGCGGGCGCCGGTCCTGCTCCTGCCGCCGATCAGCCCCGCGTGACGGGGAGCTTCCGGGGTCCCTCGTGCTTCGCGTCGTCCGGGAGCGGCGTCCTGACGTTCAGCACCCCGTCGGCGTAGCTCGCCTGGATGTCCTCGTCCTTCACTCCGTCGGGGAGCGCGATGTCCCGCCGGAAGGACCCGTAGCGGAATTCGCTCCGGTAGCGGTCTTTCTCCTTGTGCTCCTCCTTCTCCTCCCGGTGCGCGCTGATCCGCAGGACGCCGTTCTCGATGCTGACCTCGATGTCCTTCTCGGGATCGAGCCCCGGCATCTCAGCGCGGACCACCAGGTTCTTGCCGTCGACGAACTCCTCGACCCGGATGGAGGCCGGCCCGGACGACGACGACCCGAAGAGCCGTTCCATCGAATCGAGGAGGTCCAGGGGCGACCGGCTGACGGCGTTGAAGGGGAAGTTCCTGCCGGACCCGAACGACGGCCACAGCTGTACATCGGTCATGACACACTCCAGACTCTCAGTGGGATCGGCCCGGTCGGGGGCCGGGTGCTTCGAGTAGACACCGGGCGCCTCCTCGCGGACAGGGACGAAAGACCCGGTCGCGCTCAGTGCGGGGCTCCTCTCTCGCGTGGGCGGTCAAAGCCGTAAGCCCGGCCACTCCGCGTCCGCTGCGTGCCGCGGTCACCATTCACGTGCCCCGTGGCCTCCGCCATCGGCCGTCCACCGTCGGCCGATGTCATCAGGCGCTCACCACGGCACATTCAACGGACCTGATTAGACGAACCCCATCGGCAACCGACGGACATTCGCGGTGTGGAAACAGGCCGTGACAGCCCCAATAATGTCGGTGGTGGTTGGGAGAATTCGGTATGGACAGCAGCCGCATCGCTCCTCCCGTCACCGCCGGTATCGGTGGTGCTTCGGGGGTTGCCGGGGTGCGGGAGTTGGTCGACGCCCTGGCCTCCCTCCCGCTGAGTGCGGACGGCGCCGAGCTGATCGATGAGGTGCGGGTCCTAGAGGAGTTGAAGTCGGCGATCGCGGGCCGGCAGGCGAGGGCCGCGGTCGCGTTCGACCTCGCCCAGCGCCAATCCCAGGCCGCCGCTGGTGTCCCTGCCGGGGAGCGGGGTCAGGGGGTGGGTGCGCAGCTCGCCCTGGCCCGGCGGGAGTCCCCGGCCCGCGGGAGCAGGCTGCTCGGGCTGGCGCGGGCCCTGGTGACGGAGATGCCTCACACCCTCACCGCCCTGGAGACGGGGCAGCTGAACGAGTGGCGGGCGACGCTGCTGGTCCGGGAGACCGCGTGCCTGTCGGCGGCGGATCGGTGCGCGGTCGACGAGGACCTCAGCCCGGACAGGGGAACGTTCGACGGCGCCGGGGATAGGCAGCTGGTTGCTGCGGCGCGGGCGGCGGCGTACCGGCGGGATCCCCGGTCGGTCACCCAGCGGGCGGCCCACGCTGCCCGGGACCGGCATGTGAGTCTGCGCCCCGCCCCGGACACCATGACGTACCTGACCGCCCTCCTCCCGGTCGCCCAGGGCGTCGCCGTGCACGCTGAGCTGACCCGGCACGCCGACACCCAGCGCGGCGCAGGCGATGAGCGGAGCCGGGGCCAGCTGATGGCGGATGCCCTCGTGGAGCGGACCACGGGCGCCCCGGGCGGGTTCTCCCGGGTCGAGGTGCAGCTGATCATGACCGACCGCACCCTGTTCCAGGGCGACAGCGAACCGGCACGGCTGCCGGGGTACGGGATCGTCCCCGCCGGCTGGGCCCGCGACCTCCTCACCCAGGACAAAGCGAAGCAACAGGTCTGGCTCCGGCGCCTCTACACGGCACCGTCCGGTGGGGAGCTGATCGCCGCCGACTCCCGGGCCCGGCTGTTCACGCCCGGCCAGCGCCGCTTCCTCCAGGCCCGGGATGACCTCTGCCGGACCCCGTACTGCGACGCCCCGATCCGGCACTACGACCACATCATCCCTTGGCGCACCAACGGACCCACGAGCCTCGCCAACGGGGCAGGACTCTGCGAAGCGTGCAACCACACCAAGGAACTCCCCGGCTGGAAGGCCACAGCACCACCCGGCCCCAGGCCCGACCGAGGATCCATTGCCCGGCACGCCATCACGATCAGCACGCCCACCGGCCACACCTACTCCTCCACCGCACCACCCCTCCCCGGCAGCAGACCAAGTTGGAGGGACCACCAGCGGGGAGCCGGGATGCGCGACCGTTCGCCGGCACCGACCCTCGTGCCGGGCCACCCGCCGGACGGTCCCAGGGCTCCTGCCTTTCCGCAGGCTCGGCGGAACCTTTCCGTCGACATGGTCTACGCCTGACGTCCGGACAGGACGCCCGACCAACCTCCCGCTGCCAGACCCGGGCGAGCGGACAGACTGGGTCGCTCGGGTGCCGCGACAGAGCACCTCGGCGTCGCTCGCGAACCCGCGACAGAGCAGATCGGCACCTCGGCGTCGGAGGACGGACCGGGGCCGGCCTTCAGGACACCGCGACCCGCCGGTAGCCGGTGCCGTCGGGGTGACGCACCAGGGAACCGGCATCGACGAGCGCGCGCCGCAGGGCCGGGATGTCGTGTGTGACGGTCGCGAGCAGCCGGTTGACCTCGGCCTCGCGGAGTTCCTCGTCGGTCGGGAAGAGCCGCCCGGCGAGATGCGCGAGCAGGTCGGTGCGATCCTGTCCCGCCCGCGGCAGGCCGTCGATGCGCCCGTCCCGGAAGAACCGGTCCACCCCCTTCGGGGTGGGGGCTGCCGCGGCTGCGAGGACCTGCTTGAACAGCCCGTCAGCGACCGCGTACTCAGGCGTCAGCAGCCCCGCGTCGACGAGCCGCTGCAGTTCCTTCGGCGTGGCGTCGAGCGGCTGCCCGAGCACGGCATGCGCGTACAGCTCGCGCGCGCGGCCGCCGGCGAGCGTGGACAGGACCTTCTGCCAGGACGGCACGCTCATGCCGTTCCCCCGGCCGGCGCGGCCATGAGGGAATCGACGAGGGCTGCGGGCCCCGCCGCGGTGACACCGGCCAGCCGTTCGGCCTCGGTGGGGCCGCCGTCGAGCATCGGCCGGAGCCGTGGCCGGTGCACGGCCATGCCGGCTTCCTCGGCGATGAGGGCGCCGGCCGCGTAGTCGTGCTCGTTCAGGCCGCGTTCCACGAAGGCGTCGAGTGTGCGGTCGGCTACCAGGCACAGGTCCAGGGCGGCCGAGCCGAGCCGTCGGACGTCGCCATAGCCCTCGAGGAGCGTCCCGAGGGCCACCACCTGCTCGGACCGGGTGGCAGCGTCGTACGAGAAGCCGGTCCCCAGGAGGCGCCCCCGCCCGGTCCTCGGGCCGACGAGGCGCCGCACCGTCCCGTGATCGCTCACCCAGGCTCCCCCACCGCGGGACGCCCAGTAGATGCGGTAGAGCGCGGGCGCGTGCACGACGCCGGCGAGCCAGGTGCCGTCGGGGCCTGCGGCGGCCACGGACGTGCCGTAGTAGACGATGTTGCGGATGAAGTTCGTGGTGCCGTCGAGGGGGTCGATCGACCAGCGGACGCGCTCGCCGTCGGGCGTGAAGCCGGCAGGAACGGTGGTGCCGAGTTCCTCACCCGTGATCGCGTCATGCGGCCGGGCGCTCGTGAGGACCGTGCGGACCGCCTGCTCCGCGGCGACGTCGAACGCGGTCACCCAGTCGCTGTCCGAGCTCTTGCTCGTCGCGTCGAGTGCCTCGGGATCACGTTTGGCCAGCACTGCGGCGCCCGCCGCGGCGGCCTGCCGGGCGAGGTGCAGGAGCTCCTCCGGGGAGGCCGACCGGGCATCACCGCTGCCGGACCCCGCGGTCATGGCTCGGCCCGTCCGCCGGGATCGGTGCCGGCCCCGGACTCCAGTTCCTCGGCGACCTCGGCGTCCTCGCTCTCGTCGGCCCCGGCACTCCCGTCAGCGGGCCCCGTGCCCGCGGGACCCTTCTCGAGCAGGGCGACGAAGCCCTCCTCGTCGAGGACCGGGATACCGAGCGCCTCGGCCTTCTCCAGCTTGGTGCCCGCGTTCTCCCCGGCCACCACGTAGCTCGTGTTCTTCGAGACGGACCCGGCAGCCTTGCCGCCGCGCGTGATGATCGCTTCCTTCGCCTCGTCGCGGTTGTACCGCTCGAGCGAACCGGTCACGACGACGGTCAGGCCCTCGAGGGTCCGCGGCGTGCTCTCGTCGACGTCGTCCTCCATGCGCACGCCCGCCGCTGCCCAGCGGTCGACGATCTCGCGGTGCCAGTCCTCCGCGAACCACTCGGTGAGCGCCACGGCGATGGTGGGTCCGACGCCGTCGACGCCGGCGAGCTCCTCCTCGCTCGCGGCGCGGATACGGTCCATGGAGCCGAAGGCCGTGGCGAGGGCGCGCGACGCCGTCGGGCCGACGTGCCGGATGGACAGCGCCACGAGCACTCGCCACAGCGGCTGCTTCTTCGCCTTCTCCAGTTCGGTGAACAGCTTCCTGGTGGTGGCACTCGGCTCGGAGGGCTTCTTCGCGGTGCCCTTGGAATAGAAGTAGGGCACGAGTTCGCGGCCCGTGACCACGCCCTTGACCTTCTTGTCCCGCTCGATCCGGACGTCCGCCAGCTTCTCCGGAGTGAGATCGAAGATGTCGGCCTCGGTGGTAATGGGCGGCACCGCGGGCTCGGTGGGCTGGGTGAGCGCGATGGCGGCCTCCCAGCCGAGGGCCTCGATGTCGAAGGCGCCGCGGCCGGCGAGGTGGAACACCCGTTCACGCAGTTGCGAGGGGCAGGAGCGGGCATTGGGGCAGCGGATGTCGACGTCGCCCTCCTTCGCCGGCTGCAGCGGGGTGCCGCAGGACGGGCACTCGGTGGGCATGACGAACGGCCGCACCTTCTCCGGGTCGCGCAGGGCCATGACGGGTCCCACGATCTCGGGGATGACGTCGCCCGCCTTCCGGAGCACCACGACGTCGCCGATGAGCACCCCCTTGGCCTTGACCACCTCCTGGTTGTGGAGCGTGGCCATGCTGACCGTGGAGCCGGCGACCTTGACCGGCTCCATGAGCCCGAACGGCGTCACGCGGCCGGTCCGGCCCACGTTCACGAGGATGTCCAGCAGGCGGGTGTTCACCTCCTCGGGCGGGTACTTGTAGGCCACGGACCACCGGGGCACGCGCGAGGTGTGGCCGAGCGCGCGCTGCAGTGCGAAGCTGTCCACCTTGACCACGATGCCGTCGATCTCGTGCAGCAGGTCGTGGCGGTGGTCCCCGTAGTGGGCGATGAACTCGACCACCTCGTCCTGGCTGTGGAGCACCCGGTAGTAGGGCGACGTCGGCAGGCCCCACCCCTTCAGCAACGCGTACGTCTCCGACTGCGTCTGCGCCGACAGCCCTGTCCGGGCGCCGATGCCGTGCACGTACATGTCCAGCGGCCGCTCCGCCGTCATGGCCGGGTCCTTCTGGCGCAGGGAACCGGCGGCGGCATTCCGGGGATTGGCGAAAGGCGCCTTGCCCGCGGCCACCATGCGCTCGTTGAGCTGGCCGAACTCCTTCGTCGGGAAGAACACCTCGCCGCGGATCTCCACCTCCTCGGGGTGGTCCGCGCCCGCGAGGTGCCGCGGGATCGACGCGATGGTGAGGACATTGTGGGTGATGTCCTCCCCTGTCACACCGTCACCGCGGGTCGCCGCGCGCACCAGTTCCCCGTTGCGGTAGAGCAGGTTCACGGCGAGGCCGTCGATCTTCAGCTCCGTCAGCCACTCGAGGCTCGCGCCGGGGCTGCGCTGCTCGGCGCCGGCCGCCGCGCGGTCCAGCCAGGCCCTCAGTTCCTCGAGGGAGAAGACGTCCTCGAGGCTGTACATACGGGCCAGGTGGTCCACGGGGGCGAAGGCCGCGGAGACCTCACCGCCCACCTCCTGCGTCGGCGAGTCGTTGGCGACGAGCTCGGGATGGAGCGCCTCCAGCTTCTCGAGGCGCTGGAACAGGGCGTCGAACTCGGCGTCGGAGATCGTCGGGGCGGCCTCCTGGTAGTAGGCGGTCCGATGCGCGCGGACCTCCTCGACGAGTTGCGCGTACTCCTCGCGCAGCTCGTCGCTCGGGGGTCCGTCCTGCCCGGCCGGGCCGGCGTCTACCGATGCACTCTCAGGTCCTGGGGTCACCGTTCCCATCCTGCCCTATGGCTCCGACACCGGCCGGCCGTCGCCGTCCGCGGCGAACCGGCCGCCCGCGGCGACGCCGGACCGTATCCGGTCCCCGTCCGGGTCAGGGGTGCCGGGATCGGCGGCGTCGACGACGATCACCGTCACGTTGTCGCGGGCGCCGGACCGGAGGGCCGCCGCGATCAGCTCGTCGCACGCCTCCTGCGGGTCGGGGACGGTGGCGAGGATGGTGTAGATGTGCTCGTCGGTCACCTCGCCGCTCAGTCCGTCCGTGCAGAGCAGGATGCGGTCGCGGTCCTCGACCGGCATGAGCCAGAAGTCCGGGTCGGCGTCGTCGCCCGTCCCGAGGGCCCGGGTCACGACGTGCCGGCGGTGGTGGGTCCGGGCCTCGTCCTCGGTGATGCTCCCGAGGTCCACGAGCTCCTGCACCTCGGAGTGGTCGACGGAGATCTGGCCGAACGTCCCGCCGCTCAACCGGTAGGAGCGGGAGTCTCCCACGTTGAAGAACAGCCAGGAGGGCGCGCCCGAGTCCTCGACGAGCACGACCCCCGTCAGGGTGGTTCCCGCGTGGCCGCCGGCCTCCGCGCGGATACGCTGGTCGGCCTGCTGGATGATGTCGTCGAGGTCGGCGACCGTGAGCGCCGGCAGGCGGGTCCCGGCGATGCTGCTGGCCTCGAGGGTGCGGACGCAGACGCTGCTGGCCACCTCGCCGGCCTCGTGCCCGCCCATGCCGTCGGCGACGGCGAAGACGGGTTCGACGGCGAGGAACGAGTCCTCGTTCAGCTCACGGCGCAGTCCGCGGTCGGTGCCGAACCCGTAGGTGAGCCGCACACCGAGCCCGGGTGCCGTCCCCGCCTCCTGCTGGCGGGGAGCGGTGGTCCTGGCTGGAGTGGGGCCGACGTCGACGGCGTGTGAGCCGTTCGCCCGCGGTTCGAGGCCGCCTTGCTGGTCTGTCATGGTCCCCATTCTGCCCTCTGCCCGGCCCCGGACCCCGGGACGCCACGGCGGACCGTCGGGACCGGATCGTCAGTCGAGGATGATCCCCGTGCCGGCCCCCGCCGCGAGGGTCACCGGCTGCACCTCGCCGAAGCCGCGCACCTGCCGCGGTTCGTGCGGGGTCAGCACGAACCTGTCGTTGGCCGCGAGGGTCGCGGCGGTGCCGGAATCCACGAGGACCTCGCCCGGTTCGGCGAGCGCGGTGAGGCGCGCCGCCAGGTTGACCGTCGGCCCGTAGATGTCGCCGAGCCGCGAGAGCACGCGGCCCCAGACGAGGGAGCAGCGGGCTGCGGGGAGGAACTCGTCCTCGGAGAAGGCCTTGGCCAGGGCCAGCGAGATCTCCGCCCCTGCCTCCGGGGATTCGGCGATGTAGAGGACCTCGTCGCCGATGGTCTTCACGAGCCGCCCGCCCCCGACGGAGATGATCTCAGCGCTCTTGTTCTCGAACCGCTGCACGAGCTGTGCCAGCGTCCGCTCGTTCATCTGCCGGGACAGGCTCGTGTAGGAGACGAGGTCGGCGAAGCCCACGGCCCGTGCGAGCGGCAGCGGGGCGTCCTGCTCGTCGCCGTCGCGGCCCGTCTCGCTCGCGGCCAGGCCCGATTCGGCACGGAGCGCCAGGCGCTGGACCGCTGCGTTCATCTGCCGGCGCCAGGCGTAGACGAGCGTCTTCTCGAGCGGATCGATGAGGTCCGGCAATTCCGACACCAGGGTCTTCCGCGCGTCGGCGTCAGAGAGCCCGCGCTGCGCCACCATCTCCTCGACGATCGCCTCGATCTGCCACACGACCATGCGGTCCGTCATCTGGCCGACGGCGCGCGTGATGGAGATGGCCGCGTCCTCGGTGAGCTGCTCCTGGCGCACCAGGTCGATGATCGTGGTGAGGGCGCCGAGGTCCTTCTCGGTGAAGGCGACGTCGTCGTCCCCGATGTTGGGGAAGCCCATGGCGCGCCACAGCTTGCGGGCCGAGAGCAGGGACACGCCCGCGCCCGCCGCGATGTCGCGGCGCTTGAGGGTGCGCTCGGCACCGAGGAGCTCGCGCTCCAGGCGTCGGATCGTCTCGCGGTCCAGTTCGATCGGCGCCGCGCTCGACGGCGGGGCGTCCGGGTCGCTGCCCGTCGCCATGTCGGGCAGCAGCTGCCAGACGGCCTTCGGGGACGTCGAGGCTGCGGCGTCGGGCGCGTCGCCGCCCTGCCCTGCGGGCAGGATGGCCTCACCGGCGGTACCCTCGGGGTCGGCGGGCTGCCCGGCCTGGCGGCGGTCCTCGACTGTCACGGTTGCGCGTCCCTCCATTCCTGCTGCACCCGGGGCGTCCCGCCGCGGGCGTACTGCGGATCGATTTCCATGTCTACTCCGTCGAACATGCGGGTGAGCGGGAGCTCGCCGATCGCCTGGACCACATATTCCTTGAACGTTGCAATCTGCGGAACGTGCCGGTAGGCGTGCGCGCGATCGAATCCGAGGTCGGCGACGAGCGTGCCGCTGCCCACCATCCGCTGGATCAGCCCCTGGTCCGTCTGGAGCTGAGAGATCGCCGCCAGGCTGATCTGGTGCTCCGTGCGCCGCGTCGCCCCCGACCGATGGATGAGGCGCATGCTCGTGAGGACGTACCGGTTGCCGGCCCAGCGGACCATCGGTCGCGCGACGACCACCAGGAGCATCAGCACCGCGACGGCGAGCACCACCGGCAGGAGCACGGGCTGCCACTCGGCGAGGCCGCCGGGGAGGTCCGGCCGGGCGAGGTAGCCGAGCCCGAAGCCCCCGAGGGCGAGGAGGAGGAACCCCGCGAGAACCGGTCCGGCGAGCGGCAGGGGGTTGGGCCGCGTCCTGACGAGGACGCGCTCCCCGGGCAGCAGCCTGATCCGCACGGGCTACGCCTGCGGGCGCACGTGCACCACGTCGCCGGCGGAGATGGTGTGCCGCTCGCCGTCGTCGTCGCGCACCACGAGGGCGCCGTGGGCGTCGAGGGACAGCGCACGGCCGGCCACCACGGTGCCGCCGGGCAGCTCCGCGCGGACGTCCTGGCCGAGGGTCGCCATCCGGGCGCCGACGCGGTCGAGCAGCGAGGGACCGGAGTCCCACGCCGCCCGGGCGTCGCCGTCCACGTCGCAGAAGGCACGGTAGGAGTCGGCGAAGGTGCGCAGGAAGGACTTCAGCAGCACGTTGCGGTCCGTGGTGCCCGCGTACTCCAGGAGCAGGCTCGTGGCGGTGGGGACCGGGAGTTCGTCGTCCGTGAGGCTGACGTTGAGTCCCACCCCGACGACGACGGCGGGGGGCTCGGCACCCGCACCGGGCACGAACTGGGCCAGGACGCCCGCGAGCTTCCGGCCGTCCACCGTGACGTCGTTGGGCCACTTGAGCTGCGGGGCGATCCTGGTGCGCTCCTCGACGCTCTCGGCGAGCGCGAGCGCGGCGAGGAGGGAGAACCAGGAGTAGGCGGTCGTGGGGACGGGCCGTCCGTGCCGGTTGAAGGGGCGCAGGAGCACGCTCACGAACAGCGACGAGCGTTCCGGCGCCTCCCAGCGGCGGTCGAGCCGGCCGCGCCCGGCGGTCTGGGTCTCCGCCCCGAGCACGCTGAGGTCCGGCCATCCGGCCGCCTCCACCTGCGCGTGCTCCACGAGGTCGGTGTTGGTGGAGCCGGTCGTGGCGACGATGTCGAGCCGCGGGAACGGACCGGACGGCATGCACAGGGCTGTCCTCAGCGCGCCGACGTTCAGGCCGGGGCGTTCCAGATTGGAGTAGGGGGAGGACATGACATCGATCCTATCCGGCCCCGCCCGCACCGGACCGGGAGTCAGAGGAAGATGTCGGGAACCAGCCGGCCCTCCGGCGCGCCGAGACTGTACGGGGCCAAATCGGTGATGCCCTCCTCGCGCAGCACCTCCTCGTCGGTGTAGAAGTTCCCGGTGCAGGAGCGCGAGGGACGGACGAGGAGGGCGTGGGCAGCGTCGGCGACGATCTCCGGGCTGCGGGCCGCCTGCACGAGGGTGCTGCCGCCGGGCATGTTGCGGATGGCGGCGGTGTCGATCAGGGTGGCGGGCCACAGCGAGTTCACGGCCACGCCGTCGTCCTTGAGTTCCTCGGCGAGGCCGAGGGTGGTCAGGCTCATCCCGTACTTCGCCATGGTGTAGGCCAGGTGCATCCCGGCCCACTTCGGGGCGAGGTTCAGGGGCGGGGACAGCGTCAGGATGTGCGGGTTCCGCGAGCCGCGCAGCGCGTCGAGCGCGAACTTGCTGAGCATGAAGGTGCCCCGCACGTTGATGTCCGCCATGAGGTCGTAGCGCTTCATGTCCAGGTCGGGGGTCTTCGACAGGTCGATCGCGGAGGCGTTGTTCACGACGACGTCGATGCCGCCGAACGCCCGGACGGTCGCCTCCACCGCGGCCGCGACGTCGTCGTCGTTCCGGACGTCCCCCACGATCGGCAGGGCCTTGCCGCCGGCGGCCTCGATCTGCTCCGCCGCCGTGTACACGGTGCCCTCGAGCTTCGGGTGGGGCTCCCCCGTCTTGGCCATGAGAGCGACGTTCGCGCCGTCGCGGGCGGCCCGGAGGGCGATGGCCAGGCCGATGCCGCGGCTTCCGCCGGACATGAGGATGGTGCGCCCTGCGAGCGTCGTCGGGGCCTGCGGTTGGTGCGCTTCGTTGCGTTCGGTCATGGCTCCACCATATGCAGCGGCGGGCCCCGGACCGACCTCGACGCACCGATGTTACTCGCGGGTAACATCGACGGCCCGGCTAAGCGATGACGGCGGAAACTGTAGACGTCCTACAACGGCGACCCCGAGGATCCTCACTAGACTGGGGGAAACGCGCCGCCCGTTGTCGGAAACCTCCAGTCGCGGCTGGGGCTCCTGCGGCGGTGTCCGCCTTCCCCGACCCGCCGACCGGAGTATTCATGCATCAGGACCTGCAACCCGACCTCACCACGACGGCCGGGAAGCTCGCCGACTTCCGGAGGCGCAAGGAGCTCTCGGAACAGCCCTCGGGTCCGGAGGCGATCGAGCGGCAGCATGCCCGCGGCAAGAACACGGCCCGCGAGCGCATCGACCTGCTCGTGGACGAGGACTCCTTCGTGGAGTTCGACGCACTCGCCGTGCACCGCTCCACGGCCTTCGGCATGGAGAGGAAGAAACCCCTGGGGGACGGCGTCGTGTCCGGGTACGCGACCGTCGACGGCAGGCTGGTCGCCGTCTACAGCCAGGACTTCACCGTCTACGGCGGCTCGCTGAGCCAGGTGAACGGGGAGAAGATCGTCAAGGTGCAGGAATTCGCGCTGCGCAACGGCTGCCCCGTGATCGGCATCAACGACGGCGGCGGCGCGCGCATCCAGGAGGGCGTGGCGTCGCTGGCGATGTTCGCGGACATCTTCCGGAACAACGTCCACGCCTCGGGTGTGGTCCCACAGATCTCCCTCATCATGGGCCCGTGTGCGGGCGGTGCGGCCTACTCCCCCGCGCTCACCGACTTCGTGGTGATGGTGGATAAGACCTCGCACATGTTCATCACCGGGCCCGACGTCATCAGGACCGTGACCGGCGAGGACGTGGACATGGAGACACTCGGCGGCGCACGGCAGCACAACTCGACGACCGGCACCTCCGCCTACCTCGCCACGGACGAGGCCGACGCCATCGGCTTCGTCCGCGAACTCCTCGACTTCCTGCCGTCCAACAACCTCGCGGAGGCGCCGCTCACGGCCTTCGTCGAGGAGCTCGAGGAGACGGAGGAGGACCTCGCCCTCGACACGCTGATCCCCGACGCCGCGAACCAGCCCTACGACATGCACGCCGTCATCGACGCCGTGGTGGACGACGCCCATTTCCTCGAGATGCAGGCCCTGTACGCGCCGAACATCATCACCGGCTACGCCCGCGTGGAGGGGCACACCGTCGGGATCGTCGCGAACCAGCCGTTGCAGTTCGCCGGGACCCTCGACATCAACGCCTCGGAGAAGGCCGCGCGCTTCGTGCGCCACTGCGACGCCTTCAACATCCCGATCCTGACCCTCGTGGACGTGCCGGGCTTCCTGCCCGGCAAGGACCAGGAGTTCCAGGGCATCATCCGCCGGGGGGCGAAGCTGCTCTACGCCTACGCGGAGGCCACGGTGCCGAAGCTCACGGTCATCACCCGGAAGGCCTACGGCGGCGCGTACATCGTCATGGGTTCGAAGAAGCTCGGCGCGGATCTCAACCTCGCCTGGCCCACGGCGCAGATCGGCGTCATGGGCGCGCAGGGCGCCGTCAACATCCTGTACCGCGGGCAGCTCAAGGCCGTCGCCGAGGCCGGCGGGGACGTCGAGGCCGAGCGTGCCGACGTCGTCCGGCAGTACGAGGAGGAGCTGCTCAACCCGTACCAGGCGGCGGAACTCGGGTACGTGGACGCCGTGATCGCGCCGTCCGAGACGCGCCTGCAGATCGTCCGCGGACTCCGTGCCCTGCGCGACAAGCGCTCGGCCAACCCGGCCAAGAAGCACGGGAACATCCCGCTGTGACCGGCCCCGAGTCCCAGGAGGACGGCGTGGCGGCCGCTGCGTCGGAGGAGGACGCCACGGTGCTCTCCGTGGTGTCCGGCAACCCCACCGACGAGGAGCTCGCGGCGCTCACCGCCGTCGTCGTCGCCCTGCAGGACAGCGGCACCGAGGACGACGGCCGGCGCCACGGGCGGTCCTGGGTGCGGCGCGCACTGCTGCGCCTGGGCCCGACGCCGGGCCCCGGGTCATGGCGGCGCAGCGTCCGCTGACGCCCAAGGCGCCCGCGGCGCCCGCAGCGCCCGTGGTGCCTCAGCGCGGGTCGTCGACCGTGCCGAGGAACAGTGGCAACCCGGTGTCCTCGTGGATGATCTGGTAGCCGAAGGGCCGATCGAAGGAAATCACGACCTCGGGAGGGACCGGGGCGCTCGTCATCATCGCCAGCTGGGTGACGGCGGCGGCGATGGTCC
Organism: Arthrobacter sp. Ld5; assembly: GCF_051172775.1. NCBI lineage: Bacteria > Bacillati > Actinomycetota > Actinomycetes > Micrococcales > Micrococcaceae > Arthrobacter > Arthrobacter sp. Ld5. The sequence continues at coordinate 201,963 of NZ_JBPKBO010000005.1, forward strand.
CCTTCTCGGCGACCGTGATGGTGGCGGCCTGGGCAGCCCCCGAGACGCGGAGCCCGGGACGGATGGCATCGAAGTCGGCACCCGCCCCGACGATCCGCTCGAGCCCCAGCCGGACCAGCACCGGAAGCAGGTCCAGGGCGCTGCCGTGGTCCCACGTCGGCAGCGACAGATCCACGCGGATGCTCTCTGCGGCATCGAGTCCGTCCGCGATCCGGAGCAGCCCGCGCTCGTCCCAGGCGGGCGCGACGCCCTCGGCGGGCAGGACGAGCCGGAGGAAGAACCCGCCGCCGTAGGGCAGGTCGACGCCCTGCCAGCCGCCGTCCCCGGCGTAGCGCACCCAGCGGTAGCCGTGCATCATCGGCACGAAGACCCGCGTGCCGTCCACAAGGGTGAAGGCGTCCTCGCCCGTCCCGGAGGCATCGAACGGCTCGTCCCAGGCCGCGGCGAAGTACACGGCGTTCAGCAGGGACACCTCCGTGTCAGGGCCGACGGCCAGCGGCGCCGTCGCGACACGCCCGCCGGTCTCCCTCCGGACCCAGTCGTCGATCTGCCCGGGCGTGGCCGGATCGGCGAAATCCACGGCATGGACACCCGCGCCGTAGTACCGGGCGAGCGTGTCGAGGAACGCCTCGCCGATCGCCCCGCCCTCGGGGACGAAGACCGCATTGGCGAGGTGCACCAGCGGCTGTCCGGGGGGATCCTCCTCGTCGACGTCCACGGGGTCACCGTCGAAGTACTGCAGCGTCGTGAGGAGCGCGTCCATCGCCGCATGGTGCTCCTCCGGGAGTCCGAGGACCGTGTCCAGAGCCGACGCCGTCGTCGTGCCCGCACCGGCGCGCAGCATCGACAGGGCGTGGAGCGCACTGACCGGGCTGCAGACCTGATTCCCGGTCGGGCCCGCGAGAAGTGCCGCCCCGAGCCGGAAGGCCGTGCGGCGGAGGGCTTCCTCCGCCTCGGGGAACCGACCCGGCTCGACGATGACGCGCGCCATCCGCGCTCTGGACTGCTTCATGGGATCCCCCTCGCGTGATGCCCCCACGGTAGGCGCGGGCCCGCCGAAAGACCATGGGCGCGAGGCATCTCCGACTGCGGCGCCGCGTCCTGGCTGCCGTGAGCGGCGGTATGCGCCGGCGGTTCCTCGCAGGCTCTGTTCGGGTAGGCGGACCTCTTGACCATATACCCCCCAGGGGTATATGTTCGGTGGCACCTGAGATAGCTGCCTCCCCGATGCGGAGGACCCAGCTACCCGCCAGACGGGACGCCGGAGGAGAAGCACCATGAGCACGAACAAGCACGTTCATCCGCAGGACCACACCGGGGCGGAGCCGACGCACGGTCAGGCGATGCCCGCCGATCAGCCCCGCTCGGCCCTTTCCGCTGAAGAACACGCCGCACCACGCGGTGCCGGGCACGACGTGGACGACGATCACCAGGTCCATTCCCACGGCGAGCACGCCGGCCATTCGACGGCGATGTTCAGACAACGGTTCTGGGTCAGCCTGGCGCTCACGCTGCCCGTCCTGGCGTTCAGCCCCATGTTCACCATGCTTCTCGGGACCATGCCGCCCGAGTTCCCCGGATCCAGCTGGATCGCGCCGATCCTCGGGACGGTCATCTTCGTCTACGGCGGTGCCCCGTTCCTGAAGGGCGGAGTGGCGGAGCTCAGAGCGCGGCAACCGGGCATGATGCTGCTGATCGCCATGGCGATCAGCGTCGCATTCGCCGCCTCCTGGGTCACGACCCTGGGCATCGGTGGTTTCGACCTCGACTTCTGGTGGGAACTGGCGCTGCTGATCGTCATCATGCTGCTCGGGCACTGGATGGAGATGCGGGCCCTCGGCTCGGCCGCCGGCGCCCTCGACGCCCTGGCCGCGCTGCTCCCCGACGAGGCGGACAGGGTCACCGCCACCGGGGTGGAAACCGTGCCGGTCAGCACCCTCAGGACCGGCGACGTCCTCCTGGTCCGTTCCGGGGCGCGCGTCCCGGCGGACGGGAGGATCGTCGACGGGACCGCGGAGTTCGACGAATCGATGATCACCGGGGAGTCCCGCACCGTCTCCCGCGGTGTCGGCGAAACCGTGGTCGCCGGCACCGTGGCGACCGACACCGCGGTCCGCATGGAGGTCACCGCCGTCGGCGCGGAGACCACGCTCGCCGGCATCCAGCGCCTGGTCGCGGAGGCACAGGAATCCTCCTCGAAGGCCCAGGCCCTCGCGGACCGGGCCGCCGCACTGCTGTTCTACTTCGCACTCGGCGCCGGCATCCTGACGTTCATCACCTGGCTGCTCCTCGGGAGCCCGGACGACGCGGTGATCCGGACAGTCACCGTCCTCGTGATCGCCTGCCCGCACGCACTCGGCCTCGCCATCCCCCTGGTCATCGCGATCTCCACCGAACGCGCCGCGAAGGCCGGGGTGCTGATCAAGAACCGGATGGCCCTGGAGCGCATGCGCACGGTCGACGTCGTACTGTTCGACAAGACCGGGACCCTCACCGAGGGCCGGCCCGCAGTCACGGCGATCACCGCCGTCGACGGCGTTCCGGACGCGGAACTGCTCGCCCTGGCCGGCGCCGCGGAAGCGGACAGCGAGCACCCCGTGGCACGGGCCATCGTCGCCGCCGCGCAGGCCGACCCGGCCGCCGTCGACCTCGCCCGCACCGGAACCGGGTTCAGCTCCCTGACCGGCCGCGGCGTCCGCGCCACCGTCGACGGCCGGGACGTGATGGTGGGCGGACCCAACCTGCTCAGGCACCTGGGCCTCGACACTCCCGCGGGCATCGAGGGCACCGTCCGGGCCTGGATGGATCGCGGCGCGTCCGTCCTGCACGTCATCAGCGACGGCGCCGTGATCGGTGCGCTGACGCTCGAGGACAGGGTCCGTGAGGAATCCCGTGCCGCCGTGACCGCCCTGCGGTCCCGCGGCGTGAAGGTCGCCATGATCACCGGCGACGCCCGGCAGGTGGCCGACGCCGTCGGAGCGGACCTGGGGATCGACGAGGTGTTCGCCGACGTCCTGCCGAAGGACAAGGACTCGAAGGTCGCCGAGCTGCAGGCGCGCGGCCTGCGGGTCGCGATGGTCGGAGACGGCGTCAACGACGCCCCGGCCCTCGCCCGCGCCGAGGTGGGGATCGCGATCGGCGCGGGCACGGATGTCGCCATGGAATCGGCGGGCGTCGTCCTGGCGGGCAACGACCCACGATCGGTCCTGGCGATGATCGACCTGTCGCGCGCCAGCTACCGCAAGATGATCCAGAACCTGGTCTGGGCCACCGGGTACAACCTGCTGGCCGTACCCCTCGCCGCCGGCGTGCTGGCGTTCGCGGGGATCCTCCTCTCGCCCGCCGCGGGCGCGGTTCTCATGAGCGTGTCCACGATCGTCGTCGCCCTCAACGCACAGCTCCTGCGGCGGATCGATCTCCGCCCCGAGCGGTTCGGGACGCCCTGACCAGTGGCTACGCTGGAAGCACCACCAGGCCACCATCCCGTCGGGGAGCCGGGATCGCGGAGCGAGGGAGGGACGAGACGATGACAGGGAATCGCACGATGCGCGCATTCCTCCTGGCGCCGCCGCGCACGGCCCTCGCCTTCCTGCTGACCTTCGGTGGGCTGTGCGCCGTCATCGTCGGGATCCTCGCGATGCACGTCTGGATCGGGGGACACGGCGCGGCGCCCCACCACACCGCTGACGCAGTGGCCGCAGCGGTCCCGGACAGCGCCGTGCCCCTGCACCACACCCACGCTTCGGCGCCCGGCCCGTCCTCGGACGCGGGGATGGTCGTGGCGGCCGCCTCCGTCCCCGTGGATCACGCCGTCCTCGGCGGCTGCGGTGGAGACTGCGTCGACGAGATGATGCTGGGCGTGTGCGTGCTGGCGATGATCGTCGTCGGTGTCGCAGGTCTCCTCATGCCTGCCGGCCGCGCCCTCCTGTCCGCGTCGGGCCGGCGAGGCCCTCCCGCACCGTCCTGGGTATCCCGGCCCGCTCCTACTCCTTCACTGACGCAGCTCTGTATCAGCCGCACGTAGGATCCGCGGCCCGCACCACTCGCAGTGCCATGGCCGCATCCGACACCCGCGCCTCCACCGAGGGCACGGACGACAGCTGACCACACTCCGTATCGAAGGACCTGAGCATCATGAAGCGACACCTTTCCCTGGCCGCGCTGACCCTCGCGGCCGCCCTCACCCTCTCCGCCTGCACGGGTGGAGCCGACACGGGCACCGACGCAGGAACCGGCACTGGAACCACGACCTCCCCCACGTCACCATCACAGTCACCGTCACCGTCCAGCGCAGGCACCGTGTCCGAGGAACACAACCGGGCGGACGTGATGTTCTCCCGGATGATGATCCCGCACCATGAGCAGGCGGTGGAGATGAGCGAGCTGATGCTCGCCAAGGACGGCATCAGCCCCGAGATCACCGACCTCGCGACGAGGATCAGGGACGCCCAGGGGCCCGAGATTGAGACCATGCAGGGCTGGCTGGACACCTGGGACGACGTCGGGCCCGACGGCAGGGACGGCCACGGCATGGGAGACATGCACGACGGACCCATGGGCGGCATGGAGGGCATGCTGAGCGACGACGAGATGGCCGAACTCGACCGCGCGGAGGGCACGGAGGCGACGCGCCTGTTCCTCGAGTCCATGACGGTCCACCACGAGGGGGCGATCGACATGGCGCAGGACGAGATCGAGGACGGCGAGAACCCGGACGCGATCGAACTGGCCCGGACCATCGTGACCACCCAGCAGGCGGAGATCGACGAGATGGAGGCCCTGCTCGCCTCCCTCTGACCGGCCCGGACGCCCTGTTGCGCGCCGGCGGGCGCGGACCTACCCTCGGCGAGTGGAGGACGAGCGCACACGAACCCCCGAGGATCTCTTCGCCGGATTCCCGGACGGCCTTGCGATCTGCCGCACCGTCCAGGACGCCGTCTCCCGGCTCGGCGGGACCTCGATGACCACGACGAAGAGCCAGATCGCGTTCGGGCGTCGTCGGGGGTTCGCGTACGTGTGGCGGCCGGGCCAGTACGTCGCCAGCGACGTCCCGGCCGTGCTGTCCATCGCGCTCCCCCGCCGGGTCGACTCCGCCCGTTTCAAGGAGGTCGCCCACCCGTCGGCGACGGTGTGGATGCACCATCTCGAGATCCACGCGCCCGACGAGCTGGACGCGGAAGTGCTCGGCTGGCTGGCGGACGCGTACGCGAACGCAGGCTGGGGCCCGCCCGACCCGCCGTCCACTCGGTAGCCTCCGGCAACGTTCTGCGGCTAGGCTCGGGACGTGACCCACGACACCCCAGCCCCCACCCCGTCCCCCAGCGAGCAGCCCGCACGGCAGTCCACGGCCATCGACGCCGTCGCGACGTCGTACTACGAGACCCTGCTCGAGCTGATGCCCAACTTCGCCACCGAGCTGGGGCTCCCCGGCCACGAGACGGAGTACCAGGACTACTCGCCCGCCGGCATCGAGGCCCAGGCCGAAGCCGCGCGCAGCACCCTGCGGCGACTCGACGACCTGCAGCCCGCCGACGACGTCGACACCGTCACGCTGGACGCCATGCGGGAGAGGCTCGGACTCGCCCTCGAGATCCACGAGGCCGGCCTCGACTACGCCGAGCTGAACAACATCGCGTGCCCCGCCCAGAACATCCGCGCGATCTTCGACCTCATGCCCACCGCCACCGCGGAGCACTGGGACCACATCGCCGGTCGCATGGCGAACGTGCCCGGGGCGATCGACGGCTACATCTCCTCACTGCGGGCCGGACGCGAGCGCGGCCTGGTCGCCGCGCGCCGCCAAGTCGCCATCGTCGTCGAGCAGTCCACCAAGTACGCGGAGGACGGGGGCTTCTTCGACACCCTCGGCGGGACCGCCACGGCGGACGACGGCGAGCTGCCCGAGGCGGTCCGCGACCGGCTGCGCTCCGGCGCCCTGGCCGCCCGCGGCGCCTACCGCACCCTGGCGTCCTTCCTGCAGGACGACCTCCTGCCCTCCGCCCCGGAGAAGGACGCCGTCGGCCGCGACCGCTACGCGCTGATGTCCCGCGTGTTCCTCGGGTCCGCCGTCGACCTCGAGGAGACGTACCAGTGGGGCGTCGAGGAACTCGACCGCGTCATCGCCGAGCAGGAAGCCGTGGCGGACGAGATCCGCGAGGGGGCCTCGATCGAGGAGGCCATCCGCATCCTCGACGAGGACCCCGCCCGCCAGCTCCACGGCACCGACGCGCTGCAGGCCTGGATGCAGGGACTCTCGGACAAGGCGGTGGACGCCATGGCCGGGGTCCACTTCGACATCCCGGACGTGATGCGGCGCCTCGAGTGCAGGATCGCACCGACCAACGAGGGCGGCATCTACTACACCGGCCCCAGCGACGACTTCTCGCGCCCCGGTCGCATGTGGTGGTCCGTCCCCGAGGGCGAGGACTCCTTCACCACCTGGAAGGAGACGACCACCGTCTACCACGAGGGAGTCCCCGGGCATCACCTGCAGATCGCGACGGCCACCTACCAGCGTGCGCTGCTGAACCCGTGGCGCCGCAACGCCATCTGGGTGTCCGGGCAGGGCGAGGGCTGGGCCCTGTACGCGGAACGCCTCATGCAGGAACTCGGCTTCCTGTCCGATCCGGGCGACCGCCTCGGCATGCTCGATGCCCAGCGCATGCGCGCCGCGCGCGTGGTGTTCGACATCGGCGTCCACCTCGAACTGGAGATCCCCGCGCGCTGGGGCGAGGGCACCTGGACGCCGGAGAAGGGCTACGACTTCCTGCGGAAGAACATCGCCATCAGCGAGGGGCAGCTCAGCTTCGAGTTCACCCGCTACCTCGGCTGGCCGGGACAGGCGCCGTCCTACAAGATCGGCCAGCGCCTCTGGGAGCAGGTCCGCGACGAGGTCCGGGCCGCGGAGGGCGAGGCCTTCGACCTCCGCACCTTCCACACGCGGGCCCTCAACCTGGGCTCCGTGGGACTCGACACGCTGCGCCGCGCCCTCGTCTCCTGACGTAGACGTTCGTCACAGGCGGACCGGGGTCCTCCCCCGGTCCGCCCGCCAGGACGGCGGCAGGCCGCGGAAGTACCGCGGCACCGGGCACGACGCCGGCCCGGCGGCACGTAACATTCCGCAACACCCGCTTCGCCTTGGTATACGTCCGTCCCTAGAGTTTCGGGCGTGTCTACTGAAACCAGCTCCACGCCCACCCGGCGCAGGCTGCCCCGCTGGGCGACCTCCTTCGGACCGCAGATCATCGCCGCCCTGGTCGTCGGGCTGGCCCTCGGCCTCGTCGCCAAGTACACGGGGCACACCCAGGAGACGCCCAACGGCCTGGGCACCACGCTCGCCACGCTCGGCTCGAGCTACGTGGCCCTGCTGCGCGCCGCCGTCGTCCCCCTGATCTTCACCGCGGTCGTGAGCTCCATCGCGAACCTCCGCGCCGTCACCAACGCCGCCCGGCTCGCCGGCCAGACCCTGCTGTGGTTCGCCATCACCGCCCTGATCGCCGTGGTCATCGGCATCACGCTCGGCGTCCTCTTCCAGCCCGGCGCCGGCACCGACGCCACCCAGCCCGCCGAGTACACCGGCAACACCGGCAGCTGGTGGGCCTTCCTGACCGGACTGATCCCCGCGAACTTCCTCGGCCTCCAGGCCTCGTCCGCGGTCGCCGAGTCCGGGTCCGTCAGCACGTCGCTGAACTTCAACGTGCTGCAGGTCCTCGTGGTCGCCGTGGCCGTGGGCATCGCCGCCCTGAAGGTGGGCAAGCAGGCCGAACCGTTCCTCGCCGTCAACGCCTCCGCCCTCGCCGTCATCCAGAAGGTCCTCTGGTGGATCATCCGGATCGCGCCCCTGGGCACCGTCGGCCTGATCGGCAACGCCGTCGCCGTCTACGGCTGGGACACCATCGGCTCGCTCGGCAAGTTCACGTTGGCCATCTACGTGGGCCTCGCCCTCGTGCTCTTCGCGGTGTACCCCGTGCTGATCAAGGCGCACGGGCTGTCGGTCAGGCAGTACTTCTCGGGCGCCTGGCCCGCCATCCAGCTGGCCTTCGTGTCCCGCTCGTCGGTGGGCACCCTGCCGCTCACGCAGCGCGTCGCGGAACGCAACCTCGGCGTGCCCCGCGGGTACGCCTCGTTCGCCGTGCCCCTGGGCGCGACGACGAAGATGGACGGGTGCGCGGCCATCTACCCGGCGATCGCCGCGATCTTCGTGGCCCAGTTCTTCGGGATCGACCTCAGCCTCACCCAGTACCTGCTGATCGCGCTCGTCTCCGTGCTCGGCTCCGCCGCGACGGCCGGGACCACCGGCGCCGTCGTCATGCTGACCCTCACGCTCTCCACGCTGGGACTCCCCCTCGCCGGCGTCGGCCTGCTCCTCGCCGTCGACCCGATCCTCGACATGGGCCGCACCGCCGTCAACGTGGCGGGCCAGGCCCTCGTCCCCACGATCGTCGCCCGCCGCGAGGGACTGCTCGACCTCGACCTCTACAACGCCCGGCGCACCGGCGACCCGTTCGCCGACGACAGCGTGACCGGCGCGGCCGACGCCACCGGCCCGGCCGCGAACGACGGCATCTCGGCGTCCGTGGCGCGCTAGAACCGGTCCGCGGCATCGACGGCCCGCCCCCGGCACCCGCCGGGAGCGGGCCGTCGCACGTTCCGGCTAACGATTAGGCGCCGTTCGGGGCCGTGGCGGCGCTTTCTCCGGGAGGCGGGAGGACGATAGGGCTCCCTATCCAGTTCGACCAGGTGGTGCGCCATGAAGAAATCGCGCATGACGGGGAGACTCTCCGCCACACTCGCCGCCCTCGCCCTCACCGCAGGCCTCGGCCTCGCGGGAGGACCTCCGGCATCCGCCGCGTACTGCGGCATCACGTGGGGCTCGACGGCGAAGGTCGCCACCTCCACGAACAATCCAGCACCCATCACCAACGTCCGTGCGGGCCGGCACGTGTGCTTCGACCGGATGGTCGTCGACGTGCGGGGACGCGCGGCCGGGTACAACGTCCGGTACGTTCCCCAGTACACCGGGATCGCCTCCGGCCTGCCGATCCCGCTCCGCGGGGGTGCACGCCTGTCCGTGACCGTGGTCGCCCCGGCCTACAACAGTGCGGGGCAGCCCACCTACCGGCCCGCCAACCCGCGGGAGCTCGTGAACGTCGCGGGCTACTGCACCTTCCGCCAGGTGGCCCTCGGCGGAAGCTTCGAGGGACGCACCAGCTTCGGGCTCGGCGTCCGGGCGCGCCTGCCCATGCGGGTCTTCGTCCTGCCGGGACCCGGGGCCGGGTCGAGGGTGGTGATCGACGTCGCGCACCGCTGGTGAGCACCCCTGGCGGCACGTCGGCGCCTAGGCTTGGTGCATGACCCTCCGCCTGATCCTCGCCTCGAAATCCCCTGCCCGCACCCGCCTCCTCGACGACGCCGGCATCCGGCACTCGGTGCTCGTGTCCGACGTCGACGAGGTGGCCGTCGCGGCCTCCTACGGCGACCTCGACGCGCACGACACCTCGCTGCTGCTGGGGCGCGCCAAGGCCGAGGCCGTCGCGGCCCTGGCGGAGGCCGATGGTGCCCTCGTCCTCGGCTGCGATTCGGTGTTCGAGTTCGACGGCGAGGCACACGGCAAGCCCTACGAACCCTCGGTGGCGATCGAGCGCATCAGCCGCATGCGCGGGCGCTCCGGCGTCCTGCACACGGGCCATTGGCTCGTCGATGCGCGGGACGGCGGATCCGGGGCCACCGTCGGGGCGGTCTCCTCGGCGACCGTCCACTTCGGTGCAATGTCCGACGCCGAGGTGGAGGCGTACGTGGCCAGTGGCGAGCCCCTGCACTGCGCCGGGTCGTTCACCATCGACGGCCTGGGCGGCGCCTTCATCGAACGCGTCGACGGCGACCCGCACGCCGTCGTCGGGCTCAGCATCTCCACGCTCCGGGCCCTCCTCCACGCGGCGGGCGTCTCCGTGACGGACCTCTGGGCACCGGCGGCCGCGTTGTAGGTTCCCTACAAAGGATCGTCACACAACACTCCCCTTCGACACGATCCATGGGCGGAAGCCACCAAACCCGGCTAGGCTCCGACGAGAGAAGAAGGAGTCCACACCCCCATGAGCCAGACCCCCCCAAGCCCGTCCGCGCCCACCGCCGTACACGGTCGCAGCGCCACTACCGACCCCGGGCTCCACCGCCGGGTGACGAAGGTCCTGGTCGCCAACCGGGGAGAGATCGCCGTCCGGGTCATCCGCGCCGCCCGGGACGAGGGGATCGCGTCGGTCGCCGTGTACGCGGAACCGGACCGGGACGCCCTGCACGTGCGCATGGCCGACGAGGCGTTCGCGCTGGGAGGGGAGACCGCCGCCGACTCCTACCTGGTGATGGACCGCATCCTGGACGCCGCGAAGCGCAGCGGCGCCGACGCCATCCACCCCGGCTACGGCTTCCTGTCGGAGAACGCCGGATTCGCCCAGCGGGTCCTCGACGCCGGCATCACCTGGATCGGCCCGTCCCCGCGCTCCATCGCGCAGCTCGGCGACAAGGTCCAGGCACGGCACATCGCGCAGCGGGTCGGTGCGCCGCTGGTCCCGGGCACCAAGGACCCGGTCGGGTCGGTACAGGAGGTCATCGACTTCGCCTCCGAGTTCGGCCTCCCGATCGCGATCAAGGCTGCCTTCGGTGGCGGAGGACGCGGCATCAAGGTGGTCCGCAACTCCGAGGAGATCCCCGAGCTGTTCGATTCGGCGGTGCGTGAGGCGACGGCGGCCTTCGGGCGCGGCGAGTGCTTCGTGGAACGCTTCCTCGACGCCCCGCGCCACGTCGAGACGCAGTGCCTCGCGGACGCGCACGGGAACGTCGTGGTCGTCTCCACGCGCGACTGCTCCCTGCAGCGTCGCAATCAGAAACTCGTGGAGGAAGCACCCGCCCCCTTCCTCTCGGCGGACCAGAACACCCAGCTCTACGAGGCCTCCAAGGCCATCCTGCGCGAGGCGGAGTACGAGGGAGCCGGGACCTGCGAGTTCCTCGTGGGCCGGGACGGCACCATCTCGTTCCTCGAGGTGAACACCCGGCTCCAGGTGGAGCACCCCGTCTCCGAGGAGGTCACCGGCCTCGACCTGGTGCGCGAACAGTTCCGCATCGCCCGCGGCGAGGAACTCGGGTACGGGGACCCCGAGGTCCGAGGCCACTCGATCGAGTTCCGCATCAACGGGGAGGACGCCGGGCGCGGCTTCATGCCCGCACCGGGCACCGTCCAGAGCCTCACTCTCCCGACCGGCCCGGGCATCCGCGTCGACTCCGGCGTCGAGGCCGGCGAGGTGATCGGCGGCAACTTCGACTCGATGCTCGCCAAACTGATCGTCAGCGGGGCCACCCGCGAGCAGGCCCTGCAGCGCGCACGCCGGGCCCTGAAGGAGATGGTCGTCGAGGGCATGCCGACCGTCCTCCCGTTCCACGCCGCTGTCGTCGAGGACCCCGCGTTCGCCCCCGCGGACGGCCCCTTCTCGGTGCACACGCGCTGGATCGAGACGGAGTTCACCAACACCATCGAACCGTGGAAGGGACCGGCCGACGCCACCGCGGACGACGACGCCCGCCAGCGCGTCACCGTGGAGGTGGGCGGGCGCCGCCTGGAGGTGGTCCTGCCGTCCTGGTTCGGTGCGACGTCGAACGGCAAGTCCGCCGCGCCGGTGAAGTCCAAGAAGTCCTCGCGCGCCCGGGCCGGCAAGACGGCCGTCAGCGGCGACGAACTGACGTCGCCCATGCAGGGAACCATCGTGAAGGTCGCCGTGTCCGACGGCGACACGGTGGCCGAGGGCGACCTCATCGTGGTCCTGGAGGCCATGAAGATGGAGCAGCCGCTCACCGCCCACAAGGCGGGCAGGCTCTCCGGCCTCCTGGCGAAGCCGGGAGACACCGTGTCCGCCGGTTCCGTCCTCGCCACCATCGGCGACTGACGGTCACCGACCTGCCCGGGGGCGGCCGGCAGCGCTAGCCGCCCTCGTTCCCCTTGCCGTTCCCGGGAGGGTTCTTCGCCGCCCGCTCGGCGACCTCCCTGGCCCTCTCCTCGGCCTTGCGCTGCTGCTCCGCGACCTTCTCGGCGGCTTTCTCGCTTCGGTTCTCGCTTTGATTCTCGCCGGACTTGCCCGCGGCCTTCTCGCTCGACTTCTCGCCGTTCCTGCCCGCGTCCGCGTCGTCCGCGTCGCCCTTCGTGCCCGCGTCCGCGTCGTCCTCGCCGTCGTCGTCCGGGCCGTCGTCGTCCGGGCCGTCGGCGCCGTCGTCGTCCGGGACGGGAGCGGGCGCCGGCGCCGGGGGTGCGTCGACCGGCGCGGGCTGCGCAGGAGGTGCGGGGGCCGGCGTCGTCTGCGCCGGGGGCGGATCCACCGGGACGGGCTGCGCCGGGACGGGCTGCGCCGGAACGCCGTCCGTCACCACCGGCGCCGGGTCGTCCACAGGCGCCTCGGACGGCTCCGGCGTCCCGCCGGGGGCCTGCCCGGCGTCGAGCGAGGCGATCACGGCGTCGATGCGCATGCCGATCAGCGCGGCCCGGTTCTCGGTGAGGCTGCCCTCGCTGCGCGCTCCGTCCACGTCGTCCTTCAGCCCCTCGGCCAGGGCGATGGCGCCGGTCGCGTCACCCGCGGCTGCCGCCGTGGCGATGGCACGGACCTCGGCCTGGAAGTCCCCGGCCACCCCGGCATCGAGGGTGTCATCCGCACAGCCGGAGAGGACGAGCGTCGCACCGATCAGGAGGGGCAGCACCTGCCTGCGGATACCCCTCATTGCTGCACGCTGTCGTAGAGTTCCTGCAGTTTCTCGCCCGTCTCCCCGGGTACTGCCGGCAGGGGTGGGACGTCGGAGTCCTCCTCGGGGGCGGTCGTGGCGGTGAAGGTCCACAGCGCGGCGGCCAGGAGGCCGACGACGAGCAGTGCGACCAGCCAGGGGACGACGTGCCGGCGGCGTCGGGAGGGACGGGCGCCCGCGGTCGGCCGGAGCGATCCCGCCGCGGTGCCGGGCACCGCGGTATCAGTACCCGCAGGAATAACGGCGGCTGCCGGGGCAGCAGTGGGCGGCGCCTCGGGCCGCTCCGCCTCGGATGCCGCACGTTCGGGGGGCATCGCCGTCGTCCGTGACACCCCGGCGGGCAGCACGACCGTCGCGGCGTCCCCGCGGTCGTGCTGGGAGCCCATGGCCGTCAGGGCCTGCACCACACGGGCGGCATCCGGCCGGTCCTCCGGGTCGTCGAGCGTCATGGACACCAGGAGCGAGGACAAGGCCGGCCCGGCTGCATGCGGGATGGACGGGCTGCGGTGCAGGCGCGCGAGGGCGCTCTCCACGCCGGTCCCGGGGAAGGCGCGCTCCCCCGTCAGGGCCTCGATCAATACGAGGCCGAGGGAGTAGACGTCCGAGGGTCGGCCGACGCCGTCGCCCCGTGTCTGTTCGGGGCTGAAGTAGGCGGCGCTGCCGATCACCTGCCCGGTGGCGGTCATCCTGCTGCCGTCGAAGAACCGGGCGATCCCGAAATCGGTGAGGAGGAAGCGGAAGACGCCGCTGTCGGCATCCGCCTGCCGGGTCAGGACGTTCGAGGGCTTCAGGTCGCGGTGCACGATCCCGCGCCCATGGATGTACTGGAGTGTCCGGGCCAGATCGAGCCCCATCAGGCGGACGTCCTCGGCCCCGAGCGGGCCACCGGAGCGCAGCAGTACGCCCAGGTCCGGGCCGTCGACGAGTTCCATGACCAGGTAGGCGTCGTCCCCGATGCGGTCGCCGCGGTCCATGTCGAGGACGCGGACCAGGCCGGGGTGGTCGAGGCCGGCGAGCATCCGTGCCTCCGCGGATCCGCGGTCGATGCCGTCGGAGATGCCCGGCCGGAAGAGCTTGACGGCGACGTCCCGCTCGAGCCTCGTGTCCCGGGCCGAGAAGACGTCCGCCATTCTGCCGCTGCCGACGCGCTCCCCCAGGGCGTACCGCCCGGCCAGTGCCTGCTTCTCCAATGCCACCCGCTTCCACTACCCCGCTGTGCGGCTTCCGGGCGCCCGCGATCGGGGCGCGTCCGGAAATTAATAAGCCGACTGTGCATCAAGTGTACGGGGCTGGCCGGTTTCGGCCGAAAGCGGTGGGATCGTGCACGCGTTCTGGGACCAGGGGGCGTGTCGCGGCGGGACACGCCGCCGATCGGGGCCTGAGTGCGGCCAATGCCGCGCAGGAAGCCGCAGCCGGAGGCGCGCAGGAAGCCGCAGCCGGGGGGCGGAGGGAGGTACGCCCGGGAACGACGACGGCGCCGCACCCGGGTGGATGCGGCGCCGTCGGACGGGCGGTCGGGGATCAGGCGACGTTGTTCTCGTAGTCGTGGTCCCGGGTCTCCCGTGAGACCCAGAGGGCGATGAACGTGGCGACCGCGGCGACGCTCAGGTAGGCGCCCACCAGCACGGTGCTTCCGCCCGCCGCCTGCCACAGCGCCACGGCGACGAAGGAGGCCGGGGCGGCGCCGATCATGCTCGAGACGTTGTAGGCGACGGCCGAGCCCGTGTAGCGGACGTTGGCGGGGAAGAGCTCGGGCAGCACGGCGGCCATGGGACCGAAGGTGAGTCCCATGAGGATGAAGCCGATGATCAGCAGCACCATGGCGCCTCCGGTCCCGGCGCCGAACAGGGGCGCCCACAGGAGCCCGAAGACGGCGATGCCCACGGTGGTCGCGAGGAGCATCTTGCGCCGCCCGTAGCGCTCGGCCAGCGGGCCGGACACGAGCGTGAAGATGCCGAAGAACACGACGCCGATGATCAGCATCCAGAGGAAGTCGGTGCGGTCCATGCCCAGGCCTGGCACGAACGCCGAGGCCTGCGCGTCGGTGAACTCCTTGCCGGCGGCTACCGCCCGCGCCTGCGCCTGCTCCACGCTCGACGGCGCGGTGCCGTAGGTCAGGGTGAAGGCGGTCATGAAGTAGAAGAGCACGTAGGTGGCGAACATGATGAACGTGCCGAGGATCAGGGCCCGCCAGTGCAGGCGGAAAGTAGTGCCGAGCGGCACCTTCACGACCTTGCCCTCGGTCTGGACCTTCTGGAAGGAGGCGCTCTCGATGAGCTTGAGCCGGACGTAGAGGCCGATGATGACCATGACGGCGCTCAGCAGGAACGGCACGCGCCAGCCCCACTCGAGGAACTCCTCGGGGCTGAGGACCGTGCTGAGGAGCACGAACAGGAGGTTGGCCAGGATGAACCCGATCGGCGCGCCGAGCTGCGGGAACGTCCCGAAGATCGCACGCTTGCCCTCGGGGGCGTTCTCGGTAGCCAGCAGCGCCGCGCCGCTCCACTCACCGCCCAGGGCCAGTCCCTGGAGGAAGCGCAGCACCACGAGCAGCAGCGGGGCCAGGAACACCCAGCCGTCGTTCGTGGCGGCCGGGAGCAGGCCGATCAGGAACGTCGCGATACCCATGGTGAGCAGCGACGCCACGAGGGTGGCCTTGCGGCCGATCTTGTCGCCGAAGTGACCGAAGACGATGGAGCCGAGGGGCCGGGCGACGAACGCGACACCGAAGACGGCGAAGGAGCTGAGCAGCTGGTTCGCGGAGGTCTGGTTCGGGAAGAACAGGGCCGGGAACACGAGCACCGCGGCCGTGGCGTAGATGTAGAAGTCGTAGAACTCGATCGTCGTCCCGATGAGGCTGGCGAAGATCACCTTGCCCCGGGAGTTCAGCGGTTTGGTGGTTCCGCCGGCACTGGCGGCTGTGGAGGAGGTCATAGGCGTCGGCTTTCTTGAGACGAGACGCAGCCGTCCGGGCCTGTGGCCGCGGCAGCACGGCGTCCGTGCAACAGGTGAATGCCAATATCTGACCACCGGTGTCCAGCAGGTGGATAAGTCTGTCCACCATGTGGACAGCGGGAACTGCCCGAGGTCAGATGTGCACGTGGAGGCGGCGTGCGGCTTCAGAGATGGACCCGGTCAGCGACGGGTAGACGGTGAACGTGTTGGCGACGTCGTCCACGTGCAGCTTCTTCGTCACCGCGAGTGCCAGCGGGAAAATCAGCTCGGACGCCCGGGGGCCGACGACGACGCCTCCGATGACGGTGCCGGAGCCCTTGCGGGAAATCACCTTCACGAAGCCGTCCTTGACGTTCATCATCTTGGCCCGGGCGTTGGTGTGCAGGGAGAGCTTGACGACGTCCCCCTGGTACCGGCCGGACTCGATGTCCTCCTCCGTCACCCCGACGGTGGCGATCTCCGGGGAGGTGAAGATATTCGAGGCGACCTGCTTGAGCTTGATGGGGCTCACGGTGTCGCCCATCAGGTGGGCGATGGCGATCCGGCCCTGCATCGCCGCCACGGACGCGAGCGCGAAGACCCCGGTGCAGTCGCCGGCGGCGTACACGTTGGGCGCCGTGGTGCGGGAGACGCCGTCCACGGTGATGTGCCCGGACTCGTTGACGGCGACCCCGGCGGCCTCGAGGCCGATCCCGGTGGTGTTGGGGACGGCGCCGACGGCGACGAGGCAGTGGCTGCCCTCGACGGTCCGGCCGTCCGCCAGGCGCACGAGGACGCCGCCGTCCGTGCGGTCCACCGCCTCGGCGCGGGACTTGGACAGGACGGTCATGCCGCGGTCCTTGAACACGCCCTCGAGGACCTCGGCGGCGTCGGCGTCCTCGCCCGGCAGCACGCGGTCGCGGCTGGAGATCAGGGTGACCTTGGAGCCCAGGCCGTTGTAGGCGCTCGCGAACTCCGCCCCGGTGACACCCGACCCGACGACGATCAGGTGGTCCGGGATCTCCCGGAGGTTGTAGAGCTGCGTCCAGTTGAAGATGCGTTCGCCGTCGGGCATGGCGCTCGGCAGTTCGCGGGGCGTGGCGCCGACCGCGAGGAGCACGGCGTCGGCCTCGACGATGCTCGTCACGCCCTCGGAGGTCACCTCGAGGCGGTGGTTGTCGAGCAGCTTCCCGCTACCGATGACCACGGTCACGCCGAGGCGTTCCAGGGTGGCCCGGATGTCGGAGGACTGCTCGACGGCGAGCTTCAGGAGCCGCTGGTTGACCTTGTCCAGGTCCGCGTAGACCTTGCTGTCCTCGGAGAACCGGACGCCGAGCCCGCTCGCGTCCATGAAGCGCGTCATGGTGTCCGCCGTCGCGATGAGGGTCTTGGACGGCACGACGTCCGTGAGGACCGCCGACCCGCCGAGGCCCTGGCGCTCCACGACGGTCACCTTCGCGCCGAGCGATGCCGCGACGAGCGCCGCTTCGTAGCCGCCGGGACCGCCGCCCAGGATCGCCAGGCGCAGGGAACTGAAATCGAGTTGGTTGGTCACCGACCCATCATCGCCCATGCCACTGACGCGCGGGAAATAGAGGGTAAGTTGTAGCGGTGACTTCTGATCCCTTTGACCTGGCCCGCGACGCCGCCGGCCACATCGCCCGCGTCACCGGCATCGACCGGCACGACACCGCGCTCGTCCTCGGCTCCGGGTGGGGGGAGGCCGCCGAGCTCATCGGCGAGACCACGCACACCCTCGACGCCGCGGACATCCCCGGCTTCTCGGCGCCCGCCGTCGTCGGCCACACCGGCACCATCCGCTCCGTCCTCACGCCCGCCGGCAAGCGCGCGCTGGTCCTCGGTGCCCGCACGCACTTCTACGAGGGCAAGGGGGTGCGGGCCGTGGTGCACGGCGTCCGCACCGCGGCCGCGACGGGTGCGACGACGATGATCCTCACCAACGGGTGCGGCGGGCTGCAGGAGCACTGGCAGCCCGGCACCCCGGTGCTGATCAGCGACCACATCAACCTGACCGCCACCTCGCCGCTCGAGGGCGCGACGTTCGTGGACCTCACGGACCTCTACTCCCCGCGCCTGCGCGAGCTCGCCCGCCGCGTGGACCCCACCCTCGAGGAGGGCGTGTACGCACAGTTCACGGGCCCCCACTACGAGACGCCGGCCGAGGTGCAGTACGCCAAGCGCATCGGCGCGGACCTCGTGGGCATGTCCACGGCGCTCGAGGCCATCGCGGCCCGGCATGCCGGGATGGAGGTCTTCGGCCTCTCCCTCGTGACGAACCTCGCGGCCGGGATCAGCCCCGTCCCGCTCAGCCACACCGAGGTCCTCGAGGCCGGCCAGGCGGCGGGCCCCCGCATCTCCCGCCTGCTCGCCGACATCGTCGCCACGCTCTAGCCGTCCGCCGCCGACCCACGTAAGGGACCCGCATGAGAACCGCCGCCCTGGACACCCTCCTCGCCGCCGCCGACGCCTGGGCGTCGGCCGACCCGGATCCGCGGACGGCGGAGGAGCTGAGGACGCTCGCCGGGCTGGTGCGTTCCGGCGACCCCGCCGCGGAGCGGGACCTGCGGGACAGCTTCTCGGGCCCGCTCCTGTTCGGCACGGCCGGGCTGCGGGCCGCCCTCGGCGCGGGCCCCAACCGCATGAACCGCGTCGTGGTCCGCCGAGCCGCCGCGGGAGTCGCCGCCCACGCGCTGGACCTCGCGGCCGGCGCCTACGCACCGCGCGCCGTCGTCGGCTTCGATGCCCGCCACAACTCGCGCATCTTCGCCGAGGAGACCGCGGCCATCCTCACCGCCGCCGGTCTCGAGACGTTCCTGATGCCCCGGGAACTGCCGACGCCGGTGCTCGCCTACGCGATCCGCGCCCTCGGCTGCGAGGTGGGCATCATGGTCACCGCCAGCCACAACCCGCCGCAGGACAACGGGTACAAGGTCTACCTGGGCGGGCGCGCCGTCGAGGAGGACGCCCGCGGCGTCCAGATCGTGGCCCCGCACGACGCCGGGATCGCCGCCCACATCGACGCCGTCCGGGACGTGACGCTCGCGGCCTCCGGCTGGACGGTCCTGCCGGACGCCATCGAGACCGACTACGTGGCCTCCGTCGCGGCCCTCGCCGACCCGACGATGACGGACCGCGACCTGAGGATCGTCCTCACGCCGCTGCACGGCGTCGGCGGCAGGACGGCCCGGGCGGTGCTGGCGACCGCCGGGTTCGACGACGTCACCGTCGTCGAACGCCAGGCCGAGCCGGACCCCGACTTCCCCACCGTCGCGTTCCCCAATCCGGAGGAGCCCGGCGCGCTGGACCTCGCCCTCGAGACCGCGGCGCAGGTCGGCGCGGACCTCGTCATCGCGAACGACCCCGACGCCGACCGCGTGGCGCTCGCGGCGCGCGAACCCTCCACCGGCGCCTGGCGCATGCTGCGCGGCGACGAGGTGGGCACGCTGCTGGGCCTGCACCTGGCGGCGCGCCTGGCCCCGGACACCGGGGCCGATGCTGCCGCCGACCGGCCCGCGGTCTTCGCGAACTCGATCGTCTCCTCCCGCCTGCTCGGCAGGATCGCCGCGGCCTCCGGCATCGACCACGAGCAGACCCTCACCGGGTTCAAGTGGATCGCCCGCGTCCACGACCTCTCCTTCGGGTACGAGGAGGCACTGGGCTACTGCGTGGCCCCGGAGCTCGTCCGCGACAAGGACGGCATCTCCGCCGGACTGCTGCTCGCCGAACTCGCGGCCGCGACGAAGGCCGCCGGCCGCACCCTCTTCGACCTGCTCGACGACGCCTTCCTGGTGCACGGCGTGCACGCCGCGGACCAGCTCTCGGTGCGCGTGGAGAGCCTCGGCCTGCTCGGGGACATGATGGGCAGGCTGCGGCAGGCCCCGCCGTCGTCCTTCGCCGGCTCCCCCGTGGGCACCGCCGAGGACCTCGCCGAGGGCTCGGCGCACCTGCCGCCCACGGACGGGCTCCTCTACCTCACGCAGGACGGGACGCGGGTCATCATCCGGCCCAGCGGGACGGAGCCGAAACTCAAGTGCTATCTCGAGGTGGTGGAACCGGTCGGCTCCGCCGCCGCACTCGGGGAGGCGAAGGAGGCAGCCCGCGTCCGCCTCGAGGCCGTCAAGCAGGACGTCGCCGCGGCCCTCGGGCTCTGACGTCCCGCCGAGAGGACAGAAAAGACCGGGTCGAGGCCCAGAACCCGGTCATTTCTGTTCTTTCGACGGGAGGAGGGACGCACGCCCGGTCGGCGCGACATGGAAAGATGGTGGGCATGCCTAACGACGTATCCCTCGCCTCCTCCATCGACCACACCCTGCTGAAGCCCGAGGCCAGCCGTGAGCAGATCCTCACGGTGTGCCGCGAGGCGGTCGAACACTCGTTCAAGTCCGTCTGCGTCAACCCGGTCTGGGTCAGCACCGTACGCACGGCGGTGAAGGACACCGGTGTCCTCACCTGCTCCGTCGTCGGCTTCCCCCTCGGCGCCACGACCACCGAGGTCAAGGTCTTCGAGGCGCGCGGCGCCGTGGCCGACGGCGCCGACGAGATCGACATGGTCATCAACATCGCCGCGGCACGCGCCGGGGACCGCGACCTCCTGGTCCAGGACATCCTCGCGGTCGCGGACGCCGTCCATGAGCACGGCGCCATCCTCAAGGTCATCATCGAGACCTCCCTGCTCACCGACGAGCAGAAGGTGCTCGCCTGCGAGGCGGCCGTCGAGGCGGGCGCGGACTTCGTGAAGACGTCCACCGGGTTCAACGGCGGCGGCGCGACCGTCGAGGACGTCGCCCTGATGCGGAAGACCGTGGGCCCGGACCTCGGTGTGAAGGCCTCGGGCGGGGTGCGGTCCCTCGAGGACGCACGCGCCATGATCGACGCCGGGGCGACGCGTATCGGGGCGAGCTCGGGAGTCGCTATCGTTAAGGGTGAACAGGGCGCGGAAGGGTACTGACACCCAGGACCGGCCCGACCAGCAGATGCACCAGCCCAGCAGTAGACCCGGCACGCACGAACGCAGTCAAGGAGACCCAATGTCACACGAAGCCAACGCCGAGAAGCAGCCCTCCCACGCCGGCGAGGGTCACCTCGTCGAGAACGTCGTGGTCTTCGTGCTCATCTTCGGCGCCTTCCTGCTGGGCATCTACCTGCTCAACTGGCTGACCCTGGAGACCGTCTGGCCGATGGCGGCCATCGTGGTCATCTCGTTCCTCGCGTTCTTCATCCCCCAGGGCATCCTCGGCCGTTCGGACACCGGGTACGACCTCGCGGAGGGCAAGAAGGCGGACGAGAAGCCGACCTCCGCCGCCGTCACCTCGTAGCGACGCCGCAGCGGGCGCACGGCAGCGCAGCCCGACGGAAGAGGCCGTCCCCCGCGGGGGACGGCCTCTTCCGCGTCCGGCGCCTACGCGCTGAACACCGAGTCGAGGACGTTCTTCGCCCAGTCCAGGATGTCGGCGTCCACGAGGTCCCGCCCGCCGATCCTCGCGGTCTTCGGCTTCGGGACCAGCACCGCGTTGAGCGCGGGCTTCACGGCCGCGCCCGGGTACATCCGCATCAGGCGCATTTGCTTGGACTCCGGCAGGTCCGCGGGGGCGAACTTGATGAAGTTGCCCTGCAGCGCCACGTCCGTGAGGCCGAGGGCCCGGGCGGACACCCGGAAGCGGGCCACGGAGATGAGGTTCTCCACGGCCGCGGGCGGCTCCCCGTAGCGGTCGTGGAGCTCGGCGACGACGGCGTCGATCGCCTCGTCCGTGACGGCGGACGCCAGCTTCCGGTAGGCCTCGAGGCGGAGCCGCTCCCCCGGCACGTAGTCGTGCGGCAGGTGCGCGTTGATCGGCAGTTCGATCGTCATCTCCGCGGCCTTCTCCTCGGCCTCCCCGCGGAAGGACGCCACGGCCTCGCCGACCAGCCTGATGTAGAGGTCGAACCCGACGCCCTGGATGTGCCCGGACTGCTCGCCGCCCAGCATGTTGCCCGCCCCGCGGATCTCGAGGTCCTTCATGGCCAGCTGCATGCCCGCGCCCAGTTCGTTGTGGGACGCCACGGCCTTGAGGCGCTCGAGGGCCACCTCACCGAGCGGCTTCTCCGACGGGTACAGGAAGTACGCGTAGGCCCGCTCCCGCCCACGGCCCACGCGGCCGCGGAGCTGGTGCAGCTGGGACAGCCCGTAGGAGTCGGCGCGGTCCACGATCAGGGTGTTCGCGTTGGAGATGTCCAGGCCCGTCTCGATGATCGTGGTGCAGACGAGGACGTCGAAGCGCTTCTCCCAGAAGTCCACGATGATCTGCTCGAGCCGGGACTCCGTCATCTGGCCGTGCGCCACGGCCACCCGGGCCTCGGGCACGAGCTCCCGGAGCTGCGCGGCCGTACGGTCGATCGAGGAGACACGGTTGTGCACGAAGAACACCTGGCCCTCGCGCATCAGTTCGCGTCGGATGGCGGCGGAGGCCTGCTTGTCCGTGTACGGGCCCACGTAGGTGAGGACCGGGTGGCGCTCCTCCGGGGGCGTGGCGAGGGTCGAGGTCTCGCGGATCCCGGTCAGGGACATCTCGAGGGTGCGCGGGATGGGGGTGGCGCTCATCGCGAGGACGTCGACGTTGGTGCGCATCTTCTTCAGCGCCTCCTTGTGTTCCACGCCGAAGCGCTGCTCCTCGTCCACGATCACCAGTCCGAGGTCCTTGAACGCGGTCTCCTTCGACAGCAGGCGGTGCGTGCCGATGACGACGTCGACGGCGCCCGAGGTCAGGCCCGCGGCCGTCTCGCGCGACTCCTTGGCCGTCTGGAAGCGCGAGAGGGCGCGGACGCGCACCGGGAAGCCGGAGAACCGCTCCGAGAACGTCTCGAAGTGCTGCTGGACCAGCAGCGTGGTGGGGACCAGCACGGCCACCTGCTTGCCGTCCTGCACGGCCTTGAACGCGGCACGGACGGCGATCTCCGTCTTGCCGTAGCCCACGTCGCCGGAGACCAGCCGGTCCATGGGGACCTCGCGCTCCATGTCCGCCTTGACCTCGTTGATGGTGGTCAGCTGGTCGGGTGTCTCGACGTACGGGAACGCCTCCTCGAGTTCGCGCTGCCAGGGCGTGTCGGGGCCGAACGCGTAGCCCTTGGACGCCATGCGGGCGGAGTAGAGGCGGATGAGCTCGCCGGCGATCTCCTTGACGGCCTTCCGGGCCTGGTTCTTGGTCTTGCTCCAGTCGGAGCCGCCCATCTTGCTCAGCGCCGGGGCGTCGCCGCCCACGTAGCGCGTCACCTGGTCCAGCTGGTCGGTCGGCACGAACAGGCGGTCCCCGGGGGCGCCGCGCTTGGACGGCGCGTACTCGAGCACCAGGTACTCGCGGGTGGTCCGGGTGGGCCCGGCCCCGGTGGAGCGCTGCAGCAGTTCCACGAACCTCGCGACGCCGTGCTGCTCGTGGACCACGAAGTCGCCCTCCCTGAGCTGCAGGGGGTCGACGGCGTTGCGGCGCCGCGACGGCATCTTGCGCATGTCGCGCGTGCCCGAGGCGCTCGTGCGGCCGAGCAGGTCCGCCTCCGTGAGCAGGCCCAGCTTGAGCCCGTCCACCACGAAGCCGCGGCCGGCGCACGCCGTCGTGATCTCGATGATGCCCGGCTGCGGCGCGGTGTCGAGGGAGTCGACGCGGCTCGTGGGGATGTCGTTGTCGTGGAAGAGTTCCGCGAGGCGCTGCGCCGGGCCGGGGCCCTCCGTGGCGACCACGACGCGCCACTGGTCGCGGACCCGCCCCCCGATGAAGTCCATCATCTCGGCGACGTCGCCCTGGTACCCGCGCGGTTCGCGTGCGTGCAGCGTGAAGCTGTCGACGTCGGCCAGCTCCTCGTCGGCCCCGAAAGACGTGATGCCCCACCAGGCGACCGAGGAGGCGAGCGCCGTGGCCCGGGTCTCGGCGAGGGACCGGAAACTCGCCGCCTGCAGGTCGGCGCCCAGTGCGCCGCCGAGGTCCAGCGGAGCGGCGCCGCCGTCGGACGCCGTGGACCACGCGGCCGCGAGGAACTCCTCGTTCGTCGCCGCGAGGTCGTGCGCCCGCGTGCGGACCTTCTCCGGTTCGAGGACGACGGCGATCGAGCCCGCCGGCAGCTCGCCCACGAACGGCACCATCGCGTCGACGAGAACGGGGGCGAGGGATTCCATGCCCTCGACGGCGATCCCGCCGGCGATCTTCTCCAGCATGGACGCGGCCGCCGGCAGTTCGGACTGCAGCCTCGCGGCCCGGGACATCACGGAGGGGGTGATGAGGATCTCCCGGCAGGGCGGGGCGTAGAGGGCGGTCGGCGGTTCGCCGGAGGTGAGGGAGCGCTGGTCGGCGACCGCGAACCAGCGCATCTGGTCCACCTCGTCGCCGAAGAAGTCCACGCGGACCGGATGGTCCTCGGTGGGCGGGAACACGTCGATGATGCCGCCGCGGACCGCGAACTCCCCGCGGTGCGTGACCATGTCCACGCGTGCGTACGCGGCGTCGGAGAGGGCCCGGACGACGTCGGAGAAGGCGATCTCGTCGCCGACCTTCAGGGAGACCGGTTCGAGGTCGCCGAGACCGGCGACGAGCGGCTGCACGACCGCGCGGATGGGCGCGGTGATGACCCGGACGGGCGACCCCTCCGGGTGCGCCAGCCGGCGCAGCACCGACAGGCGCCGGCCCACGGTGTCCGAGCGCGGCGAGAGCCGCTCGTGCGGGAGGGTCTCCCAGCTGGGGAACTCCTCGATGGCGCTCTCCGGCAGGTAGCTGCGCAGCGCAGCGGCGAGGTCCTCCGCCTCGCGGCCCGTCGCGGTGATCGCCAGCACCACCGGCACCGCGCTGCCCGGGTCGCCGGTCGCCGGGACGGTGTCGAGGCCGTCGACCATCTCGGCGAGAAGGGGCGCGCGCATCCCGGCGGGGGCGCCGATCTGCAGGTCCGCGCTGCGCTCCTCGACGGGGCGCGACGCGTTGGTCAGCACGCGCGCGTAGGACGCATCCTCGGCGAGCGCCGCGCGCAATCCGTTCAGGCTCATCTGGTGGGACTCCTCGGGGGAAGGGCGGGGTGATGACAGCACGAAAGCCCGGAAACATGGCGCGTTCCCGGGGATGATGCCACACTACCAAGCCCCGCCGACGCTCCCCCTGGCATGTAATCGCGGGCACACCGGCGGAGGCCAGGCCGTAGGATTGCGGGAGACCCCTGACCGTGCCGCCATGCGGCACCCACCCGTGCATCCTTCGGAGGAACCATGGCTTTGAACGCGTCCACCACGCTCCCCTACGACGCCGGGACGGTGCTCGGCGTCTTCACGGACGAGGGTTTCGTCCGCCACATGAGCGAGTACGTCGGCGGGTCCCTCGAGTCCCTCACGGTCGACGGCGACACCTCCGGCCCCTTCACCCTGACGGCGGTGCGCACCATGCCCACCCACCGGCTCCCCGACATGGCCCGCAAGTTCGTCGGCGAGACCCTCTCCGTCACGCAGACGGAGCAGTGGAGCGCACCGTCCGCGGACGGCTCACGCGAGGCGACGCTCGAGATGACGGTCGCGGGCGTCCCGCTGAACGTCGCCGCCGTGCAGCGCCTGATCGCCCGGGGCACGGACACCGTCGTCGACCTGCAGGGGAACGTCACCTCCTCCGTCCCCTTCCTCGGGGGCAAGATCGCCGGCGCCGCCGAGCCGATGATCGGCAAGGCGCTGAACGTCCAGGCCGTCGAGGCCCGGAAATGGCTCGAGAGCCGCTGACCCGGGGCCACGCCACCCGTTCCCTCCCCGCCGAACCGGAAGATCACCGCACGCCATGCAGCTCCCCACCCCCCTCGCCCTCATCCTGATCCTCGCCGGCGTCTGGACGCTCATCGTCTGGCCGCCGTTCCTGCGGCGCGTCCTCAAGGACCCGCGCGCCCGGGACGAGAACGGTGCCGCCACGCGGTTCCTGACGGTGCACCTCATGCTCATCTCCACGTCGATGATCCTCGGCGCCGCGACCGCCGTCATCGGCGTCCGCACCCTCGTCGCCTGACGATCCCCGCAGCAGCCCGCCCCACCCAGGAGACCTGATGGCCCACGACGAGTCCCCCGAGGATCCGAAGAACCCGAAGAACCCCAAGAACCAGTCGGTGATCCTGCAGCGCTCCAGCTACCCCGAGTACCTCCGCATCACGGAGATCCTCCGCAAGGAGACCGTGGGCGGCATCCTCCTGCTGATCGCCGCGAGCCTCGCGATCATCTGGGCCAACTCCCCGTTCGCCGACTCCTACTTCGCCATCCGCGACTTCGAGTTCGGTTACGAGCCGTGGCACCTGGAACTCTCCGTCGGCCAGTGGGCGTCGGACGGCCTCCTGGCGGTGTTCTTCTTCCTCGTCGGGCTGGAACTCAAACGCGAGTTCGTGGCCGGCGACCTCCGGCAGATCAGCCGGGCCATCGTCCCCGTGGCCGCGGCCTTCGGCGGCGTCGTCGTGCCCGCGCTCATCTACACGGCCGTCAACCTGTCCTCCCCGGAGACCCTGCGCGGCTGGGCCATCCCCACCGCGACGGACATCGCGTTCGCGCTGGCCGTGCTCGCGGTCATCAGCTCGCACCTGCCCGGGGCCCTGCGGGTCTTCCTGCTGACCCTCGCGGTGGTCGACGACCTCATCGCGATCGCGATCATCGCGTTCTTCTACTCCGAGGACGTCAAGCTCGTCTTCCTGCTGTGGATGCTCCTGCCCCTCGGTCTGTTCGCGCTGCTCGCCCAGCGCCGGCCGAAGTTCTTCGGCAGCACCACGCGCGGCCCCTGGCTCATCCTCCTGCCCCTCGGCTTCGCCACGTGGGCCCTCATGCACGCCTCGGGCGTCCATGCGACGGTCGCGGGCGTGCTGCTCGGATTCTGCGTGCCGGTGCTGCGCAAGCGCGACGGGAAGACCGTGCCGCCCCGCCCGGACAAGCCCGGCCTCGCCGAGGTCTTCGAACACCGCTTCCGTCCGCTCTCCACGGGCTTCGCCGTCCCGGTCTTCGCCTTCTTCTCGGCCGGGGTGGCGATCGGCGGTGCCGCAGGCTTCATGTCGGCGATCACCGACCCGGTGTTCATCGGGATCGTGCTCGGCCTGGTCCTCGGCAAGCCCATCGGCGTGCTGCTGACCACGTTCATCGTGACCCGGACAACCCGGGCGAACCTCGACCCCGACCTCAGCTGGTGGGACCTGCTCGGCGTCGGCATCCTCGCCGGCGTGGGCTTCACCGTCTCCCTGCTGGTGAACGATCTCAGCTTCGGCGCGGGCAGCGAGCACGACGACCACGCGAAGGTCGCCATCCTGAGCGCGTCCCTCCTGGCGGCCCTCCTGGCGAGCGTGGTGCTGCGCGCCCGCAACAAGCGTTACCGGCGGCTCGACGAGGAGGAGAAGATCGACTCCGACGCGGACGGCATCCCGGACGTCTTCGAGGATCGCGGCAACTAGGATCGGTCCATGACGGACAGCGGCCGGCCGCGCATGGGGGACGACGTCGAGGCGCCCGGCCGGCGACGGGCCCGGAACCGGCGGCGCCGCATCATCTTCAGCGAACTCGCCCTCACCATCACGTTCACCCTCGCGGTGGGAGTGGGCCTCGCCCAGCGCGAGGCCCTGGATTCGACGGCCGTGTTCCTCGCCGGGTGGCTGCTGAACCTCGCGGTCCTGGTGCTGTGCTGCACCCTGCCGTGGTCCAGGATCTCCAGCCGCTGGGTGATCCTGATGCCCCTGCTCGACTTCGTGGCCATCGGGCTGGCCCGGGCGGCGGCGGGCGAGGCACTCTCCGGCGTCGGCCTGCTCGCCGCCTTCCCGGTGGTCTGGATCGCCGCCTCCCGGGTGCGGACGGCCTCGGCCGTCGCGGTTACTTTCGTCGCCTCCCTGGCGATCATCTGGTTCCCGCTCGTCGCCCGGCCCGGTCCGGTGACCCTCGGTTCCTTCGTGGACCCGATCCTGCTCCCCATCATGCTCACCGGGCTCGCGTGGTTCGTCAGCGAGCTGACGAAGGACAACCGGCGGCGGCAGGCAGCCCTCCGGGCGTCCCAGGCCGCCCTGCAGGAGAGCGTGAAGGCCGGCCGGGCACGCGAGCGGCTGCTCGGGACCGTCCTGGACACCGTGAGCGTGGGGGTGCTCGCGGTGGACGCCCACGGCGACGACATCCTCATGAACTCCCGGCAACGCGAGGGCCACGCCGCCGCGGCGCCGCCGGGCAACGACGATCCCGCCGAGGCCGAGCTGCTGATCTTCGGCGAGGACCGGGTCACGCCCATCCCGCCCGACCGGCGGCCCGTCCTCCGCGCGATCGGCGGCGAGGACCTCGAGGGTGAACAGGTGTGGGTGGGCACGGGACGGTCCCAGCGCGCCCTGAGCATCTCCTCGCGCGCCATGCACGACGACGACGGAGCGTTCGCCGGCACCGTCGTGTCCTTCAACGACGTCACCGAACTGCTGCGCGCCCTCCACGCCAAGGACGACTTCCTCTCCAACGTCTCGCACGAGTTCCGGACGCCCCTGACGTCGATCCTCGGCTACCTCGAGCTCGGCCTCGAGCGGGGCACGGACCTGCCGGACGGCGTGGCCGGCTTCCTCCGGGTGGCGCGGCGCAACGCCCTGCGCCTGGAGCGGCTCGTCGAGGATCTGCTGGCGATCAACGCGGGCACGTTCGAGGTGCACCCCGTGCCGACGGACGTCGGCCGGATCCTGGCCGAGGCGTCGTCGTCGAGCGCCGTGCGGGCCGCCCGTGCGGGGGTGGGACTGACGAACCGCGCGCCCACGACCCTGCCGGCCGTGGCCGACCCGCTGCGGCTCGCGCAGGCCGTCGACAACCTGCTCAGCAACGCGGTCAAGTACACCCGGCCCGGCGGGAGCATCACGCTGGACGCCGGCCTCGACGAGGACGGCCTGACCGTCCGGGTGGAGGACACCGGGATCGGGATCGAGGCCGAGGAACTGCACCAGGTGTTCGACCGGTTCTTCCGGTCCTCGTCGGTCCGGTCCTCGACCGTGCAGGGGGTGGGTCTGGGGCTGCTGATCACCAAGAGCATCGTCAGCGAACACGGCGGGACCATCACCGTGACGAGCGAGCCGGGCGTCGGGTCCTGCTTCAGCCTGCGCATCCCGCAGCCGGCGCGCTGACCGGGGCTCCTCCCCGGGCGGCGTTCGCGCGGCCGGCTCCCCGCGGCGGCTCGTCAGGCGTTGGCCGCCAGCAGGGACTCCTCGAGGGCCACCCACGCGAGCATGGCGCACTTCACGCGGGCCGGGAAGCGGGAGACGCCGGAGAACGCGGCGGCGTCGCCCAGCACCTCCTCGTCGGCCTCGATCCTGCCGCGCGAGCGCATCACCTCGCGGAAGCCGTCCACGAGCGCGATCGCCTCGTCCCGCGGCAGGCCCTGCACGAGGTCGGTCAGCACGGAGGCCGATGCCATGGAGATGGCGCAGCCGGCGCCGTCCCAGCTCACGGAGGTCACGGTGCCGTCGGCGACCCCCGCGCGCAGGGTGATCTCGTCGCCGCACACCGGGTTGAGCTGGTGCGACTCGCCCGCACGCCCCGCGCCGTCGTACTCCCGCAGCGGCGAGCCGTGCCGCGCCTTCGCGTGGTCGAGGATGATCTGCTGGTACAGCTGTTCGAGGCCCGTGCTCATCGGTGTGCTCCAAAGAAGGGACGGACACGCGCGACGGCGTCCAGGAAGGCGTCCACCTCGTCCGTCGTCGTGTACAGGTAGGTGCTCGCGCGGGTGGTCGCGGTGAGCCCGAGGCGGCGGTGCAGCGGCTGTGCGCAGTGGTGGCCCACGCGGACCGCGATGCCCTTGTCGTCGAGGAACTGCCCCACGTCGTGGGCGTGCACGCCGTCGACGTCGAACGAGGCCAGCCCGATGCGCGGGATCCCGGCGCCGGGTCCGAGCACGCGGATGCCCTCGATGGCCCCGAGCCCCCGCACGAGGCGCGCGCCGAGCGTCGCCTCCCAGTCCTCGATGCGCTGCATGCCGGTCTCGGTGAGGTAGTTCGCGGCGGCGCCGAGGGCGATCGCCTGGGAGATGCGCTGCGTCCCGGCCTCGAAGCGGTTCGGGGAGGGCAGGTACTCCGCCCGCTCCATCGTCACGGTGGTGATCATCGATCCGCCGGTCAGGAAGGGCGGCAGGGCGTTGAGCAGGCCGGCGCGGCCGTAGAGTGCGCCGATGCCGGTGGGCCCGAGCATCTTGTGGCCGGAGAACACGAGGAAGTCGACGTCCAGCGCCTTCACGTCGACGGGCAGGTGCGGCACGGACTGGCAGGCGTCCAGCAGGGTGAGGGCGCCGACGCCCTGCGCGAGGCGCACGAGCTCGGCCACCGGGTTGATGGTGCCGAGGACGTTCGAGGCGTGGGAGAAGGCCACGAGCTTCGTGGCCGGGGTGATGACGGCCGCGGCCTCCTCGAGGCGCAGCGTGCCGTCGTCGGCGACGGGCACGAAGCGGAGTTCGGCGCCCGTGCGGGCCGCGAGCTCCTGCCAGGGGATCAGGTTGGCGTGGTGTTCCATCTCCGTGACGACGATGCGGTCCCCGGGGCCCAGCGCGAACCGGCGTGCCGCCTCTCCCCCGCGACCGAGGCTCGCGTTGGACATCGCGTAGGCGACGAGGTTGATGCCCTCGGTGGCGTTGGAGGTCCAGACCAGCTCGTCGGTGCGTGCGCCGATGAACCGGGCGACGGCGGCGCGGGCGTCCTCGTAGGCGTCGGTGGCGTCGACCGCGAGCGCATGCGACCCGCGGTGCACCGCCGCGTTGCGCTGCTCGTAGAACTCCTGCTCCGCCTCCAGCACGCTCACCGGATTCTGGGAGGTGGCCCCGGAGTCCAGGTAGACGAGCGGCTTGCCGTCCACCTCGGTGCCGAGGATCGGGAAGTCGTTCCGGATGCGGTGCACCTCGGCGTCGGTCAGCGCGGCGTCGGACGGGGTGAGCGTGACGGGTGTATCGACCACGGGCACTTCGGACTCCTCGGATCAGCCGGCAGACCCCGCGCCAATTACGCAAGGCTTCTCTGCTCTAATCGTGCCACTCCCGGCGGGCCGGGGCACCCCAGTGCTGCCTAAGTCCGGCCGGTCAGCGCGTGGGTCGCCGCGGAGCCGAAGTCCGCACGGCGGCCGGCTGCTGCAGGACCTCGCGCCGGCTGATGCCCAGTTTCGCGAAGATGCGGTACAGGTGTCCCTCGACCGTACGGGTGGAGATCCCCCGGATCTCGGCGATCTCCCGGTTGGTGTGCCCTTCGGCGACCAGCTTCACGATCACCTGCTCCCCGCGCGTCAGCAGGGCCTCGTGGACCGAGGGCACCGTGCTGCCGCCGGGCACCGCGCGGAGTTCGGTGCGCAGGGCCGCCAGCTGGCGGTCGACGCCACGCGCCGCGGCGCCGGCCGGACCGACGAGTGAGGCCTCCTCCAGGCACCGGACGGCGAGGGGCAGGTAGCCCCGCCGGCGGGACGCCTCGCTCTCGACGACGAGCGCGTCGCGGTCCCCGTCCGCTGCCGCAGCGGCGAAGCGGTGCAGGCAGCTGCCGGGTTCGCCGTCGAACGCCCGGGTCACCGCCGCGAGCGGGCCCAGCGCCGTCCTGTCCCCCAGCTCCGCCGCGTGGTCGAGGGCCGTGGCGGCCACCAGCAGCGCGCCGCGGCCCTCGGCCCGGGCGGCGATCGACCGGAGGCGCCCGACGGCGTCCTCCGCACCCAGGTACCCGTCCGCGGCCGCGACGTGGGCGTCCCCCATGCGGCGGGCGACGGCGTCGGACCCGTGCGTGGTCGCGCCGTGGGCGTCGATCAGGGCGCGGGCACCCGCGGCGTCACCCGCCCGGGCGCAGGCGTAGGCCGCGGCCCCGGAGACCCGGTCGATCAGGTGCAGTCCGTCGCTGTCGCGGAAGGCCTCGACCGCCAGCAGCAGGTGTTCGCGGGCATCGCTGAAACGGCCGGTCTGCAGGCTCCTGGCGCCGTCGATGACGTCGAGCCAGCCACTGAGGAGGAAGGCATGCTCGGCCTCCGGCGGGTAGCACCGGTGGAAGCAGTCGCGGGCGGCGTCCCACGCGCCCGCGCCGACGAGGGCCAGCAGGTGCTCGCCGGACACGGCGTCGCGATAGGTCAGGAGGTGCTCGGGGTCCTCCCCGAGCACCGACCGGGCCTCGTCGAGGACGGCGGACGCCGCCAGGGGCCGCCCCGACCGCGTGAGCGCATGCGCGAGAAGGGTGTGGTGGCCCAGCCGCACCTCGCCCGGCAGGTCCGGATCCACCGGCGTCTCCTCCAGGGCCTGTGCTCCGCGCAGGTCCCCGCCCAGGGTCCCGACGGCGGTGCGGAGCAGGCGCACCGCGGCGCCGGCGGCTTCCCGTGTCCGCGGACCGCTGTCGGAGTGGGCCGTCCCGTCCTCCAGCAGGCCGGCCCAGCGCTCGACGTCGGCGTGCAGTGCGCGTCCGCCGTCGGGAACATGGCGGTACAGGGACAGGGAGAGGGCGGCCCCGTCGCGCGCGACGGTGGGGTCCTCCACCGACCGGAGGGCCTCGTCGAGGAGCTCCCGGGCGAGCCGGTGGTTGCCGGCGGCGCCCTGCATCCACGCCGTCTCGAGCAGGTAGGACGGCGTGGGCGCGGGATCCTGCACCGCGGTGAGCGCATCCAGCGCCAGGCGCTGGTCGTGGAACCGGTTCGCGACCCGCGCCGAGCGCAGCAGGACGTCGTCCGCGACCGGCAAGGGCGCCCTGAGGGCCGAGGCCACCCAGGCGGCGAGCCCTTCCGGGTCGCCGGGCGTCCGGGACCCCGCGGTGCCCGCCCGCTCCAGGGCGCGGACGGCGGGGATGCGGCCGCGCAGCGCTTCGGCGTGCAGGGGGTGCCGGAGGGAGACGAGCTGCCCGTGACCGGCGTCGATCTCGATCAGCCGCTCCTGCGCCAGCCGTGCGAGGACCCCCCGCTCCACGGCGGCTTCGAGGGAGGCCAACGGGATCGGCTCCCCGACCGCGACGGACTCGAGGGCATCGAGTTCTGCGCGGCTGCGCTCGCCGAGCCCGTGCAGCAGGAGATCCGCCAGCGGCGCGCCGACGGCGGGGCGGAGCCCCCGCGCGCGCCACACACCGTTCCTCGGGACGATGTACCCCTCGTCCCTGAACTGCTCGAGGAGCATGGTCAGCAGGAGGGGGTTCCCGCGGGTGGTCGCGGCCAGCATGCGGGCGGTGCCGGTGAGGACCGGGCCGCCGAGCACCTGCGCGCACAGCTCCCGGACGTCGGGGAGGGTCAGCGGCTCGACGGCGTGATGCGCCAGCAGGCCGTCCTTCGCGGCACGGGCGAACTCCCCCACGGGTCCCGGTACCTGGCGAGCGGTGGCCAGGATCCTCACCTTGCGGGCCGTGGCCAGCTGCATGATGAGCAGTGCGGACTCGTTGTCGAGGGCGTGGGCGTCGTCGACGAGGATCACGGGCGGGGCCTGGGCCTTCAGCTCCGGGGTGATGTGCCGCAGGAAGTGGCGCAGGACCGCGGAGGCGGACCCGGCGTCCTCCGGCGCGAGCCCCACGAGGTACCGCGACAGGGCCCCGTAGGGGATGGTGCGCAGCCCGGTCCCGCCCCGCACGGGGATCACCCGGACGGCCGCGAGTTCGTGGGAGACCCGGCGCGTGATCGCGGTCTTGCCGATGCCCTCCTCTCCCACGAGCAGCACGCCGACGGCATCGCAGGCCGCCAGCCCGTCGACCACCGTCCTCACGAGCCCGGTCCTCCCGCCCGGTATGCGCAGCCCCTCGTTCGCGTCCATCATCGACTCCCGAACACGGAGCGGAGCTGCCTGCGGTTGTGCACGCCCAGCTTCGACATCGCCCGGTGCACGTAGCCCTCCGCGGTGCGGATGGACAGGTGCTCCGCGGCGGCGATGTCCCTGTTCGAGGCGCCGCGCGCCACCATCCGGGCCACGGCGCGTTCGCGGTCAGTCAGCGCCTGGCGGGTCAGGGACCGCCGCCGCTCCACGGAGGTCTGCCGGAGGATCTGTTCGGCCCGGACGAAGATCAGGGGATCGTCCTCGGGCGCACGCAACTGGACGGCGAGCAGGGAGGAGGAGCCGGCGAGGTCGTGGTGGCCGGCGGCGAGGGCCGCCTCGGACGCCTCCAGCAGCAGTGCCGCGTCCTGGGAGAGGACGCCCTTGCTGAAGAACCGTGCCAGGTGGGCGAGCGGACCGGTGACCTCGCCGGAACACACCAGCAGCCGGTGGGCCGCGGACGCCTCCCCGAGCCGCACGGCCTGCAGCAGGTAGACGAGTTCGAGGCCCCTGCTGCCGAGGGACCGCTCGCGGTCCGCGGAGCGCAGCATCGCCTGGGCGGCGCTCCCCTGGTCCTCGAGCAGGGATCCCGTGAGGTCCGCGAAGTAGTCGGCGAGCCGTCCGGCGAGCCGGCCGGCGTCCCGGCCCTGCTGACGCCCGCCGTCGAGGTAGCCCCGGGCGCGCTCGTCCTGGCCGTCCAGTGCGTACGCGTAGGCGGCGGCGGCCTCGGCGGCGGGCAGCAGCCCCGAGCGGTCCTCCCGTCCCAGCTCGGCCAGCGCCGGCAGGAGCAGCCGCTGAGCCTCCCGGCTGCGGCCGGCCCCGGCGAGCAGGATGCCCGCCAGGGCCTCCGCCCACACCTCGTCCTGGTCGTCGTGGCGTGAGGACGGGTCGCTGCGGAGGCGCTGGACCACCTCGTCGACGCGGCCCGCCAGGGCGAGGGCCAGGAGGGCGCTCCGGTGCGCTTCCTGCCTGTCGCGGGGGGCGGCGGACCGCGGGCCGTCGGCCAGGGCCGCTGCGAGCACGTCGACGCGCTCGTGCTGCCCGGTCACGGCGAGGGCGGTCAGGAGCATGGCCTTCGCCCGGAGCGCCGTCGACGACGCGTCGAGGAGGGAGGGGGCCAGACCGGACGCGTCGCGGATGACCGTGGCGTAGCGGCCGGTGACGAGGCTCAGCTCGACGCGCAGGAGCGCCAGCTCGTCCGCCAGGGGCGCCCGCTCCGCCTCCGCCACGGACGAACAGTCGGCCTCGCACCGTCGCAACACCTCGGGCAGGGCCTCGTCCCCGGGGTCGGAGCGCAGTCGCAGGCGTGCGTCCGCCAGGCGAAGTTCCGTCCGGTCCACCGGGGTGAGCCCGGGATCCTGCAGGAGCGTCTCGAGGGCGGAGCGGACGGCGAGGGTGTCGGCGCGGTCGAGGGGCAGGCGCGCGTAGCCGACGACGCCGGCCGGGTGCCGCCGCCAGTCTCCGAGTGCATCGAGGAAGCGCCGCGCCGCGCCGGGGTCCCCGAGCCGGTGCGCGTGCTCCGCCGCCTGGAGGAGCCGGTGGTCCGGGACGGCCGCTCCGGTGTCGAGGAGCCAGGCCGTGAGCTCGACCCGCGGGGCGGGCGGCAGGTCCCCGCTCCCGTCGATCCTGTCGAGCACCGCGAGGAGCGCGGGCTCCGGGGACCGGGCCAGGGTGGCCCTGAACGTGGCGGCGGCGAACGGCTGCGCGACGGTCACCGACGGGTCCGCGCCGCGGTGCACGCGGATCACGCCGCCCTGCTGCAGCGCGTCCACCTCCTCCCGCGGGACGTGCTCGAGGAGCATCCGCAGGGGCATCGCCCCGACCACGGACAGGAGGGCGAGGCCCTTGCGTGTGGCGCCTGCCGTGCCGTCGAACGCGCTCGGGACGACGCCGGGGACACCGGCTCCCGGCCGCTCCCGGCCCTGCGTCCAGATCCCGTCCCGGCGTCGTGCCTGCCCGGACTCCAGCACCAGCGGCAGGAGGGTGCGGAGGTCACCCGCCGTCCCGTTGCTCGCCCGCCACAGGGCGACCGTGAGGGCGCGGGACACCTCGCCTCCGAGGACCTCCCGCAGCAGGTCCCGGGTCTGGTCGAGCGTGAGTGGTTCGATGTCCACCCGGGCGAACGCCTGGTTCCGCCACAGTTCGAGGAAGGGTTCGGGGGTGCGCCGGATCTGCTCGGTGGTGACCACGAGCCGCACGGACCCCGCGGAGGCCAGGTGGGCCAGGACCGTGGCGGATTCCGGGTCCAGTTCCGCGACATTGTCGACGACGACGACGGGTCGGTCGCCAGGCATCCCGGAGAACAGCGCCTGGAGTGCAGTGAGCAGGATGAGGGGACTCCGGGTCACGGCGTCGTCGAGATCGACGAGGAGCACGGTCAGCGCACTGTAGGCCACGGGGGCACCGAGACTGGAGCCCCGGATGTACAGCACCTCCTGCTGCGCGGGCAGGGTGTTCACGGCGTGCCGGGCGACCGCCGTCTTGCCCTGTCCGGGGGCTCCCACGAGCAGGACGCCCGAGCCCACCTCATCGAGGAGGGCGGCGCGCACCCGGTCCGTCTCGGCGCTGCGCCCCACGAGGGGCCAGGCGCCCTGTGTCACGAGGTCAGGCATGGAGCGCACCGAGCCCGTGGCAGGCACCGGGCCGGTGCTGTCCCGCTTGCCGTGGGCGCCCCGTGTCCGTGTGCTCCGTCATCGCCCATCCCCATCGACCGCATGACTGGTCCTCGACTCCCCCGCCCGCCCCGGGAGGGGCCCGCCGCGTTCTACGCTGGTTTCGCCGAATCATACGCGAGTTCACCCGGTTGTCTACCCGCACCGGTACTTAACGAGTGGTCCGCTACCCGCAAGGACACACCAGGCGCGCCCGCGGACGGTACTGTCCGCGGCGCCTCGGGGACCTAGGGAGCGGGCTGCAGCAGGTCCGGCCCCAGGCCCTGCAACTCCCGCACCAGGTCGGCGCGTCCGCCGAGCCCGAACTTCACGTACATCCGGTGCAGGTGCCCCTCGACGGTGCGCACCGAGACGCAGAGTGCCTCCGCGATGTCCCGGTTGCTCTCACCCGCCGCGACCCGGCGCGCGACGACGGCCTCGCTCCGTGTGAGCTCGGTCAGGCGCCCCGCGCCGCCGGGCACCTCGAAGCGCGTGCCGACGAAGGGTGCGCCGTACCGGCCGAGGCGCCGCAGCAGGGAGCGTGCGCCCGCAGCGGGGCCGGACTCCGCCCGGAGCTCCCAGGCGCGCGTGGCCGCCTGCAGGGCGATTAGGGGGAGCCCGACGGCGGCAGCGCGGTCCGCGACCTCCCCCAGTGCTGCGCCGTCCCCGGTGCTCGCGGCCCCGGCGAACTCCGCGAGGACCAGGGCCTCCTCCCCCGGCAGGTCCGCGGCTGCCCGGGCCAGGCGGTCCGTGGCTCCGGCCGCTCCGAGCAGGACGGCGAGCACGAGGAGCTCCACCTCGCAGGCGCGGAGCCCGAGGACCCGCGCCTCGGCGAGCAGGGCGTCCAGGGGCGGCTGCTGCGGGGCGCGCAGCTCCAGCGACTCCGCCGCCGCGGCGAAGCCCCGGCCCAGGATCCCGAGGTCGAGACGTCCGCGGGGCCGCAGTGCCCGGTGCTCCCGGAGCAGCATGCCGGCCTCCTCCACCTCCCCCAGGACCGCCGCGCCCCAGGCCGCCGCCCCCACGGCGTACGGCAGCAGGAGCTGCCGGTCCACCCGTCGCAAGCGTTGGATCCCCGGCGCGAGGGCCTGCACACCCGCCCGGACGTCTCCACGCCGCACCAGCAGGATGCCCCGCAGCGCATCCGCCGGACGGAACGGCAGGACGGCCGTCTCCGCCTGCTCGAGAACGGCGAGCGCGCGACCGCCCGCCCCGGCGTGCGCGAGGACGAGGACGTGCTGGGTCAGGACGTCCTCGTACACGTGCGCGAGTCCGTACGGATCGGCGAGGACGGTCTCGAGCGCGGCCTGCGTGCACTGCGTCGCCTCGGCTGCCCGGCCGAGCAGGCCCAGGGCTTCACCGCGCAGGCCGAGGGCGACGGCGCGCAGCGCCGGCGGGTGGGTCGGCAGCCCTCCCGCGTCGGTCGGCAGGCTCCGCAGCACCTCCGCCGCCCGACCCGCGTCGAGGTGGAGCCGGGCCCGCAGGAGGTCTGCTTCGACCGCGCCGGAGGCGGCGTCCGGGGCCGGGAGGGCGTCGAGCAGCGCGAGGACAGCGGACGCGGGCGCGCCCCTCTGGCGCAGTGCGGCGCCCTGCACGACGACGGCGATCCGTGCCAGGTCCGCGGCGGCTGCGGTGCCCTGCACGACGACGGCGTCGTCCCGGGCCGGCCCCGTCGGACCGGCGTCGACCTCCGTGCCGCCGTCAGCGTGGCTGTCCGCCCCGGTCAGCAGCTGCACGGCGTCCGCCGGCCGGCCGCGCGCGGTGAGCAGGCCTGCGCGCCCGACCGCGATCGCGCGCCCTTGCCCCGGAGGCACGGCCCGCAGGAAGCGCTCCGCTGCCTCCGGCCGGCCCAGTTCGGCGGCGACCCGCGCCGCATCGAGGAGCACGGGGGCGGCCACGGGCGCCCCCGCGTCCAGGGCCCACGCGAGGTGGTGGAGGCGGTGGCAGCTGTAGGGCGGCAGGGCGTACCGGGACCCGCGGAACCTCGCGTGCAGCAGGGATCTGCGCCCGAGCGGCAGGGTGGCCCGGAGCACGTCGCCGTACAGGCCGTGGCGCAGTGTCAGCCAGTCGACTCCGGCGGGGTGGACGGCCACGAAGCGCTGGTCGACGAGGGCGCGGACGGCGTCGCCCGAGGCGAGGCGCTCGACGTCGGCCGCGGAGGCCGCCCCGGCGAGCGCCAGGAGGTCCATGACGGTGCGCTGCTCCTCGGGCATCGGCGCGAGGACGGAGGCGACGAGATCGGCGAGCGCACCGGCCGAGGAGTGCCGCACGGGGTCCAGGTGCAGGCCCAGGTGCAGATACAGGTCCGGGTCCGGGACCGCGTCCTCCCCGACC
The DNA here is from genome assembly GCF_051172775.1 of Arthrobacter sp. Ld5. Classification (NCBI taxonomy): domain Bacteria; kingdom Bacillati; phylum Actinomycetota; class Actinomycetes; order Micrococcales; family Micrococcaceae; genus Arthrobacter; species Arthrobacter sp. Ld5. Next base: position 240,367 of record NZ_JBPKBO010000005.1, read on the forward strand.
GCGGCGCCGTCGAGCAGCGCCCGGAGGAGCATCGGATTGCCGCCCGTGGCCTCCCGGAGGCGCAGCACGTCCCGCACTGCGCCCGGGACCGGGCCGGCCGGCGCGGATCCCGGAGTGATCAACGCACCCAGCGTGGCCTCGGTGAGCGGTTCGAGCTGCAGCCGGTCGAGGTAGCCCTCGGCCGCGAAGCCGTGGAGTCCGGAGGAGGGTGCGAGGGAGTAATCGGCGAACGCCACGAGCCGGATCGCCTCCGTGACCGCGAGCTGGGTCAGGAGGTAGGAGCTCTCCTCGTCGAGGAACTGCGCGTCGTCGACCAGCACCACCGCGCTGCCGCCGTCGGGTCCGCGCAGGCGATACCGGGCGGCTCGCAGAGCGGGGACGGGGCCGCCGAGCTCCCGCGCCGGGACACCGGCGAGGAGGTCGTCGAGGGCCCCATAGGGCGCGGAGTGCAGCGCGCGGGAGGCTCGCACCACGTGCCGGCGACTGCCGGGCGGCAGGGAGCGCTCGACGGCGCGGAGCAGGAACGACTTTCCCAGCCCGATCTCCCCCAGCACCAGGACACCCTGCCGGTCCCCCCGCCGCAGGACGTCGAGCAGTGTGTCGAGAACGGGTTGCCGGCAGGGCAGCAGGATGTCGGTGCGGAGGACGTTCACCGGGCTCCGACCTGGACGAGGTCCGCGAGTTCGTTGCGGCCACGCAGGTGGAGCTTGGAGAAGATCTGGTAGAGATGCCCCTCGACGGTCCGGGTGGTGACGCCGATCGTCAGGGCGATGGCCCGATTGTTCTCGCCGGCGGCGACGAGCTGCGCCACCTCCCGCTCGCGCCGGGTGAGGCGCTCGAGCGCGACACCCAACTCCATGTCCGAGGTGTCCCCGAAGAGCCCGCGGGCCCGCCGCTGCACGTCACGGAGCACTCCGCGGGCGCCGGCGAGCTGCGCGGTCTGCAGCGCCTGGGCCGCACAGTCCCGCGACAGGCCCAGGTCACCGGCGCGTGCCGCGCCCTCCATCGCCTGGGCGAACAGCTCGGCGTCCGAGGCCCCCACCGCCTTCGCGTACAGCTCACAGGTGGACGCGTAGTCACCCTCCACGCGGGCGGCCGCTGCTGACAGGGCTCCGGCGGCCCGCGTGTTGCCCGAGCGCACCTCGGCCAGCCGGTGCACCATCGCCGGCAGCAGCGCCCCCTGCGCCTCGGCAGCCTGCGCGAGGAGGCGGAGCCGTGCGGACGTCTCCGCCCGCGGGTCCCGCGGCCCGGCCGACAGCGCCCGCAGATGGCTCACCAGCGCGGTGGTGAGCCACGACGCCGGATGGGTGGCCTGCGCCCGCGGAAGGTGGCCGATCGCGGCGTCCCCCGCACCGGACCCGGCACAGCTGCTGGCGAGCGCCGCGGACGCGAGGGGCAGGAGACCGTACGGGTCCTGCAGCTCGAGCTGCCGTGCCACCGGCAGGAGCAGCGTCCGCGCCTCGTCGGGCCGGCCGTGGAGTGCCGCGTCCATGCCGGCCACGAAGTCGTCGACCAGGCCGGTGCGGTGCGCGGGCGGTGCGGAGGCGACTGCCGCCGCGGCCCCGAGCCCGTCCGCGGCGCCCACGGTGCGTGTGGTGCCCACGGCGTACCGTGCGACGGCGAGGCGCAGGCGCGCGAGGTCGGCCACGCGCCGGCCGAGCGCGGACGCGTCCACGCGCTCCTGCAGGGTGAGGGCCAGGCCCGCGGCGGCGAGCTGCTGGTCCGTGAGAGCGAGGGCCTCGCACAGCAGACCGTCGGCGAGAACCTCCTGGTCCGGCGTCCATCCGATGCGGTCGGCTCCCTGCAGCAGCCTGATGACGGCCGGGTAGTCGCCGGCGAACGCGGCCTCCTCGGCACGCTCGAGGATCACGTGCCCGCGGGACCCGGCGAGCTGCCGGCCCGGACGGTCTCCGGCGTCGGGCCGGCATCGAGGGACCGCGAGGAGGCGGTCGGCGTCGTCGAGCAGCGCCGCCCGCACCTCCCGGGACCGGCCGGTGAGGCGCGCGGCGCGGCTGCGCGCGACGAGGAGCGCGACCTGCACGGGAACCGGGAGGTCCTCGGGTGCCGCCGGCGCCCTCCGGAGCAGGTCGGCCGCCTGGTCGCCGTGCCCGAGGTCCAGGGCGGCACCGGCGGCGACGAGGAGGCGCTCCGGGTCGTCGCCGGTGTGCAGGGCGGCCAGGTCGAGGGCCCGTTCATGGAGCCCGAGGACGGTGCACCGGCGCGCCGCGGCGAGGGACACCCCGGCCGGGAGGTGGAGGCCTCCGGCCACCAGCCAGTCGGCATGCACCAGCGGGTCGAGCTCCGCCGGATCGACGACGGCGCAACCCGACGCGGTGGCGCCCGGACTCCCGACCAGGTGCTCGTAGAGCAGTGCGGCCTCCTCCGCCGTCGTCTGCTCGCGGACAGCGGCCGCGAGCAGCGGGGAGCGGAGCGACAGGGTGTCGGCTCCCCCACCGGTCCCGGTCGAGGCAAGGGGCTGGAGGGCGTTGAGGTACGCAGCCTCCGCTTCCGGTGGCGGGGACGCGGCAGCCGGTGCGCCCGATGGTGCCTCCGGCCCGCGGGCGAGGTGGCGGACGGCGGACGTGGGCAGCGCACCGGCGAGCGCGAGGGCCCGCACCATCCGCTGCTCGCGCGGGTGCAGCGCCGCCAGGGTGGCCCGGGTGGCATCCCGGACGGTGGACGGGACGGGAACCCGGCCGGGGACGGTGACCCATGCCCCGCCGCGCAGCGCGAGGCTTCGGTGGGGCAGGTCCTCGAGGGCGGCCGAGAGGTGGCGGGCGTTGCCCTCGCAGGAACGCGCCAGGACCTCGACGGCGTCGGGGGACACGGGGGCTCCGAGCGTGGCCTCCGCGATGGTGCGGATCTCCTGCCGTGCCAGCGGGGGGAGGTCGAAGCATGCCAGGTCCCCGTCGCGCCACAGATCGGCGAAGGAGATGTCCAGGGTCCGGAGTGATTCGGCGGCGATGAGCACCGACGCCGTCCCGTCGATCACGAGCCGGCTGATGACCGCTGCGGATTCGGTATCGAGGTGGGCCGCGTTGTCGATGGCGAGCAGCACGGGGCGTCCGTCGGACTGCTCGTCGAGGAGTGCCCGGACACCCCGGATGATGGTCAGCGGTTCCCGGGTGTCCCCGGACTCCAGCTCGGCCAGCAGGAAGGCGATGGCCCGGTAGGACTCTGTAGAGGCACGTCGGGAGGCCCAGATCCGCACCACGTGGTGGGTGCGGGATGCGCGGTGGGCGGCGGCCCGCAGCAGTGCCGTCTTGCCGCTGCCCTCCTCGCCGAGGAGCACGGCACCGCCCCCTCCGTGCGCGTGGATGCGCCGCAGCACGGCGTCCACCAGATCCGCCCGCGCCGCCTCGAAGGCGTGCTCCCCGGGCCGACCCGTCGTGGATGCGCCGGAGGAGCGAGTGTCCGTACCGAAGAAAGCGAGTGTTCGAGACTCCACAGTGGCGCCGTCCTGTTCCCGAATGCAGCGAAAGACCTGCACTCACCCTAGGAAGACGCCGGGAGGCCCACACGAGTGGGTCCTACCGAGGGTCGGGACGGGGTTACTCGCTTCACCCGCGTCGAATGTCGGCGGACCACTCGGAGACACGGGCGAGAACTACGTGGGCGGGCCGTGGAGTCTCCGGCACCCCGGTCCGGCCTACTTCTGGGGGTGGAACTTCTGCTGCGCTTCCAGCAGCCCGTCGCGGATGAGGAGTTCGACGGCGTCCGCCGCGTCGTCGAGCAGGAACGGCAGCTCCTTCTTCTCGACCGTACCGAAGTCCTTGAGCACGAAATCCGCCGCATCCTGGCGGCCCGGCGGACGGCCCACGCCCACGCGCACGCGGTAGTAGTCCTTGGTACCGAGGGCCTTGCTGATGTCGCGGAGGCCGTTGTGACCGCCCTCTCCCCCGCCGAGCTTGAGCTTCAGCGTGTTGAAGGGGATGTCGATCTCGTCGTGCACGGCGATCACGTGGTCGGGCGCGACGTCGTGGAAGCGCGTCAACGCGGAGACCGGGCCGCCCGTGATGTTCATGTAGGTCAACGGCTTCGCCAGGACGAGGCGGGGGCCACCGATGCCGAGGCGTCCCTCGAGGGTGACGGCCTGCGCCTTGGAGGAGGTGAAGCGGCCGCCCATGCGGGAGGCGAGGAGGTCGAGGACCATCTGGCCCACGTTGTGGCGGTTGCCGGCGTAGCCGGGCCCGGGATTCCCGAGCCCGACCACGAGCCAGGTGTCAGAGGACACCGATCCTTGCTTACTGCTCGTCGGCGTCGGTGACGACGGCGTCCGCGTCGGCGTCACCAGCGGTGGCGCCTTCGGCGGTGGCCTCGGTGTCGACGTCGGCCTCCTCGGTCTCGCCCAGGTCCTGGACCGTGGGTGCCATGAGGTTGACCACGAGGGTCTCGGGGTCGGTGAGGAGCGTGACGCCCTGGGGCAGCACGATGTCCGACGCGTGGACGTGCTCGCCGATCTGGTGGCCCTCGATGCTGACGGTGAGGGTCTCGGGCAGGTGGGTGGCTTCGGCCTCGACGAGGACCGTGGGAGCCTCGAGGTTGAAGGCGACCTCGGGGGCCGGCTCGCCTTCGACGTGCACGGTGACGTCGACCTGAACCTTCTCGCCGCGGCGGACAGTCAGGAGGTCGAGGTGCTCGACGATGCGCTTGAGCTGGTTGCGCTGGATGTCCTTGACGAGGGTCAGGTGGTCCTGGCCCTCGATGTCCAGCGAGAGCAGGGCGTTGGGGGTGCGGACGGCCAGGGTGGTGGCCTTGGCGGGCAGCAGGACGTGGATGGGGTCGGCGCCGTGGCCGTAGATGACCGCGGGGATCATGTTGGCGCGGCGGGCCTGACGGGCCGAGCCCTTGCCGAACTCGGTGCGGACGTGTGCTGCGAGCTTCTGCTCGGACATGGCTTCTCCTGAAGAACGATTGCGGCTCATCGCACTGGCGTGAGCACTGGGACAAGAGCCGGGGCGGAAGGAACACGCGAGTGGGCAGTCGTCTAGAAACCAGTCAAGGTGCTAGCCACCGTCGATCACGGAGTACGGCCGGACATCCTGCAGTCCGGCCCGCTCCCTCGCCTAGGCATCGCGATCCATCGTACAGGACCGGGGAGTGAGCCTGGGAACGGACCGCAGGTACGATCATCGGGCAGGCAGCACACATCGCACCCCGGCTATATCGATCAGGATCTCGGCCATGACAACCGGCACCCCGTTTCGCATACTCACGGTATGCACAGGCAACATCTGCCGGTCCCCCATGGCGGAGCGGCTCCTGCAGGCAGGGCTGGACGACCGCCATCCTGGGCAATTCGTGGTCGAGAGCGCGGGCACCGCGGCTTTGATCGGCAGTCCGATCGATCCTCGGATCGCCGGGCTGGTCCGCATGCTCGGCGGCACGACGGACAACTTCTCGGCCCGCCACCTCACTCCGGAGAACCTTCGCAACGTGGACCTCGCACTCGCCCTCACCAGGGATCACCGCCGTCATATCGTCGAGATGGCGCCCACCATGCTGAAAAGGACCTTCACTCTGCGCGAGTTCGCACGCATTTTTCAGCAGCTGACCCTCGATGAGGTTTTGCCTCCAGCTGACCGCTGGCGAGCAGCTCTACCCCTGGCACTTCGCGCGCGGTCGTCGCAGGCGGCGCCCGGACTGGACGACGTCGTGGACCCGTACCGCCGCAGCGACGAGGTGTACCAGGAGATGACGACTCAAATGGTCCCCGCCCTGCGAGCGATCGGCCTTCCGATCACGTAGCAACGCGACCACCCCGCCGATCATCCGTCTGGCTCATGGTGCAGCGGCGGTGCGACACATCAGAAGGCCCCATGACGGCTGACAACGGCCTTGAAGGTGCGCAGGAGGATGGTCAGGTCACCAAGGGACGACCAGTTCTCCACGTAATACAGGTCGAGTCGCACGGACTCGTCCCAGGAGAGCAGCGACCGGCCGCTGACCTGCCAAAGCCCCGTCATTCCCGGACGGACGAGCAGCCGGCGGTGAGCCCGAATGTCATAGCGTTCGACCTCGGCCGCGAGAGGCGGGCGAGGGCCCACCAGCGACATCGAGCCGCCTAGCACGTTGAACAACTGCGGCAACTCATCGAGGCTGAATTTGCGGAGGAGTCTGCCTGCTTTCGTGATCCGCGGATCGTTCTTCAATTTGAACAGGACTTCGTTGCCCTCGTGGTTGTCGCGGAACTGATCCAGCCTGGCTTCAGCGTCGACCACCATGGTGCGGAACTTATACATCTCGAAGCGCTCACCGGCAGCACCCACTCGTTCCTGACGAAAAACAATAGGGCCCGGCGAGTCCAACCGGACGACCAGGGCGATCACGGCAAGCAGCGGCGACGCGGCGATAATCAGCAAGGTTGCGCCGATGATGTCAGTGGTGCGCTTGACGAAGCGCTGGCCCTTCTCGAGATTCGGGGTGGAGACATGGATCAGCGGAAGGCCCGCTACCGGGCGGGTGTGGATGCGGGGACCGGCAACATCCGTGAGCGCGGGCGCCATGATGAGACGAATATCCAGGTCGGCAAGCGCCCAGCCGAGTGCCCTGATGGTCTCGGGGGCGAGCTGCATGCTGCTCGAGAGCGCTACCGCATCAGGGCTGAACGCCCTGATGTCGGAGATGATGTCAGCGGCCTCGACTGCCCTCCCGACGATCTGCAGGTCAAGGTTCTCGGCAGTGCTCGCGCCGAGTTCAACCCCTGGGAGGTAGGCCCCGATCGGAATATAGCCGGCCATGGGCTGCGCTCGAAGGGAGTCGGCCAGATGCTGCGCGCCGCTAGAGCTGCCGACGACGAGGACACGAAGACAGCTCCTGCCGTGTTCCCGCTCGATATGGAGGAAGCGGCGAACAATGACCCTCGACAGAAGGAGCATGATGAGTCCGGCCGGTAGAGCAACACCTACATATCCGCGAGCGGTGTCGAACTGCAACGCATAACTGAAGATTGCGACGAGGCCGAAAAGAATCAGGGATGCACTGACGACTCGCTTGTACTCCTCAGTGCCGTGTCCCAGCACGGTTGCCTCGCGGCTCCCCCGCAGCGATAGCGTCGCCCACCACCCGGCTGCGAGCACGAGGGACAGGATGATGTAAGGCTGCCCGCGCGCGCTGAGCCGTTCCGTTTCGGGTACGCCGAACCGGATGATGAGCGCTCCGACGGTTGCCCACAGGACGACAGCCGCATCGACGACTGCCAGCCGCCGCCCATACCGTTGGGCCCAACCATCACGTTCCCTGGTTCCCACCGATTCCCCATCCCCGGAGCATGCCGCGCATCAGCACCGTGCAGCTCATCTACTCTGCGACGGCACGCGGGACGACTCGCTCGTCGATGTCGGACGGACGATCACGGGTGGATCTCCTGGCGACTGGTCGCGGGCCCCCCACGACGGACGGGGCTTCCGATTGGTACGAATAGTATCCGTACGTATAGGCGCCGGGGCCTTTGCTGGGCAGAAAATTGATGATCACACCGAGCAGGTCGGCGTTGACCATCTTGAGGTTCGCAAGGGACTGCTGAAGGTTGGGCAACCGTATCTTCGACGAGCCGATGACGAGCACCACGCCACCAACCTGCTGTGCGAGCACCGCAGCATCAGTGACCGGAAGGAGCGGAGGCGCATCGATGATGACTGCGTCGAACTTCTGCTCGAGGCCGGTGATGAGGTGCTTCATGGCGTCAGAGCCCAGCAGTTCGCTGGGATTCGGCGGGATCTGGCCGGCCGTCAGGATGTACAGCTCGTCGTCCCCCCAGGGCTGTAAGAGGTCCTCGACATCAGCCCGCCCGATCAAAGCTGTGGTGAGGCCGGCATTTCGCTCGAGGCCGAGATATCCGTCCATGCGCGGGCGCCGGAGGTCTGCGTCCACCAGCACCACTGATTGCCCGCCCTGAGCAATCGCGATTGCCAAGTTCGTCGCAGTCGTGGTCTTGCCTTCTCCGGGCAGTGACGAGGTCACAAGGATGGCCTTCGACTTGTGGCTCACATGCGCGAACTGCAAATTGGTGCGGATCTGCCGAAATGATTCGGCACGCGGACTCTGATGTGGAGCCTGCGTCAGCAATGGTTTCCTCTGCGCGTCCGCATCGAAGACGATCCCACCGAGCATAGGAGTGTCCGAAACGCGACGTAGGTCCCTCTCGCTCCTGACCCGGGTATCGAGCGTCTCCCTGAGTAGAGCGATCGCCACACCTAGCGTCAGACCGGCAACCAGACCGAGCACCAGATTGAACGGCACATCGGGTGCAACAGGAGTCGCTGGCGCGATCGCGGGAGTAATCACTGACAGCCGCACCGGCGATTCCCCGCCGTCCAATGGCCGTTCGAGATCGTCGACCGTCCTCACCAGGCTGTCTGCAGTTGCCTGCGCAACGTCAGCCGCGTCTGCCGGAGAACCGCCCTCAGCAGTGATCGTGATGAGCACAGTGTTGAGATCGGCTCGCGCTTCAACTGTCTCAGCGAGTTCGAAAGGGCTGACGTCGAGCCCGAGATTGTCGATGACCGGCTGGAGTACCGCTGGGGTGTCCACAGTCTCGATGTAGGACTGCACCCGCGCCTGGCTGAAGGAGTTGCCCGACTGCAGGTCCTGCACGGAACCCGAGCTTTGAATAGCCACGAACAGTTGCGTGCGCGCCTCATAGGTGGGCTTGATCGCCATCGAGACGGCCCCCGAGATCAGCACACCGAGAATTGCCGCCACGACGATCGTTCGCCAGGCTCGTCGTAGAACGCGCCAGTAGTCACCCAGCTCCAAAACCGAGACCCTCCTTGGTGCGCACACTCGCGGTCCTGGTCCGCAAGTTAGGCCAATGATAGCCCTCCGGATTGCCCCTTCCACGAAATACCCGCAACGCAATCACCTTTTCGGTTGCCCGGTCCCGAAAAAGACCCGACACATAGAGAGGACGCGGTTTCCCGGTACCCGCAGGCGCGTCCCTCAGTCGCTTCCCGCTGGTTGTCGTAGATTTGGGCACCTGACGAAGACCAAGGTGCAGGGAAAGGAAGGAACGTGGTGCCCGGATCCCTGACTGTCCTCCATGTCGTCGAAAGCTTCGGTGGCGGAGTCGCCACAGCCCTTTTTCAGTACTGCGCCGCCACCCCCGAGTTTCGCCATCATCTTCTTCGGACCGAGAGGATCGGGAATTTTGTCGACAGCGGAGAAACCGAGCCTTTCGAATCGGTGTCCGACCTTGACATCAGCCCACCGGCTGCGATCGTCACGATACGGCGGTCCATTCGCCTCCTGCGGCCCGATGTCATACACGCGCACTCGAGTATCGCCGGGCTTTACGTACGCCTCGGCGTCAGGGCGAGCCCGACGCGTCCGATCGTCTACACGCCGCATGGCTATGCGATGGAGCGCCGGGACGTATCATCGGCGACCCGCGCGGCATTCGGCCTCGTAGAAAAACTGCTCGCCCGAAACACAAGCGCCTATGCCGCTTGTTCTTTTCGAGAGCAGGAGATAAGCAGCAGAATCGGCGGGTCCGCCAAGGTCTTCTACGTCCCGAACGTTGCTCCTCCCGTAAGCGTCGAATCGGTTCCCGCCAGGCGCAACCGCCGCGGGCACCACTTCCTCGTGGTGGCGACCGGGCGGCTCACCGCGGCACGGGACCCTCACTACTTCGCTGCGGTTGCGCGATCAGTCAAAGCAGCGGCACCGGATATAACGTTCAAGTGGATCGGTGGAGGAGAACCCGGTTTCGTGGAGGAACTGGCGGCTCTCGGTGTCGAGGTCACCGGGTGGCTACCGAGGAGCGAGGCTCTGAATCTGCTCTCGGAGGCGGATGTGATGATTCACCCCGCAGCCTGGGACGGATTCCCGATGGTACTGCTCGAGGCGAATAAACTGCGGATCCCGAGCTACGTTCGCGACATACCGGCGTTCGCAACAGTCCCCAGGGGCTTGGTCGCGCGGAGCCCGGATCATCTCGCTGCAATGATCATCACCGCAGCGAGTGACCCCGAGCAGGTCGAGAAGGCACTCGAAGAATGGGACGCGTTCCTCCAATTCAACACCACCACGGAGCAAGCGCGACGACTGGGTGCGGCATATTATGCAAGCATGGAGCCCCGCTAATGCCCACCGAGGTCCTGCCCGTGCTTTGCCGCGCGCCATGATGCCACAGACCTCGACTCCTCCTTCTCGCCGAGGACTGGTTCATTGACGTCGCTCATGCAGCACGCGAGACATCGGGCGACCGATACCCGCGCCCCGATGGACGGCAGCACGGCGGCGCGCCATTTCATTCTGACGGTCTCCCTCGTCGGCGGAATTTTCGTGGCCGTTTTCGGGCGCGATCTGCTCCCCGCGACCTATTTCAACGACGAACAATACATTCGGCAATTACTGGACCGGACGGCGCCGAGCGATCAAGGATCTTTTTCCTTCACCGCCTCAACCTACGCGACGCTCCGGCTGGCCGGGAGCCCTCTGCTGGCGAGCCTCGCCTCCTTCGGCCTGTTCCTGCTTCTTGTCTTCAGGGCGCTCGGGTGGTCGGAACTCTGCCGGGCAGGTCTGCCTGTCTTTCTCACCGTCTGCGGTTCGGTGCTGCTGGGTTCGGTCTACCTCGCTCAGTACAGTAAGGAGTTCCTGGTCATAGGTCTTTCCATCCTCTTCATCGAGACACGGAGACACTGGGCACTCGAAGCTGTCTGGCTGGCGTGTGCCCTGCTCTATGGATATTTCGTCCGGGACTACTGGTATCTCGTCGTGGTCCTGTATATCGCCTTCAGATTGACAACGTGGAGAACCCGCGGGCCGATGCCCTTGATCGCCGGTGTCGTTGCGGCTTATCTCACGTTGACCGTGGCTTTCGAACAGTTCATCGGTGTGTCGCTCGTACACTTCAGGACGAGCGTCCAACTACATCTCGATTCGACGACCATGATTCACGACCCGATCACGAGTTCGAACTACCTGATGCAGTCCGCGAACGCGATACTGGTCCTGGTGATGCTGATCGTTCCTTATCCCCTGCTGATGAGCCTTCAGGTCCTGCAGACCATCCTCGGAGCATATTTGACCTTGTTCAGCTTCGCATTGCTCCGACCGCTCAGATCGATCCTCCGCAGGTCCCGTTCTGCCTTGGTGCACGGCGGCGGGGTGAAACCTCTATGCTTGATCGCCTCCTTCCTGGTGGTTCAATCAATATTCGAACCCGATTACGGTTCCTACATCAAGCATCTGCTGCCGATGATTCCAATAGCGTTGCTGATGACGAAAGAGGCGAGTGACACGAGGTCTGGGATCACCACGGGGGATTGATATTCGACGGAAGGCGGAACAGTGAGAGTCCTGGTCATTCATTGGGGAAGGACCGGCGGGGGTGTGAGGTTTGCCTACGAGGCCGCAAAACACCTGTCGGAGCTCTCCGATCTCGAGGTATTCGTGTCGTATTCCGTGAATGCCGAGATAGCTTCCTGGTGGGCGCGTCTGGGGGTGGCGCAGCACAGGGTCACCACCTTCTCCTCCCGCAGGTCCTTGATTGCCACTGTCCTGTCGCTTCCGATCAAGGCGGTGCAACTCCACCGGTTCTGCCGGCGGCATTCCATCGACGTCGTCTTCTCGCCCATGGAACAGGTCTTCCAGGCAGCCGTCGCCCCATCCTTCAGGTGGAGCGGTCGGAAGTACATACTCGGGATTCACGACGGGAATCTTCATCCGGGAGAGGAGAGCGCGGCGCGAGAGGCACTTCGCGCCTACGATCTCCGCTTCGCCTCGTCGTACGTGGTGTTCTCCGATGAAGTCGGAGACCTCGTGGAGAAGCGGACGTCGAATGACCCCAAGAGAATCCTGAAGATGCTGCATCCGTCCCTATCTTCGAATGACGTCTCGGCCCGCACGCTCAGCGCCGGCGCCGAGATCGTACTAGGTTTCTTCGGCCGCATTCTGCCCTACAAAGGTGTCCCCTTGCTCTTGGAGGCCGGCGAGATACTCCGAAGCCGTGGTCACAATGTAGTCGTCAGGTTGTATGGACAGGGTGATGTGACCGTTTCCAGTCACTTGATGACCGCTCCGCTCGTGCAGGACAGACGGGGGTGGGTGGCTGAGGAGTCCATCGAGGAAGTGGTCGACGGCTTCGACCTCCTGATCCTGCCGTACATCGAGGCAAGCCAATCGGGAGTTCTCGCGGTTGCGGCCGGTCGCGGAATTCCTGTGGTTGCCACTCCGGTGGGTGGCTTGGCGGAACAGGTGATCGCGTCTGGCGCTGGAGTCGTGTCGACCGCCGTATCGGGCCAATCGATCGCTGATGCGATCGAACGGTTACTCGCGAATCCACTCGCCTATGCCGCCCACTCAAGAGCCGGTATAGCGACCGGGAACGGCTCGATGTCGTGGCGGGCGGCTGCAGAGAGATTCTCGACGGAGTTCTCGCTCAGCGTGGAGGCTACACCGGGCGAATAGCGCACATGTTCGAACACTGGCTCCCAGCACGCTCGAATAGTGTGTCAGCCGCATCTCGGTGGGAAGCGCACCTGTCTTTCGGACCATTCAGTCAGTCGATACTGAACGAGGGAAATTGCAGATCGACGTCGTGCAGCCCGGCGAGGAAGAGTCGTCCTGAAGGAACCGATCGCGCCCCGGCCGAGCGGCGTCGACCCGAGGGGCGTGTGGGGCGGGGCGCGCGATGTTGCCCTAGCATCGACCGAAGGCGAAATCCACTGGGTGCTGCCTCGGTCGGAAAGCACGCTGGTCAGTCGGAGGGAGACAGCTCGTTGACATACCGCGTGATCCACGTGTCCGCCATCCTCGTGAACGCCGCATGCGTGACAGTGGTGCAGGCGTTGGCGATATTCAGTCTCTCGCCGGAAGAATACGGCAAGTTCTCCTTGGCCTACATACTGTACGCAGCCGGAGTCTCGCTGGTGCACGCGGTGGTGTGTGACGCCTGGCAGAGATCGACCAGGCAGCGCATCGTATCGTCGTGGGGACAGTATTCAGGGGCACTCGTGAGCCTCGTTGCGGTCGTGACGGTCCCGATGTGCGTTCTTCTCGCCTCACTCGGATTTGGGTGGTCGAGTCTCTGGATCGGGTTCGCCGTCTTCGCGAACCTTTGTCGCCTCGGGACGCGCTATCATGCCGTCGCGAATGACGAGCATCGCTACGTGGTCCCCGCGGACGCCCTGGGGCTGATCACCACTGTGGCCACGTTCTACGCAATGATCCACTTCACCGGCCCGTTCCAGTCCGTTGTCGTGTCATGGGCCCTTGGTGGTCTTGTCGCGCTCCTCGCATCACGACCCCTCAGGTTCAGGCGACGAGCACTACGCCAGTGGGCGATATGCAATGCTGCTTCGATAAAGGCCCTCGGCAGGGATGCAGTCCTGGTCGACGCGACCGCCATCGGGGTGCCCTTGTTGATGTCCCCGTTCCTCGGGCCGGTGAACTTCGGGATATACCGGAGCATGTCGAGCACAGCCATCCCCGTACGACTGGTGCTCAACCCGCTACGGCCGAAGCTCATGACCCAGCCTCCAGGCTATTTCTTCGAACGGAGCAGATTCTTCCTAGTCCTCATGACGGCGGTGCTCTTCGGGGCCACTGTCTGGCTGACGCTGTCGGTCGTGGCGAAGGGGGGCCTCTTCGCAGGTGGCGTCCTTGCTGCTCTGAGTGCATTCGCGCTGCCGGCCGCGGTCTACGTTTCTGCCAGTTTTGTGAGTTCTTTGTTCTACATCAGCAATAGATCACACTTGTCGAACCGCTCGCTGGGCGTCGTGGGTCTTGTGCAGTTGGCCCTCGTTGTCGGTCTGCCCATCGGTGGCTTCTTGATCGGAGGACTGCCGGCGCTGATCGTCGCCTTTGCGCTCACTTCCGTCCTGCACGCCTGTATCCATTGCCTTGCTGCCTTCAACCATGCGCGTGGTTAGCGTTCCTGGCCAAGGGTCCGTCGGATGCCTTGCCCTCGTGGCCGGGACAGACGGACGGGTCGGCCGATCCTCCCGCTCCTGCGTCTGACGCAGACCTCCAGCACCTCCGAGCCGAGGGTGCGCCGTTCCGTCCCCACCCTCGATCACGCTCGCCCCATCGAGGCGCAGGTGTGGGATCCCTCAAAAACGAGCAAGTAGTAGCTGCAAGAACGTAGGTAGCTACTACTCGTGTTGGTTGCCTGAGTCATCTCTACGTTGTGGGGAGAAGATCTACAACTGCTGGGAACCTGATCGGTCGACTCGTTGCCGAACCTTCGCTCTCTGCCACGGCTAGGTCTTCCGCGCCCGGGCCGTCCGCCTGGGCGTGTCACTAATTCGAGGACCAGCGCGTATTCCAGCGCGCGCAAAACGTCCTCAACAGGGGATAGGGCGCACAATGGCACGTCGATTCAGCACCACAGGGAGAAATTCGCGGACGGTGATGCGCCGGTCAGCAGCATCCATCACAGCTGGCGCTCTTCTGGCTTCCCTGCTCATGGCTACGCCAGCCGCAGCATTACCCATTGCCGAGGTTCCGGCGAATACAGCGGACTGGGCAACGACGCCCTACTCTCCGCTCGATCCCGCGGAGGTGGCTGCCCCGGACAACGACCTGCAGCTCTCCTTCGACGGGAACGCCGGCGGCCTGAACGCTGCCGGAGACGTAGGAACCGGGTTCACCATGGTGCAGCCTTCGTCCTCGGATCCAGCGTATTACGTCCCCCAGAATCTCCAGGTTGCCAACGGCAATCTGAATATTGCTGCAACCAAGGGCATCGCCTATCTCAAGAACGGCACGGCCCCCAATGACATCGACAAGAACAAGCAGGACAATACGCTCGGCGTCGGACTCACCGCCAGCGACAACGTGCTGCGCTTCACCACCACCCTGAAGAGCCCGACGAACTCCACGTCCTCGGCCCAGGCCGGGATCTGGTTCGGCCCGACCGACGACGACTACGTGAAGCTGGTTCTGGCATCTCCCTCGGATACGGGCCGCCAGATCCAGCTGTCACGGGAAGTCGCCGGAGTGACCAACCAGGCAGTCGGCGGCGACCAGCGCAACTTCGACCTCACGAAGGCTGCGCTCGGCGACCAGGACGTACAGCTGATCCTCGACATCAACAGCGTGACCAAGAGCGCCATCGCGAGCTACAAGATCGGTGCCAGCGCGGTGACGTCCCTCGGCACCGTGCCGCTGCCAGCCAACTTCTTCGACGGGACGCTCCTTTCTGCGGATGTACCCGACGTCGACTCCTTCGGCGGACTCTTCGCCACGAAGCGGAACATGACCGCGACCAGCACAGTCATCTACGCGTTCCAGGACTTCTCGGTCACCGAACTGGACGCCACCGCCCCGGCCGCGCCGGGCGATCTGACCGCTACGGCTTCACCCGACTCGGTCGCGCTTGCATGGGCTGCCCCGGTCGACACCGACGTCGCCGGGTACCGTGTCTACCGCTCCGGAACCACTCCGGTGGACACCGGCGGAACTCCCGTTTCCGGTGCAGACCTGCTCACCGACCCGTCCTTCACTGACGAATCGGTATTCATCGGCAGCACCTCGCACTACGCGGTCGTAGCAGTGGACGCCGCCGGCAACGTCTCCGCGTCCGCGGAGTCCGGAGCCGTCGTCCCCCCGGCTCCCGCCGGCACGCTCGTCGAGAAAATCAATTTCCAGCCCGCGACAGCAACCACCACACCCGAAGGTTACGCGGGCGATACGGGTGCTGCGTACGACCCGGACCGCGGCTCCGGCTGGATCACCGAGGATGATCGCGCGCCCTTCGACTTCTCCCTGAACACGAGGGTTCGGACGGGCAACCCCGACCCACGGCTCACCTCGATCATTCACATGCAGTACGGCGACATCTCGTCCGCGTCCGACGCGAACGGAGTCCGCGCGGAGAAGGGTGTCTTCGAATACGACGTGCCGAACGGGACCTACAACGTCGTCGCTGCAGTCGGCGACACGGGCGCCGGCGTCACCAACGGTTACGACAGCAAGCACCTGGTGCGGGCCGAACAAACGGTGATTCTCGAGGAGTTCACCGGATCCGCTGCACGGCAGTTCGACGAAGCTTTCGGAACGGTGGTGGTGACCGACGGCAAGCTCACGATCGACGCGGTCGGCGGCACCAACACCAAGCTCGCCTACATCGATATCTACTCCGTGGTCGAGGATGTTCAGGTTCCTGCTGCTCCGACCGGGGTCCAGGGCACTGCCGGCGAGTCCGGTGTGGTGCTGGAGTGGACGGCGTCCGAGGGCGCTGCCGGGTACAACGTGTACCGCGGCACCACGGCCGAGGTTGCCGTGGATGGGACCCCGTTGAACGGGGCTGCACCGGTATCCGGTGAGTCGTTCACGGACGAGAGTGCCGCTGCTGACACCACCTACTACTACGTGGTGGTCGCGCTCAACGCCGACGGCGACGCCTCCGACCCCTCGACCGCGCTCGAGGTCATCGTGCCCGCCGAGGATGTTCAGGTTCCTGCTGCTCCGACCGGGGTCCAGGGCACTGCCGGCGAGTCCGGTGTGGTGCTGGAGTGGACGACGTCCGAGGGCGCTGCCGGGTACAACGTGTACCGCGGCACCACGGCCGAGGTTGCCGTGGATGGGACCCCGTTGAACGGGGCTGCACCGGTATCCGGTGAGTCGTTCACGGACGAGAGTGCCGCTGCTGACACCACCTACTACTACGTGGTGGTCGCGCTCAACGCCGACGGCGGCGCCTCCGACCCCTCGACCGCGGTCGAGGTCACCGTACCCGCCGAGGACGGGCCAGAGCCAGGAGCGTGTGCTGTGGGTCAGTGGGAGGCCGAGTACTTCCTGGGCCAGGACCTCGGCGGGGCTCCTGTGAAGATCGACTGCGCCGATGACATCAACCAGGAGTTCGCCGACGGGGCAGGGCCTGCGGGTGTCCCATCGAACGACTACTCGATCCGATGGACGAAGACCGTCGCCGAAGGCGCCGGGACCTACGAGTTCAAGGCACGCACCGATGACGGCGTGCGTATCAAGGTCGACGGGCAGCTGATCCTGGACAAGTGGTTCGGGCAAAGCGCCAACGAAACCTACACCGTCGCCTCGGTCCTACCGGAGTCCGCGGTCGTGGAAGTGGAGTACTACCAGGGCTACGGCAAAGCCTCCGCCGACATCTCCTACACGAAACTCAACGACGGCTGTGCTGTGGGTCAGTGGGAGGCCGAGTACTTCCTGGGCCAGGACCTCGGCGGGGCTCCTGTGAAGATCGACTGCGCCGATGACATCAACCAGGAGTTCGCCGACGGGGCAGGGCCTGCGGGTGTCCCATCGAACGACTACTCGATCCGATGGACGAAGACCGTCGCCGAAGGCGCCGGGACCTACGAGTTCAAGGCACGCACCGATGACGGCGTGCGTATCAAGGTCGACGGGCAGCTGATCCTGGACAAGTGGTTCGGGCAAAGCGCCAACGAAACCTACACCGTCGCCTCGGTCCTACCGGAGTCCGCGGTCGTGGAAGTGGAGTACTACCAGGGCTACGGCAAAGCCTCCGCCGACATCTCCTACACC
>NZ_JBPKBO010000006.1:0-110060 GCF_051172775.1 Arthrobacter sp. Ld5
TCCGATGGACGAAGACCGTCGCCGAAGGCGCCGGGACCTACGAGTTCAAGGCACGCACCGATGACGGCGTGCGTATCAAGGTCGACGGGCAGCTGATCCTGGACAAGTGGTTCGGGCAAAGCGCCAACGAAACCTACACCGTCGCCTCGGTCCTACCGGAGTCCGCGGTCGTGGAAGTGGAGTACTACCAGGGCTACGGCAAAGCCTCCGCCGACATCTCCTACACCCGCGTGGGCGCCGACACCGAAGCCCCGTCGGCTCCTAGCCAGCTCGTCGCGGTCCCTGAGGAATCCGCGGTGGCCCTCAGCTGGGAGGTCAGTGCCTCCACGGACGCCGTCGGCTACCGGGTCTACCGGGGAACAGAGGCAGGGGTGGAGGCTTCGGACACCCCACTGTCAGGCTCCCCGTTGGTCGAGGATCCCAGCTACCGGGACGTGAGCGCGGCCCCGGATGTGACCTACTACTACGTGGTCACGGCCGTGGATGCCGCAGGCAATGAGTCTGAGGTGTCGAACGAGGCGATGGCCATGGTGGCCACCGTCGAGGACACCGAAGCACCCGACGCGCCGGTCGAACTGGTCGCCATCGCCGGCGACACCGAGGTCGAGCTGACCTGGACGGCATCGGCCTCCACCGACGCTGCCGGCTACCGTGTCTACCGCTCGCTGCAGCCCGTCGTCGAGGACACGGGAGAGGTCGCCGCAGTTTCCGGGGACGCGCTAGTGAACGGAACCACCTACACGGATGGCACGGTCAGCAACGGCACAACGTACTTCTACGTGGTGACCGCGGTGGACACCGCCGGCAACGAGTCGGCAGTCTCGAACGAAGTCTTCGCCGTTCCGACGGTGCCCAACACCACCGATGTGAAGGTGGACTTCACCGCGACCAACGCCGTGCCTGCCGCCGGTTACCTCGCGGACTGGGGCCAGTCCTACGGACCCCGGACCAGCGCCAATCAGGGAACCGGCCTCAGCTACGGGTGGCTCTCCGAGGACGGGAGCCCCGTGAGCCTGGTCGGCAACGGTCGGGTACGAGTACGGCCGGGCATCGATCAGCGGCTCGACAGCATCGTCCACATGCAGTACGGCGACGTGGACGGGACGAACGGCGTCGACACCGAGGGGGTCTGGGAGCTCGCAGTACCGAACGGCCTCTACGAGGTCCAGATTGCAGTGGGTGACGAGCCCGGTGCATCCAATGTCTACGACTCGAACCACGTGATCAACATCGAAGCAGGCTTGGGCATCGAAAGCTTCCAGGCCACGGCCGGTGAGGAGTACCGCACCTCCACCACCACCGTCGGCGTCTGGGATGGGGCGCTCACGCTCACTGCGGCCGGCGGCACGAATACGAAGATCGCCTACGTCGAGGTGCTCGGGCTGGAGCAGGCGCCGCACGTGGACACCATGCGCCCGGACAATCGCGCCTCGGGGCACGACCCCAACGACGGCGTCTCCGCCACCATCCGCGTCCCATACGCGGGAGTGGGTGTGGACCCCAGGACGCTCCCCGGCAACGTCCACATCTACGAAGTCGTCTCCGGCGCCGAAGTGCCGTCCTCGACCGGGACCTCCGGTGGTAACGACGTCATCTCCACCCAGCCGGATGCACCGCTGAAGCCCAATACCAACTACCGCTTCGTGGTCACGGACGGAGTGAAGGACAACTTCGGCGCCTCCTTCGTGCCCTTCGCCTCGGTCTTCACGACGGGGGCCGGGACAGTCGAGACACCCGAGGAGTTCACCCCTCTCAGTGGCGTCAGCTTCGAGAAGGTCGAGTTGCCGATCGGCGCAGGGACCTACTGGTCCACCTTCGCCTTCGGCCCGGACGGCAAGCTGTACGGAGCGACGATCGGCCAGGGCCTCTTTCGGTTCACCGTGAACGAGGACGGAACACTCTCCAACAAGGAGAGCCTGGGTTACGAGGGCCGCGCCATGGTGGGACTCGCCTTCGACAGGTCCTCCACGGCCGGTGACCTGAAGCTCTGGATCACCTCCACCAGCGCCAATGTCGGCAACGAACAGGGGCAATGGATCTCCGGCATCAGCCGGCTCACCGGGGCAAACCTGCAGACCGAGGCGAAGATCTTCGAAGGCCTCCCACGCTCCCAGTCGGACCACCTGACCAACTCCATGGTCTACGGTCCGGACGGACGCCTGTACTTCCAGCAGGGTTCCAACCAGGCCGCGGGTGACCTCGACAACTCCTGGGGCCAGCGCGGAGAGAAGCTTCTCACCGCTGCCACCCTGGTCTTCGACCCCAATCACCCCCAGGTGCAGGCCGCTGCCAGCGGTGCCGGCGCCATCAACGTCCAGACCGCGGACGGCGGAACCTACACCCCGTACGCCGCCAACGCGCCGCTGAAGATCCACGCCACAGGAATCCGGAACGCCTACGACCTGGTCTGGCACTCCAACGGGCACCTGTACGTCCCCACCAACGGGACGGCCGGTGGAGGAAACTCACCGGGCGTCACGGCCAACGCGAACGGCACGTTCACCCGTGTGGCGGCCCCCGGCATCCCCGGAGCCTCCACGGTCAACGGCAAGGACGTCACGGCGCAGTGCCAGCGACGCAATTACACCGGCGGATCGGTTCCTGCCATCGCCAACCACCCGACGCAGCGCGATCTCCTGTTCGACGTCGTCGAGGGCGGCTATTACGGCCATCCCAACCCCGAGCGTTGCGAGTGGGTGCTGAACGAAGGCAATGATCCCGCGAACCCACCGGCATCGCCCGGTCAGGGCGGCAGCAAGTACCCCTCCGGTGTGAAGGCGGACCCGAACTACGGCGGCATCGCCTACGATTTCGAGTTCAACAAGTCGCCCAACGGGGCGCTCGAGTACCAGAGCGACACCTTCGGCGGCCAGCTGAAGGGCCGCCTGGTGGTCACCCGCTTCTCCAACAACAATGACCTCATCTTCCTCCAGCCCGATGCGGCCACCGGGAAGATCCTGGGCGCGCAGGTCCCCACCGGCGTGCCGGGTGTCCCCAACACCACCATCGGTGGGGCCGACGGATTCAATGATCCGCTGGAAGTTGTGGAGGACCCGGGAACGGGCAACCTGTACGTGAACCAGTACGACCGCAGCGGCGGCGCGCAGAAGATGTTCCTCCTCCGCGTTCCTGCCGATCAGCAGGCGGCCACGCTGGACGCCTCTGCGGACGAGCTCGTCTTCTCGACCGTGAAGAGCACCACCAGCAGCACCAAACCGCTCACGATCACCAACACCGGCCCGGACGCCGTGACGCTCTCACGAGCGGTCCAGGGCGCACAGGCAGGCGATTTCACCGTCACCGGCGGAACCGGGACGTCGCTGGCTCCGGGAGCGAGCACCACCCTGCAAGTGGCGTTCAAGCCCGGGTCCACCGTCGGACAGCGCAGTGCAACCCTTGCCGTCACCGCGGGAGACACCACGCTCGAGGTAGGGCTGTACGGGCTCTCCATGAACGGCATCGAGGGCGGCAACGAGCCCACCTTCGCCGACGTCGTGGGCACCCTCGGGTACAAGATCAACGTGGGATGGACCAACCTCGCAGGAGGAGTCGACCCCGCAGCGAAGGGCGACGAGGTCCTGGAGCCGCTGTTCGAGAAGTCGGGCACGGCGCCGGTCACCATGAAACCCCTGGCACAGTACGCGCCACGCGAGGATCTGCCCTTCGGCTGGTACACAGGCGACGGAACGGAGACCCAACGCAACAAGGTGGGGTCCATCGACATCAGCGGCTACCAGTCACTGCTTCCGCCTGCCAGTCCAGGATCGGCGAGCAGCTTCGATCCCGGCGATGAGCAGTTCGGGTTCTATTTCTACTCGAACGTCTTCCAGAGGGTCGGCTTCACCGAGGACAGGCTCAATACCGGGATCGCCCACAGGGCGCGCGTCTATCCCGCGAAGGACCGGTCGGGGACGTCGATGGCAAACAGCTACATCGTGGCCTTCGAGGACGCCTCCAACGGTGACTACCAGGACTACGTGTTCCTCGTGCAGGGCGTGAAGCCCGCCGGCGAGGTGGCACCGCCGTCGACCGACACGATCCGCGTCAACTTCTCCGACCTCGCAGGGTCCCTGCCCGCCGGGTACCTCCGGGACCACGGACAGGCCTTCGGTGCACGGACGGCGGCCGACCAGGGATCCGGACTGAGCTACGGCTGGAAGAGCCAGGCGACGGAGAACCCGCTGGACATCTCGACCGGCGGCACTACCCCGGGCAACGGTCGGACGCGGGTCACCGCGCAGGCGGACCAGCGCCTCGAGACGCTGATGCACATGCAGTCGGGTGACGTCTCGGGCACGTTCAACGGGATCGCGACCTACGCCTACTGGGAGATCGCGTTGCCGGACGGGGACTACCGGGTCACGGTTGCCGCGGGGGATCCGACGGTCAACCAGGACCCCGAGTCGCACAGCATCAACCTCGAGAACAAGCCGGTCATCGACAAGTTCGTACCCACGGGCGCGGCCGGCGCGGACAGCCGTCATGCCACGGCGACAGCCGACGTGACGGTCACCGACGGGTTCCTCACCGTGGATGCCAATGGCGGGACCAACACCAAGGTCAACTACGTGGACATCGTCCCGCTCGCCGACACCGAGGTGCCGGGAGACGATCCCACCGACGGAGCCCAGGTGAAGGTGGACTTCCAGACCGCGGCAGCACCGACGCCGGCGGGGTGGACCGCCGACACGGGAATGGCCTTCGACGCCGAGCGCAAGTTCGGGTGGCTCGTGGACGGGGTGCCGACCGATCGCAGCAGCGCTGCCCGGTACCGCACCGCGCCGACGGCGGGCATCAACTACCCGGCGGACGATCCGCTGCTGCAGACGCTGAACCTCATGGGTCCGGCGACCAATGTCAGCACCGGGGTCTGGGAGTACGTGGTTCCCAACGGCACCTACAAGGTTGCGCTCTCGGTCGGCGATTCCGGGTTCCTGGATTCGACGCACGGGGTGGCGGTCGAAGGACAACCACTGGTCAACTCCTTCGTCCCCACCGGGGCCAATCCCTTCCAGACCGGTACGCGTGACGTGGCCGTCGCGGACGGCAAGCTGACCGTCACGTCCACGGGCACCAACAGCAAGATCAACTGGATCTCGATCAAGGGCGACGGCCTCGACGGGCCGCCTGCCGAGACCACGGAGGTGAAGTACAACTTCCAGACGGAATCGGCTTCCACACCCGCGGGCTGGATCAAGGACTACGGCCTGGGCTATTCCGCCGCCGCCGGCTTCGGCTGGCTGGTGAACGGGGAGCCGGCGGACCGCGTGCTCGGTGGACGGAACCGCCCTACCGCGACGTCGGGTATCACCTACCCGGCGAATGATCCGCTGCTCCAGACCCTGAACATCATGCAGGGCGGAACAGTGACCGGATTGTCGGACGGCACCTGGGAGGCGAACGTGGCCGACGGGACCTACACGGTGAGTGTCTCCGTCGGTGATGCCGGCTACCTCGATTCGACGCACGCCATCGAGGTCGAAGGCACCCCCGTGGTCGATCCCTTCGTCCCGACCGGCAGCGCCCCTTTCAAGACCGGCACGGCACAGGTGACGGTGACCGACGGACGGCTCACAGTGGTTCCCACCGGGACGAACACCAAGATCAACTGGATCACGATTGCCGGCAAGGCGCTCACCACCCCGTCGGTCGCCGTCACGGTCAATGGCACGGACGTCGGATCGAGCTTCAGCGGCGGAACGGCCAACGTGTCGATCGCAGCCACCGCACCGACCGGCACCACGATCGAATCACTCACCTACTCCGTCAACGGCGCGGACTCCGTTCCCTACACGGCTCCGTTCGTCTTCGACACGGCCGGCGATTACGTCCTGGAGGTGGCTGCCACCGACAGCACCGGTGCAACCACCACCAGGACCGTCCAGTTCGAGGTCCTCGACATCGGTGGCACGCTCACTCTTCGGAACGAGCAGGTCACCCGGCAGGGCGGGGCTCCCATCCCGGGCCTGTCCGAGGACTGGTTGGTCATGCATCGCATCAACGGCGGTGTCTCCACCCACAAGGTCGTGGACGAGGCAACGGTCACGGTGTCCAACACCGGCAGCAAGGACCTTCGCATCACGGAGCTCGCGTTGGGCGGGCCCAACGCCGGACAGTTCACGGTGACCAACGCGCCCGAACTGCCGGTCACCGTCCAGCCCAACGCCTCGATCCCGGTCACTGTGAAGTTCACCGCCACGTCCGGTTCCAGGGGCGTCAGAGCTGCACAGCTGAACATCAGGTCGAGCGATCCTTCGGCGGCACTGAAGCCGGTGCAGCTCCGCGGCGCCTACATGGCGCAGCCGGAGGGCGGCAGCGAGCTGTCCGTCAACGAGATCGCCCAGGCCTTCGGCTGGACCACGGACCTCGGCAGCCCGTCGAACGGCGACGAGATGCGCACCTCCGCCCTGAACGGTGAGGAGATCCGGTCCCTGCAGTGGAAGCGGCTCGACTCTTCCATCCCGGTCACTGCCCGGCAGCTCGCGGCCTTCCACGGCTGCTGCACGGCGACCGAGACGGTCAACATCAACGGTGCGACGGCGACGCACAATGCGGCGTACGGGCAGTCATTGTTGCCCCTGAACAACGCGTTGACGGGAGGCACGCAGCTCACGACCAACCCCACCGGGAACATCGGGATCGTCGTGGCGGGGCAGTCCACCAACAACGCGAACTACATGGCCGTCAAGACCTGGCCGGTCAGGGACCGGGACCGGAGGATCGTCCCGGGGGCGTGGATCGTGGGCCACGACTACATCAGTTCGCCGAACCAGTGCGGTGTCGGGCCGACCAACTGTGACTACCAGGACAACATGTACCTCGTCACGAACATGGTTCCGGTCGCCTCGTCCGATACCACTGCGCCGGGCATCGTCGCGGGTGTCGCCGCAGCGGCCTCCGGGTCCGCAATCGACGTCACCTGGACGGGAGGGGCGGAAGCGGATCTGGCCGGCTACTACGTCGAGCGGGCAACCTCCGCGACCGGACCGTGGACCCGCATCAGTGGGAACACCCCGGTCCGCGGCCTGAAGGTGACGGACACGAACCTGCCGTTCGCGGCCCAGGCGTTCTACCGGGTGCAGGCGGTGGACGCATCCGGGAACACCTCCCCGATGTCCGCCACGGCCAGCACGGCCATCCCGGCGTCATCGGGTCAGGCCATCCGCGTCAACGCGGGCGGCGGAGCAGTGACAGCCGGCGGCCTGAACTGGCTTGCCGACACCTATTTCGAGGGCGGCAAGGCCTACACGAACCCGTCCGTCACTCAGATCGCAGGAACCGACAGCGATGCGCTCTACCTCTCGGAGCGTAGCGCAACCACCGGACCGGGATCGTTCGGGTACAACATCCCGGTGCCCGCGGGTACCTACACGGTCAGGCTGCACTTCGCGGAGATCTACCACGGGGCAACCGGAGGTGGGTCAGGCGGGACCGGGAAGCGTGTGTTCAGCGTCAACCTCGAAGGCGGACCGCAGGAGATCAACAACCTCGATCTCAACGCGGTGGTCGGCCCCATGACCGCGCACGTCGTGAGCCAGACCCTGAGCGTCACGGACGGGAACCTCGATATCGACTTCGCGTCCACGGTCGACCAGCCGAAGATCTCCGCGATCGAGGTGATCCGGAACCCCTGAATGGGAGATTCGGTCTTCCCCGTCCGAGCGTCGGTGTTCGGACGGGGAAGACCCCAGAACGTCAACCTTCTCCGTCGTTTCAATCGTCTGTCTGGGAACCCTCATCATGATCAGAACAGCCGCAGTTCTCACCGTCGCCGGTGCCATCGCATTCCTCGGAGCCGCCGGAGCGCAGGCAGCACCCTCGACCGGGTCGTCCGCGGGCGATGAAACCAGAAGCGCCAGGGATGGCAGGAGCGCTCTCGTTGAGACAGTCACCTTCAGCAGCACCGATGGACTCCTCGATCCCGGCGAAGTCATCCTCATCACGGTCGATCGCGCCGGAAACCGCCCAGCGGAGGATCCCGGCGCCGGTCGAACGGCTCCGGTCCGTGGTGACCTCGTCATGCTCAACGGAACTGTCCTCGATCACACCGTTCGTGCCGATGCCGACGGTGACTTCTCCTATGACGTGAACTTCACCGAAGGAGGCGTCTATACACTGACCGCCGCTGCAGCGGACGGCTCCCCCGTTGTCACCTCCCGCACGGTCGCCGTCTACGGCCAGGCTGGTCCGGGCACCGCCCCAACCAGCGACGGATCCAGATCCGCCCTGGGTGAATCGGCATCCGCCGGCCTCGACTCGGCTGTTCTCCTCTGGGGCGCCTCCGGGATCGGTGCTCTCGGCCTGGGCGCCGCTGGCATCGTGGTGGAGCGCCGCCGCTCCGCCAAGGCGTGACCCTTCGCACCACCAGAGAGCCGGCCCGGAGCATCTGCCCCGGGCCGGCTCTTTTCACGTCTGGCGTGCTGCGTGGATGACACCAGTTAAACCAGAAGGGGCCAGCGGCAGCTGGGGACGGAGTCTTGGTCTCAGGAAGACTCCTTTGCCGCTGGCCCCGATCCGGGACCCGCTCTTCACGCGAGTAGGGGCCGAAGCCCCGCGGTCGGACCCGTATCGGTCCAACAAATGCAACCCTACGCAGATCATCGCGGCCGCTCACCAGTGCGGACTACTCCACTTTCCCCTGTTAGCTACGCGATCTTTCGTCATTGACTACTCGCACCCACCCCCGGGATCCTCCGGCGGGATTGGCGCGGGTCAGCGTCCGTTCTCGTATTCCCTCATCTCACTCGCGAGCTCCTCTCGGGTGGTGATGCCGAGCTTCCCGTAGATGCGGTACAGGTGCCCCTCCACGGTCCGCGTGGAGAGGACGAGCGCGTCCGCGATGGCACGATTCGAGGCGCCGTCCGCCGCGAGCCTCGCGATCTCGCGTTCCCGGGACGTCAGCTCGTGCGAACCGCGCGGATCCCCGTCCTCGTGCGGCCGCAGGCCCTCCAGCATCGACTGCCGGTGTCGGACGGCGCGTAACGCCATGCGGCGGGCCCTGCCGTCGCCCTGATCCTCGAACAGGCGCATGGCCCTCGCCGAGGCCTCCGCCGCGAGCGGCATCTTCTGCAGGCCTTCCGCGCGGTCGCCGACCGCGAGCAGCGCCTCGGCGTCGCGGTCCGCCAGGGCGTGCGCGTACCGGGAGAGGACCTGCGCCTCCACGCCCTCGAACTGGTCGGCGAGTTCGGCGAGGCGCCACGCCCGGGCCGTGTCGCCGAGCACCGCGAGGAGTTCGAGCATGTCCTTCTCGCACGAGCGGAAGGATGCCTCCCGTGCGGCCTCCGCCAGTGCCTCGAGACTGCCGAGATCCGCCGCGCCCGCGGGCCGGCCGGCGCCCGCCGCAGCGAGGAACGCGCGCCCGAGGAGGAGCAGTGGGCGGCTGCCGATCGACGCCACGCCGGCGAACTCCTGCTCGAAGCCCGCGGCGGCCGCGCCATCGCCCGATGAATGCGCAGCCCACGCCGCGACGGCGAGCGCGTACGGCAGCAGCATCTCCGGGTCCACCCGGCGCAGGGACGCCAGGGCAGGCTCGAGCAGGTGCAGCGCTGTGCGGTATTTGCCGCGCCGCGCTTCGAGCACGGCCTCGAGCGCTGCCAGCGCCCCACCGATGTACTCGTAGCTCACCACCGGCCGGTGCCGATACTCCTCGAGAACTTCCCGTGCGGTCGTGAACTCGCCGGCATGGATCAGCGCGCTCACGTACCGCGCCACGACGCGTTCACGCAGGTACTCGAGCCCTCCGCGGGAACGGTCGACGGCGTCGGCGGCGGCCCGGAGGCCTGCCAGCGCCGTGTCGCAGTGGCCGAGCGCAGCGTCGATCTCACCCCGCAGGAGCAGGAGGAGGACCGGCAGCGGGGATCCGGACTCCGGTCCGGCCGCGGTGAGGTCCCCGTCGAGGGCGTCCGCCTCCGCCCGCGCGGTCTCGAACTCCCCCTCGAGGACGCGCCCGAACAGGTGGAGGAGCCGCAGGGCCACCCTGGCCTGCTCCGCCTGTCCCGACGGTTCGGCGGGCTCCTGCCCAAACGGGGCCGCGAGCCGTTCCGCGCATGCGTCGGCGATCTCGTGGAGGCGACGCGGGTCCTCACCCCGCTGGACGCAGGCCAAGGCCTTCAGGACGGCCGCCGCCGCGGTGACGCACGGCGGGACCGCGTCCGCCAGGACCCGATCGAGCTGCTCCACCGCGACCGTGTATTCGCCGAGCGCCACCCGCACGCGCGCCTCCTCGACCGCACCGGCGGCCTCCTCCCCCGCGGCCCGCGCAGCTCCCGCGAACCGGAGCGCGGACTCCGGACCGGAGACGTGCGCTGCCGTGCGGGCCGCGGCGAGGAGGACGGCGGGCGGCACGGCCACGCCACAGTCGAGGGCCCAGTCGAGGTACTCGATGAGGCCCTCGTCGACGGTGGGTGGCGCCACCTCGTCGTCGAACACGCGGCGGCGCAGGTCCGCGCTGCGCCCGGCGGGGACGAGTGCCCGGACCACGCGCCCCATCATGGGGTGGGCCACCCTGAGCGCGCTCGTGGACGAGCCGACCGTCCGCAGGAGCCCGCGGCGCACCAGCTGCTGGGTCACGGTGTCCTCCCCGATCACCGACAGGCGCGCCTGCGGGACCCCGCCACTGAGCGCCACCACCTCGTAGGCGGTCCGTTCCTGCTCGGAGAGTCCCTGCAGCAGCGTCTTCGCGAGGTCCAGCAGGGGCGGGACGGGAGGACGGAACCGTCCGGACAGGCACCACACGCCGTCGTGCTGCACCAACTCTCCGGTGGTGGCGGCGTGGTCCAGCAGGGCACGGAGCATCAGGGGGTTTCCCGCGCTCTGCCGGGCGAGGTAGTGGCCGGCCCCCTGGGACAGCCGCCCGCCCTGGATGGCCTCGCAGAGCGCGACGGCGTCCGCGTCCCCGAGCCCGGGGAGATCCACCCTGCTGATGAAGCCGTCCGTGTAGAGGGAGAACAGGTCTCCGGCCCGGGACGGCAGGCCGTCGGAGAAGAGGACGACCTTGATGATGCGGGAGATCACCAACTGCGTGAGGATGTGGCTGCTGTCGTCGTCGAGGTACTGCGCGTCGTCGACGACGACGACCGCGTCCCGGCTCTCGGACGCCGCCCGGAAGTATGCGACGAGGGCGCGGAGCGCGGACAGGGACGATTCGAGGGTCTGGGGCGTCGCGTGGGAGAGATAGGGTCCGAGGGCCCCGTACGGTACGCCGGCGAGGTTCTCCGTGGCCCGGATGAGGAAGAACCGTGTCCTCTGCGGATCCCCGGTGGTCACGAGGCGCCGGGCGATCGCGCTCTTGCCCGTGCCGAACTCCCCCACCACGAGGGCCCCGTGCAGATTGGGATGGGACAGCGTCTGGGTGATGGCCGTGATGGGGTGCTGGACCCCCACCAGGGGCACCCGCCCTCCGTCGACGCTCATCCGAGGGGTGCCGGGAACAGCTCCGCGAGCTGGGAGCGGGACGACACGTGCAGTTTCGAGTAGATCTGGTACAGGTGTCCCTCGATGGTCCGCACGGAGACGCACATGGCCTCGGCGATCTCCCGGTTCATCAGGCCGCCGACCGCCAGCTGGGCGATCTCCGCCTCGCGCGGTGTGAGGCAGTCCAGCTGGGATGCGGGGCCGTGGGCGTCCACGTCCGCCAGGACGCGCCGCGCCCGCTGCTGGACCTCGCGCACCGTCGACTTGTCCCCGAGTGCGCGCGCCGCGTGCAGGGCCGAGCGGGCGGCGTCCCGCCCGAAGTTCTGGTCGCCGCCGGCGGCTGCGAGGTCCATGGCCTGCAGGAGCACCTCGGCGTCGCGGTGGCTGATGCCCTTCGCGAACGTCTCGCACAGCTGGGCGTAGGGCCCCTGCACGCGGGCGGCGACGTCGGAGAGATCGGCGAGGACCCCGCTGCTGCCGAGCCGCACCGCACTCGTGAAGGCGGACAGCGCGAAGAGGGACGCACCGCGGTCCCTGTCGCTGCGTCCCAGCGCCTGCAGCTGCCGGGCGGCGTCCGGCTTCGCCTCCCGCAGCCCGACGCTGAGCAGCTGCAGCTGCGACGCGACCCGGCGTACCAGCCAGGGATCGCCGGCGGTCGGTTCCGCGTGCACCAGGAGGGGGATGGCGGCCCTGATGTCGTCGGTCACCGAGTGGCAGTAGGCGATGGCCGAGGCGGCGAGGGGCAGGACGCGCTGCGGGTCGCCGACCCGCAGCTGGTCGAACGCCGGGACCAGGACCGCCAGGGCGTCCTCCGGTGTCCCGTACCGGCCCCGGACGAGTCCCAGGGCCAGCTGCACGGCCGAACTGTGCAGCACCGCGCTGCTGTCCCCGTCCGTCAGGCCGAGCCTGCGCGAACCCTGTCCCCAGCACCCCGTGGCACTGTAGATCGCGATGAGGCGCAGGTAGGACAGCTCCCGGGTGCGGGCGGGGATGTCAGGCTCCTGGAGGCGGTCCGCCAGGGCGTCGGCGAGCTGCAACGCCTCCAGCTGGTCCTCGAGCATCGCCCAGGCCTCGCTCAGCAGCACGTCGGCGGCGATGCCCTGGTCCCTGCCCAGCGCAGCACCCCCGGAGCGGAGGGAGAGCACCAGGTCCCGGGCCTGTGTGAAGCGGCCCTGGAGGGAGGAGATCTCCGCGCGGGCGATCACCACGTCCGCCCGGAGGCGGGCGCGGTCCTCAGGCCGGAGGCCGGCGTCGGACTCCAGCCGCCGGCCGGCCTCGTCGAGGGTGTCCTCGACCCCGTCGAGGCCGAGGCGGTGGCGGAGGAAGACGCCGGCGAGGAGCAGCGGCACGGCCTCCGTGGCCGATGCGCCGTCGAGCAGGGGTGCGGCGAGCAGCACGGCGTTGCCGGCGTCCTGGAAGCGTCCGGTGAAGGTGAGCGACCGGATGCGCTCGACGGCGGCGGCGGCCGAGGAACGGTAGGCGTCGTCGAGCTCTGCGTACGCGGCGGCGGCGCAGTACCTGCCCGCCCGGTTCGCCGAGCGTGCGGCGGCGAGTGCGAGGTGGGCCCCGACCGGCCGCTGGCACTTCAGCAGCCAGTCCGCGTGACGCTCCGGATCGAGCAGGTGACCGAGGGCGGGGCCCTCGACCCACCGGGTGTACAGGTCACCGGCGTGCTTGGAGGACAGGGACGCCGCGACGCCTACGCCGATCACGGGGTTCCGGAACGCGATGCTCTCCTGCTCGCCGTGTGCAACGGCCAGCAGGCCGGCGGTCTGGAGGGCGTCCAGGTCCGTGCTGCCGGTGATGGACTGCGCGACGGGGAGGGGCAGCCGCCCGGCCAGCGCGATGACGTTGGCGATCTCCCGCTGTCCGGTGGACAGCTCCTCGAGGATGAGCTGGACCGCCTCGGCGATCTCGGTGGGTACGGGCGCGGTAGCCGGCAGGAGCACCCAGGTCTGCCCGTGGCGGACCACGCTGCGTCCGCGGACCGCCCGGATGGAGGCCTGGAGGAAGCGCGGGTTGCCGCCGCTCATGCCGTACAGCAGGGTCGCGGCCTCGGCACTCACCGGGCCCCGGAGCTCGGCCTCCGCGAAGGCTCGCGTCTCCAGGGCATCGAACGGGGCGAGGTCCAGGCGGCAGAGCGAGCCGTCCCGCCAGAGGCCGGCGAACTGGGGGTCCGCCGCGGCGAAGTCCTGGGCGGTCAGGAGCACGCCGGCGGTTCCGCCGAGCACCAGCTGCCCGATCAGGGTGGCCGACGAGGGATCGAGGTACTCGACGTTGTCCACGGCGAGGACCACGCGGCGCCCGCGGGCATGGTGGTTCAGGAAGTCCGCCACGGCCCGGAGCGCCATCACCGGGTGTTCGACGACGTCTCCCTCGAGCTCCGAGAGGAGGAAGTTGACGGGCCGGTAGGCCTGGTGGCGGAACCCCCGGGAGCCCCGGATGCGCAGGACGTACAGGGACTCCGCGTGGGAGGCGAGGACCTGCTGCACCACGGCGGTCTTGCCGACGCCCGCCTCACCCACGAGCACGGCGCCGACCGACCCGGGGGCGCCCAACGCTGCCTCGACCGCCCGGAGCACGTCCGCGCGGCCGACGAAGGGGGGTGCGGCCTCCGGTGCGGGCGTCGGGCCGGGGCCCGTACCGGCGCGCTGGGAAGGAAGGGATCGAACAGCCGGCACGCTCTGGCCGTCAGCAGCCATGAGACCACATCCTAGATTCGAAGGGGTCGTTCGCCACCGAGCCTAGGTAGAGTCATGACGGGCTACACGAGTGGCCTATACGGGAGTTACCCTCCACCTACTCGGTTTTGATGGGCAATACTACCAAGTACCTACCTAGAAGCCCCTGAAGGACTACCTGGGAGGTGCCCGATCGCCGCGGCCGCCCAGTACCGATCAGGCGTTGCCGTCGAACAGGCTGGTGACCGAGCCGTCGTCGAACACCTCGCGGATCGCGCGGGCGATCAGCGGTGCGATGGACAGCACCGTCAGCTGCGGGAACCGCTTCTCCGAGGGGATGGGCAGCGTGTTGGTGACCACGACCTCGCGGGCACCTGACTCGGCGAGGCGGCGTGATGCCGGCTCCGAGAATACCGCATGCGTCGCCGCGATGATGACATCCTTGGCGCCCGCGTTCTTGAGCACCTGGACGGCGCCGGAGATGGTGCCGCCGGTGTCGATCATGTCGTCGATCAGCACGCAGGTGCGGCCCTCCACCTGGCCCACGACCTGCTTGGACACGGCCTGATTGGGGACGGTGAGGTCGCGGCTCTTGTGCACGAAGGCGAGGGGCGCGCCGCCGAGACGCTCCGCCCACTGCTCGGCCACCCGCACCCGGCCGGTGTCCGGGGAGACGACGGTGACGTTGTCGGCGTCGACCCTCGAGCGGATGTAGTCCGCGAGCAGCGGGATGGCCATGAGGTGGTCCACGGGACCGTCGAAGAAGCCCTGGATCTGGGAGGTGTGCAGGTCCACGGACATGAGCCGGTTGGCGCCGGCGGTCTTGTAGAGGTCCGCGACGAGGCGGGCCGAGATGGGCTCGCGCCCGCGGCCCTTCTTGTCCTGGCGCGCGTAGGGGTAGAACGGCGAGACGACGGTGATGCGCTTGGCGGAGGCCCGCTTCAGCGAGTCGATCATGATGAGCTGTTCCATCAGCCAGTTGTTCAGCGGCGCCGGGTGGGCCTGGATCACGAAGACGTCCGTGCCGCGCACGCTCTCCCCCGAGCGCACGTAGATCTCGCCGTTCGCGAAGTCGTAGGCGGAGACCGGCAGCAGCTCGGTGCCCAGCCAGGACGCGATCTCCTCCGCCAGCTCCGGGTGCGCGCGCCCCGACGCCAGGACCAGCTTCTTCTCGCCGTGCGCGGTGATCTCGCTCATGCCTGGGTGCTCTTCTCTTCGGTGGGGGTACTCGGAGGGGTCTCGGTGGAGGCGGCGCCCGCGGCGGCGGCGGAGCCTGTGCCGGGCCGCTTCCCGGCCACCCAGTCGGGGATATTCCGCTGGGGTGCGACGGTCACGGCGAGCGCGCCCGCCGGGACGTCCTTGCGGACCACGGCGCCGGCACCGGTGTAGGCGCCGTCGCCCACGCTGACCGGGGCCACGAAGACGGTGTTCGAGCTGGTGCGCACATGGGAGCCGATGACCGTGCGGTGCTTGTTCACGCCGTCGTAGTTGGCCGTGATGTTGCCGCAGCCGATGTTGGTGTACTCGCCGATCTCGGCGTCGCCGGCGTAGCCGAGGTGGGACAGCTTCGACCCGCGGCCGATCGTCACGTTCTTGGTCTCGTAGAACGCCCCGATCTTGCCGTCCTCGCCCAGCACCGTGCCGGGACGCAGGTAGGTGAACGGGCCCACGCTGGCGCCGGCACCGATGCGCGCTCCGCTGCCGTGCGTACGGACCACGTGCGCGCCCTCACCGACGACGACGTCCGTGAGCGTGGTGTCCGGGCCCACCACGGCGTCGCGTGCCACGGAGGTGTCGCCGTGGAGCTGCGTGCCGGGCAGGATGGTGACGTCCTCCTCGAGGACCACTGTCGAGTCGATCCAGGTGGTGGCGGGGTCCACGACCGTGACGCCGGCCAGCATCCACCGCTCGACGGTGCGGCGGTTGAGCTCGGCGCCGAGCGCGGCGAGCTGCACGCGGTCGTTGGCGCCCTCGACCTGCCAGCGGTCCTCCTGCACGACGGCGGCGACGCGGCCGCCGTCGGCCCGGGCGATCGCGAGGACGTCCGTGAGGTACATCTCGCCCTGCGCGTTGGACGCGTCGACCCGGGTGAGGGCGCGCCGCAGGACGGCGGCGTCGAAGGCGTAGATGCCGGAGTTGACCTCGCGGATGGCCCGCTGCTCGGGCGAGGCGTCCTTGTGCTCGACGATCGCGAGCACGGTGCCGTCCTCATGGCGCTGGATGCGGCCGTAGCCGGTGGGGTCCTCGAGCACCGCGGTGAGGACGGAGACGGCGTTGGCCTCGCCGTGGTGGACGGCGACGAGCTCCTGCAGGGTCTCCGGCGTGAGGAGCGGGACGTCGCCGTAGGTGACGACGACGGTGCCGTGCACGGGGCTCCCGGCACGGGCGTCGAGGCCCTCGAGCGCCACCTGCACGGCGCGCCCGGTGCCCGGCAGTTCGTCCTGGTCGATCAGGACGGCCTCGGGATCCAGGCCGCCGATGTGCTCCGCCACGCGGTCCCGCTCATGGCGGACGACGACGGCGAGTTCCCGCGGCCCGATGGCCCGTGCGGCCCGCAGCGCGTGGCCGACCATGGAGACCCCGCCGATGCGGTGCAGGATCTTCGGGGTCCGCGACTTCATGCGGGTGCCCGCGCCGGCGGCGAGGACGATGACAGCTGCCGGGATGTCGGGGTCCCGCGTGGTTCCGTCCTGCGTGCTCACGAGGAAGCGCTCCTACCTGTAGGTGACCGGTGTGCGGCGGACCGGCCAGCCCGGCCGGCACCTGCCTGCGTTCCGCCCATAGGATTCGAACCTATACTCCACAGCTCCAAAGGCTGGGGTGCTGCCGTTACACCAGGGCGGACCGCGACGTACCCCGGTGGGCCGGAGCATGTGCGCACGGTTATCTAGTTTGCCATGCCTGCGGGACTTTGCCACGACGGGCTCCGCGCCGGGCGCGACTGGCGCCGGAGGACCATTGAAGCCCTCGCGCGGCGGGGCTACATTACGACCATGCGTCCACCCCGGCCAGAGCTGTCCAACGCCGTCCCGCCTCCCGCGCTCAAAGTGGCGGCTCCTCCCCCGCTGGTCCGCTTCGTGGGCGCCCTGTGGCTCATGGGCGCCGTCGTCGGCGGGGCGGCGCTCGTGTTCGCCGTCCTGGAGCGCGAGCTGCACCTGGCCGATCTCCGGGAGACGGCGGCCGGGCTCGATCCCGCTGCGGACGCGGCCCGGCTGGACCAGGTGGCCGCCCTCTCCTTCTGGGGCACGCTCGCGGTGTTCGCCGTGGTGCTGGTGATCGAGGCGCTCCTCGCCCGCCCGCTGCTGCGCGGTGTCGGCGCCGTGCGCTGGCTGCTCCTCGTGATGCTCGCGCTCGATGCGGGGGCGGTCCTGCTGATGTTCGCGTTCCTCGGGGACGGCTCGACGGCGTTCCAGCCCGCGGTCCATCTGGCGGGTGTCCAGCTGGCGGTCGCGGCCCTCGCGTTCCTCCTGGGCGTGCTCCCGCCGGCGTCGTGGTGGTTCAGGGACGCGCGCTCCCCGCGCTGACGGCCTCGATGCCCGCTTCCGGGACACCGGGCGCTTCCGCGATATCGGGGGCGACCGGGCCCGCGCGGACCACGAGTTCCTCGCAGGTGCGCACCACGATCTGGCACGCCTCCTGGGCTCCCCGGCTGGTCAGCGGGTTCTCGGCCAGCACGCGCCACCGGTGCAGCCGCCCGAGCGCGGCGGCCCGCACCTCCCCGGGGTCGGCGGGCCCGGTCAGGCCGAGGCGGTCCGCGGGCGTCGTGCCGGAGCCTCCCACCAGGCGCTCGGCGTCGGCCGCCGCCGGTGCGGGCAGCGGGACCCGGGCGGCGCGCAGGGCGGCCAGCAGTCTCAGCTCGTTCATCTCGTGGGCGGTGGCCGTGATCCTCTCGACGCCGGTGTGCAGCGGTGCGGCGGCGTCCCGGGGGTGGGCGGCAAGGATCACCTCGAGTCCGGTCAGTGCCGTCCGCACCCGCAGGGCCGTGGCCCGCGCGTCGAACTGCCGGGTCAGGAGCGTCATCAGCTGGTCGAGGCCGCTGCGGCGGGCGAGTTCGTGGGCCAGCGCCGTCGCGCTGCCGGCACCGCCGCGCACGAGGGCGGCACCCAGCCGGAGCCCGAACATACCGAACCGGTCCAGCAGGTGCGCCGCGTCCTCCGTCGGGACGCCGAGGGCGGCGCTGCCCGCGACGAAGCGGTCGGCGGAGAGCAGGGTGCGCTCCCTCTCGGACCGCTCGAGGGCCGCCAGCGCCACGAACACCTGGTACTCCGCCTGCCGGAGCGTCCGGGCGCTCTGGGCGAGCAGCCCCGCCATGGGGAGCACATCGAGCACCAGCGACCGCAGGGACGGATCGGCCCGGTAGCGGTCGGCGATGCGGGCGGCCGCGATCAGGGAATCGAGGCGTCCGGCCCCCACCTCGTCCGCCCGCGACAGGACGGCGAGCGCGTTCACGGTGCCCGAGCGCGCCGCACTGGTGTCGTGGAAGGCCTCCAGGAACAGGAGGTCCGAGGCATGCAGGTGCCGCATCAGGTAGATCACGGCGTCGGCCTCGGACGGCGCATCCTCCGGGGTGAGGAACCGGGTGCTGCGCTCGGAGACGTCCGTGGAGAGCGAGGCAATCCCCGGGGTGTCGATCAGGGTCATCGCGCGGAGGTTCTCGGCCGGCCAGTCGACCACGAGGCGCGCGACGTCCTCCGCGCGCTGCCCTGCGAGGTCGAACACCAGGCGCCCGTCCACCCGGGTGAGGGGCAGCAGCCGCGGCTCCCCCGCCACGGGGTGCAGGGTGATGCGGGGCGTCGCCGCGTAGCGGTACCAGGTGACGATGCGCGTGCACTCCCCCGTGTCGGTGGGGGCGATCTCCTCGCCGATGATCGCGTTCAGCAGGGTGGACTTGCCCGCCTTGACCATGCCGGCGACGGCGACGCGCAACGGTTCGCGCAGGCGCCGCGCATACGCCTCGAGCTCGGCACGCACCGCCGGGGCGTCGTCGTAGATCCGGATGGCGTCCGCGAGGAGGGCCTCGACGGCGCCGCTGTCCCTCATGCGGACGCTCCGGCCTCGACGCCCGAAGGCGCTGCGACGGGCTGCGCGGGCTTCGGGAGGAGACGGCCGGCCTGCGCGTGCAGACGGTCGATCGCGGCGAGCTGGGCCTTCAGTTCCGTGATGCGTGCCTCGCGTTCCTGCCGGAAGGTCGAGGCGGTGCGCTGCGCCGC
Source organism: Arthrobacter sp. Ld5 (assembly GCF_051172775.1). Classification (NCBI taxonomy): domain Bacteria; kingdom Bacillati; phylum Actinomycetota; class Actinomycetes; order Micrococcales; family Micrococcaceae; genus Arthrobacter; species Arthrobacter sp. Ld5. The sequence continues at coordinate 19,304 of NZ_JBPKBO010000006.1, forward strand.
GGCGACGGAGTCCGCCAGGGAGCGGTGGTGCTCCTCGGCGATGGCGCCGAAGTGGTCGCGGATCTCGCGCTGGACGAGCCGCAGCCGGTCCTTGAGCTGCTTGCCCACCTGGAACACGACGTCGTCCATCTGGCGCCGCACCAGGGTCTTCGCCTCGGCCTGGCGGCGCTTGAGCCGGGCGTCCTTGTCCTCGCGGTAGGCCTTGCGGCCCAGCAGGAGCCCAGCGCCGACCGAGAGCGGGTTGATGAGGGACATCCCGATGATGCCGGTGAGCAGGCCGAACATCAGCACGCCGCCGTAGGAGCCGCGCATGCCGATCAGGACCTTGCCCGCGGCGCTCACCCGCCCGGGGTCGAGGTACGGCACCTCCTCCACGGGGGCGAGGACGCCGTCCGTGTTCGAGACCTCCAGCAGCGGGAGGGGAACCTCGTCGAGCGCGAACAGCTCGGCCACCTGTTCGGCGAGCCACTGCGAGCGCTCGTTGGTCCAGACGAAGGTGTCGGAGACGGCGGACGCCACGCGCTGCTCGAGCCACTCCGCGAACTGGTCCCAGATGAGCCCGGGATCGCCATCGTCGATGGCCGCCTCGGCCTCCCGCTGGATGGAGCGCAGCCGGTCGCGGAGATCGTGCTCCATGTCGCTGATGAGGTCGGATGCGCCGTCGTTGAGGGTGGTCTGCCAGCGCGAGGACCGCTTGCGCTGCTGGTCCGCCCGCTCCTTGGCCTCCTCGAGGTCGGCGATCAGGAGGGGCACGCCCTCTGGGTTCTCGAGCGCCTGCAGCTCGGAGGTGACCGACAGGCGCAGGTGATCGGCCGTGGACAGCAGGTCCTGGGCCACCGACCTCCGGCGCAGGGCCTGCGCCTTGCCCACCACCTCGTTGCGGAGGTAGCCGACGAGTTCCGGGAAGCCCGACTCGCGGTTCAGCTCGGCGTCCTCGTCCCGCGACGCGACGAGGCGGAGGTCGGAGGACACCGGGATCAGCGGGGCCGAGATCCCCGCGTTCGACAGATGGCCGCGGTCGAGGTCCGCGACGGCACGCCACTGCGGATACAGGTCCGTCTTGGACAGCACGCAGCCGACGTTCGGGACGATCCGGGTGGCCTGCTTCAGGAAGCGCAGCTCCGGCTCGGTGTACTCCTGGGAGGCGTCCGAGACGAGGATCATGGCGTCGGCCGTGGGCAGCGCGGTGAGGGTGGTCAGGGCGTGGGCCGACTCGAGGCCACCCACCCCCGGGGAGTCGATGATCGACAGCCCGTCGGCCAGCAGTCGCCGCGGGAGGCGGACCTCCGCCGAGGCGAGGCCCTGCCGGTTCGACGGGTTGCCCCGCTCCGAGACGAACTCGGCGATGTCCTCGAGGGGGATCACGCGGCGCTCGACGGCGCCGTCCGGTCCGCCGTCCGTGCGGGGCATCAGCACCGCGGCGCTCGCGGGGTCGCCGAAGCCCACCACGGTGGGTACGGAGGTGGCGATGTCGTCGTCGACGGGGCAGACCGGGGCGTTCACGAGGGCGTTGATGAGCTTGCTCTTGCCCTGCTTGAACTCCCCCACCACGATCACCCGGATGTCCGGGGTGGCCAGGCGTCCGAGCGTCTGCTCCAGCCGCAGGCGCAGGTCGGTGCGGTCGCCGGTGGCGACCAGCCCCAGGCCGCTCTTCACGAGCGGAATCAGATCATCCATGTGACACTCCCCGGTGAGTTCTTCCTGTGAGACCACGGGCAAGCCCAACGGGAACTCCGTCCCGTTGGGCCTGCCTGAAGCGTCCTGCAATGAGGCTCGACGTCGATCAGAGCGAGGTGTCCTCGATCTCGATCTCCGTCTCCACCTCCACCTCGTTGTCGACGAAGAACGCCGAGTCGTCGATGGAGGTGAACTGGTCCGTCGAGTTGTCGGTCGCCGTGAAGGAGTCCTGGATCACGACGTCGGTGTTGACCGACTCGTCGACGACCGTCTCGGAGTTGTCGTTGAACGAGTCCGTGGCCGTGTTGGTCGTCGAGCTGTCCGTCGTGAACGAGTCCGTGATGGCCACGTCGATGTCGGTGTTGATCGACTCGTCGACGACCGTCTCGGAGTTGTCGTTGAACGAGTCGGTCGTGGTGTCCGAGTTGTCGTTGAACGAGTCCGTCGCGGTCTGCGAGTTGTCGTTGAAGGAATCCGTCGCGGTCTGCGAGTTGTCCGAGTTGTCGGTGTTCATGGAGTCCTCGATGTCGACGTCCATGTCGGTGTCGACCGAGTTGTCCGAGTTGTCCGAGTTGTCGGAGTTGTCGTTGTAGGAGTCCTCGATCTCGGTGTCGGTGTCGACCGAGTTGTCCGAGTTGTCGTTGTAAGAGTCCTCGATCGAGTTGTCCGAGTTGTCGGAGTTGTCCGAGTTGTCCGAGTTGTCGGAATTGTCGTTGTAGGAGTCCTCGATGTCGGTCTCCGAGTTGTCGTTGTAGGAGTCCTCGATGGAGTTGTCCGTGTTACCGACGGCGACGGTCGCGGATCCGCCGGCCGAGACGTTGGTGGAGTTGTCCTTCGAGTTGTCCACCGAGTTGTCGACGGAGTTGTCGACCTCGGCGTCGTCGCCCGCTGCCACCGCGCGGTCGCCGGAGGCGATGATGGCGTCGTTGTCGAACATCTGCGTGACGTCGCCGTTGGCCCAGATGTTCTGGTTCACGGACTGGTCGGTGAGGGTGTCGCGGTCGTCCACGGTCGAGGTGTACGAGTAGTTGTTGACGATGTGCAGGAGCTGCTGGATCGCGTTGCCGTTGTCGCTGTCGTCGCCGTCGTCGCCGTCGCGACCGGGGGCACCGGGAGCACCGGGAGCGCCGGGGGCACCGGGGTGTCCGGCGGCGCCGCCGGGACCTGGCATCCAGCCGCCCACGGAGTGGTCGCCCGGAGCGGCGACGCCGGCGGAGTTCCCGCCGGTGTCGTAGTTGCGGTCGAACGAGCTGTCGTTGCGGCCGCCGAAGCTGACGGGCGCGTAGTCGAGGACGACGGGCAGGACGGCGTCGACGTCGTCGCCGCACACGTCGCCGAGGCCGGCGCTGGCGAGGGCGGCTTCGGGGTCGCTGATGAATTCGCTGGCCGCCTCCTGGTCGTTGAAGAGGTTCATCAGGAAGTCGAGGAGATCCGAGGCGAGAGTAGTCATGAGATGTTCCTTCGGTGAGATGGAATTCGCCGGCGGCTGTGCTGGCTTGGTTCAAACGTAGGAGCGGGGGTGGGGGCGGGACATCGGTAGCACCTCCCCTAACCCCGGGGATGCATTAGGGGATCCGACGACCCCGGTTAGGGGATCCCATGGGGGTGGGCGCACGACCCGGTGGCGGGGACCCGGGATCGGAGGTGTCCCCCGCGGTGGCCTCGAGCGACACGCGGAGCCGCGCGAGCAGGTCGGAGCGGGAGGACGCCCCGAAACGGCGCCGGATGCGTGCCACGTGGTGCTCCACGGTCCGCGGCGAGATGAAGATCTCCTCGCTGATCTCGCGGTAGGTCCGTCCCTGGAGCACCAGCTGCGCGATCTCCCGTTCACGTCCGCTGAGCGCGGGCCCTCCTGCCCGTCGCGCTTCGGCGCCCCGCGTCCTGGCGGCGACCCCCTGCGCTTCGCCGCGCGCCCGGGCACCATGCATCGCGGGACCCGCAGCGTCGCGCGGGCCCGCCGGGACGGCACCGGCCGGTTCCCGGCCGCCCGACGGGGTGGGCACGGCCGGAGCGGACCCGGCATCGGGCCGTGCGAGCGGCTCGGGCGCCGGACGCAGCTCCCGGGCGCAGGAGAGCAGCCGCGTCATACCCCGGCGGTCGTCCGCCCTGGCTGAGGCATGGCCCGCCAGGCGCGCGCCCTCCCAGGCGAACCCCGCTGCCGCGAGGCCCTGGGCTGCCGCCTCGACGGCGTCGGTATCGAAGCGCCCGGCAAGGACGGACACCCATGCCTTCCCCGCGTGCGCGAAGGCAGCTGCGAGCGGGTAGGCGGAGTACTGATGGACCAGTGCCGCCGCGTGCGGGGCGAGATCGGCGGGCCGTTCGAGCAGCAGCGCTGCCTGGGCGGCGGACCAGTGCAGGGGAACAGCCCACAGTGGCGGATCCCCGAGCCTCGCGAGCAGCAGCCACGCCTCGTCGAGGTGCGGCCTGAGCCCGTCGGTGTCGCGGACGCGCGCCGCGGCGATGACCAGTTCCGTGAGCGGGAGCACCGTGAAGAGGTCCACCGAGACGTGCAGCAGTGCCTCGCGGGCGCCCTGCCACGCGTGGAGGAGAGCGGCCGTGTCCCCGGCCCGCCGGGCCAGTCCCACCTCGAGGGCCCGCAGCAGCAGGTTCTCCCGGGGCGAGAGGCTCTGGTCCCGTGCCTGGGCCTCGTCGCAGAAGGTCCCCGCCAGGGCGGGCTGGTCGGTGAGCATCGCGGCCCACCCACCGAGCAGGCACAGCCGCGGGCGCAGCATCGGGCCGCCCTGTCCGCCCGCGAGCGCTGCCTGGATCACGGTGAGTGCGGTCTCGTGGTGGCCGGCGAGCAGTGCGACGGTCGCGGCGAGGCAGGCGGGCAGCTCGGGGGCGGGGCACAGGCGCGCGGTCGCGGTGAGGGTGTCCGAGGCGCGGATGAGCACGGGCACGGCGCCGGCGGGGTCTGCCCCGAGCGACTGCTGGGCGCCCTCCGCGAGCAGGAGGTGTGCGACGTCGACCAGCGACGGCGACGCGGCGGAGGCACCGTCGTCGGCGAGCATGGCCCGGGCGCCCGCCGCATCGCCGGTGGCGAGCAGGGCGAGCGCTCCCAGGGACTCGGCCCCCGTGGGTCCTGCTCCTGCCGCCCAGCGGTGGACATCGGCGGCCCGCGACATCATGCCCCGGTGCGCCCAGAGCGCGGAGGCGACCCGCACGGCCCGTCCGGCGTCCGGGAGCGTCGGCTCCGCGCCGGGACCTCCGTGCCCGAAGTAGGTGTCGAGGATGCGGGAGGCGGCGTCGAGGTCGCCGGTGCCGAGTGCCGCCTCGGCCCGCCGCGGGGCGGTGGCCCGGGCGTCCGCCCCGGCGGCCACGGCCCGGTCGAGGAGGTCGAGGGCTGCCGCGGGATCGGTGCCCAGCAGCGACGTGCCCTCCTCGGCCAGGACGCCGGCGATGCGCTCGTCGACCAGGCCGTCCGCGGCGAGCCGCCGGGCGAGTGTGCCGAGGGGCAGGGATTCCGAGCAGTAGAGGTCCACGAGGGCGCGTTGCAGCCGGCGCACCTGGTAGGGGTCGGCATCCCGGAGCATGCAGGCGCGGAGTTCGGGGGCGGGACGGCCGTCGGGCTGCACGAGGCCGGCGGCCCTCGCGTCGGCGGCCAGCCGTTCGGCGGGCACGCCCTCGTTGTACAGCAGCGGCGGGAGCAGTCCCGGGATGGAGAAGCCGACGCACAGCGCGAGGACCACCTCGTAGGTCGCCGCATCCAGGGGGCTGCCGTGGAGGGGGGTAGCGTCCGTCTCCACGTGGTGGGCCGTCACGGTCACGACTCCGCGGTGGCGGAGGCCGGCGTGGCGGGCTCGCCGGCCTCCGCCACCGCGGAGTCGTGACCGTCGTCGGCGGTGCGGGCGAGGGCGTCGGTGCGGGCGTGGGGAAGGGGGCGGGCGGCGTCGGATCCACCGGTGTGGTGCCCGGTTTCGGCGTGGTCGGTCTCGGCGTGGTGGGCGACGGCGTGCTGGTGCGCGACGGGGAGGGTTTCGCGTCGGTCGTCGGCTCGCGATCCCGCGAGGTGCTCTTCTCCGGCGCTGCGCTCTTCGACGCGCCGCGCGTCGCAGGATCCCGCGGCGTGGCCCGGGAGGAGGGCTCGGCCTCGCTCGACGGGGTGGCCTTGCCGGCGTCGTCCGGGTCCTCGCCGACCTGCTCCCCGACGGAGTCCAGGAAGGTCTTGTCGCCGTCCGGCTCCACGAGCGGACCGTCCCCGTTCCCGGCAGGAGCGGTGGCCCCGCCGGCCTCCGTCGTCGGCGCGGATCCCTCGGCAGCGTCCGCCCGCTGGTCGGCGGAGAAGGCGGTGAACGGGTTCGGCGCGTTCGTGGCGGACGCCGTCGCGACCCCCAGCAGCGCCACGGCGGCAGCGACGGCCCCGATCCGCACCCCCATCCGCCTGGTGGGCGCCCTGCCTGCCGGCCCGTGGGCAGGCACCGCGGTGGTGCGGGGCAGCGCGAAGCCGGCGGCGTTGGTCCGCGCGGACACGGTGCCCTCGGCGGCTCCAGCCCCCTCCCCCGCAGCCGCGGCGGGCGCCTGCCCGCCGGCGTCGTCCAGGGCCGAGGTGGCGAACGCGGCGCCGAGGGCCACGGACGCCTTGGGGTCCACGTCGATGGCCAGGGGTCGGTCGAACTCCTCGGACAGGAGCTGGGCGACCAGCGGGATGCGGGACGATCCCCCGATGAGCAGGATCGCGCTGAGCTCCTCGGCACGCACCCCGGCGCTCTCGAGGGCGGCGCGCAGGGTCACCAGCGTGTCGGCGAGGGCCGGCTCGATCATCGCCTCGAACTCGGACCGGACCACGCGGACCTGCGAGTGGGCTCCCGGCAGCATCACGGAGACCGTGGCCTCGGAGTCGGAGGACAGCGCCTCCTTGGCCTCGGCGCAGTCCTTCCGGAGGCGGGTCAGCGCGGCGAGGACCTCGGGGGCGGGTTCCAGGTCGGTGGGCGGGAGGTCGGCACTCCCGAGGACGTGGTCGAAGATCTCCTGGTCGAAGTCCGCGCCACCGAGCCGCTCGATCCCCTGCGGGGTACCGAGGACGGCGAAGGTGTCGGCGTCGGTCTTCCGGAGCACGGTCGCGTCGAAGGTCCCGCCGCCGAGGTCGTAGACGGCGAGGGTGCTGCCGGCGGGGACCCTCTCCCGGGACGCGTAGGAGAGCGCTGCCGCCTCCGGTTCGGTCAGCAGGACGACCTCGCCGACGCCTTCCTCTGCCAGGGCCTGGCGCAGCAGGGAGGTGCGGTGCCCGCCCCAGCCGGCCGGGTGCGTGAGGGTGACGACGTCGGGTGCTTCGCCCTCCCGCTCGGTGGCGACGCCCACCACCCAGCTGACGACGGCTGCGACGAGCTGCTGCGGGAGGACGGGCTCACCGCCGACCAGGAGGGGGACGTCGTCGCCCATGCGCCGCTTGAACTCCCGCGACACGCGGTCGGGCTGCGCCGCACCGCGCCGTTCCGCGGCCTCGCCGATCAGCCGGGTGCCGTCGGCGCCGAGGAACACGACGGTGGGGACGGCCGCCGAGCGGCTGCCGAGCGGCAGGATCTGCGGCGCACCGGGATCCCCGTCCGTCCGGAGGATGGCTGCTGCCGTGAAGCTGGTACCTACGTCGACGCTGAGACCGTAACCCATAACTCCCCATGTCATGCTCGTCCTTGACCACTCGGGCCCAGCTAACAGGACGACACACGGCGAAAACGAGAGTAGGGTCACGCACCCGCTACTTGTCTTGCGACATCGATTACTTGGTCCGCCGACGCTCGCGGTAGGTGACTACTCGCCGAGGATCTCGGCGGCCTCCATCCACTGCCCCTCGAGCTCCGCGATCTCCGCCTGCAGCTCCTGCAGCCGGGCATTCAGGCCGGCGATGTGCTCGAAGTCGGCGTCCGGCCGCGCACCGGCGTCGTTCATCTGCTGCTGCGTCTTGTCCTTCTGGGCGTCCACCTTGGTGATCTGCCGCTCGATGCGCGTGAGGTCCTTGCGGGCCTGCCGCAGCTCCGCCTCGGACGTGCTGCCGGCGGAGCCGCCGCTGACGGCCGGGGAGGCGGCGCTCCCGGTGGCCGTGAGCGGACCCGCGGCGTTCCGCAGCTCGAGGTACTGGTCCACCCCGCCCGGCAGGTCGCGGAGCTTCCCGTCCCCGAGCAGCGCCATCTGCGTGTCGGTGACGCGCTCGAGGAGGTAGCGGTCGTGGGAGACCACCACGAGCGTGCCGGGCCAGCCGTCCAGCACGTCCTCGATGGCGGACAGGGTGTCGGTGTCGAGGTCGTTGGTCGGCTCGTCGAGCATCAGCACGTTCGGCTCCCCCACGAGCAGCCGGAGCAGCTGCAGGCGCCGGCGCTCGCCACCGGAGAGCTCGCTGACCCGCGTCCACTGCTTCTCGTTCGTGAAGCCGAGCTGCTCCACGAGCTGGCTCGCGGAGACCTCCTTGCCCCCGACGGCGAAGACGCGCTTCTCGGCCTCGATGACCTCGATGACGCGGCTGTCACTGACGTCGTCGAGCTCCCTGACCTCCTGCGAGAGCACGGCGGTCTGGACCGTCTTGCCCCGCTTGAACTTTCCCGCGGTCGGCTGGAGGTCGCCGTTGAGCAGCCGCAGCAGCGTGGTCTTGCCGGAGCCGTTGACCCCCACGAGCCCGAGCCGCTGGCCAGGAGCGAGCCGCAGCGTGATCTTGTCGAACAGCGTCCGCTCCGCGCCCTCGCCGTCGTCGATCGTCAGGCTGACGTCCTCGAGGTCGAGGACGTCCTTGCCGAGCCGGGACATGGCCATCTTGCTGAGCGCCAGCGAGTCGCGGGGCTCGGGGACGTCGGCGATGAGCTCGTTCGCGGCCTCGATGCGGAATTTCGGCTTCGCGGTGCGGGCGGGGGCGCCGCGGCGCAGCCAGGCGAGTTCCTTCTTGACGAGCTGGACACGCTTGGACTCGACGACGGAGGCCATGCGGTCCCGTTCGGCGCGCGCGAGGACATAGGCCGCGTAGCCGCCGTCGAAGTCGTCGACGACGGCGTCGTGGACCTCCCAGGTGTGGTTGCAGACCTCGTCGAGGAACCAGCGGTCGTGGGTGACCACGAGCATGCCGCCCTCGGTGGGCCGCCACCGCTGCCGGAGGTGCCGTGCCAGCCAGGCGACGCCCTCGACGTCGAGATGGTTGGTGGGCTCGTCGAGCATGATGACGTCGTCGTCGGCGATCAGCAGCTTCGCGAGGGCCACGCGGCGCTTCTGCCCGCCGGAGAGGGAGGACACCTTCGCGTGCCAGTCCACCTCGGAGACGAGCCCGCCCATGACGTCGCGGATCTTCGGGTTGGACGCCCACTCGTGGTCCGCCTGGTCGCCGACGATCGCGCGCCCCACCTCGAGGTCGCCGTCGAGCACGTCCGACTGGTCGAGGTAGCCCACGGAGACGTCGCGGCGCTTGGTCACCCGGCCGGAGTCCGGCGTGCTGCGCTGCGCGAGGAGCCGCATGAGGGTGGACTTGCCGTCACCGTTGCGGCCCACCACCCCGATGCGGTCGCCGGCCTCCAGGCCGAGGGACACGTTGTCCAGGATGGTGCGGGTGACGAAGGCGACGCTGAGGCTTTCGGCGCCGAGGAGGTGTGCCAAGGAGATGCTGCTTTCGGTTGGAACGGTGGTGCGCGGTCAGGCCGCGGTCTCGGGGACGATCCGCGCCCCGTGGGCCGGACCGTGGACGGTCGTCGCCTGCAGCCCTTCGGCCGCGAGCCGCGACTCCAGTTCGGCCGCATGACCGGAGCTCCGGGTGAGGAACGCGATGGTGGGACCCGAGCCGGAGACGATCCCGGCGAGCGCGCCGGCGGCTTGGCCCGTCTCAAGGATATCGCCCAGGCCCGGGGCGAGCTCGATCGAGGCGCGCTGGAGGTCGTTGTGCAGCAGCGGCGCCAGCCCGAGGGCGTCCCCGGCCCGCATGGTGCCGAGGATCGCGGGGTCGATGGCCGGCCGCGGGTCGGGGTCGAGGCCCTCGCGGTCGCGGATCCTGTCCAGCGTGCGGTACACCTCGGGGGTGGAGAGGCCGTAGTCGGAGGTCACGAGGACCCAGTGCAGGGGCGTCTTCGAGATGGCCGGGGTCAGCTGGTCGCCGACGCCGAGGCCGACGGCGGTGCCCCCGACGAGCGCGAACGGCACGTCGGCGCCGAGGTCGACGGCGATCTTCGCGAGCTCGTCGCGGGTGAACCCGCTGCCCCACAGGGCGTCGCAGGCGAGCAGTGCCGCGGCGGCGTCCGAGGAGCCGCCGCCCATGCCGCCGGCGATGGGCACGCGCTTGGTGATGTCGAGGTGCACGCCCGTGCGTCCGGGGCTGAGCCCGGCGAGCAGTTCCGCGGCACGCACGGCGAGGTTGGTGCGGTCCAGCGGGACGGACGCGGCGGGGAGGTTCAGGGTGCCCTGCGCGTTGACGCTCACGCTGATGCCGTCCCCGGCGGTCTCGGTGGCCCTGACCTCCTCGTACAGGGACACGGCGAGGAAGACACTGGCGATCCCGTGGTAGCCGTCCTCCCGGGGCGGTCCCACCGTGAGGGAGACGTTGATCTTCCCCGGAGCCCGAACCCGCACGGAGCGGGCGCCGGAGCGCATGTCGACTGTTCTGCCCGAGGCCATACCCACCAACCTAACCCACACGGGTTCCGGGGCAGTCCCCGCGGAGGTCCGCCCCGTCCCGCGCGGTCAGTGCGTGGGGGCTGCGCCCGGGGCGTCCACGCGGGCCTCCGCGATGCGCGCGAACGCCGTGATGTCGAGGACCTCGCCGCGGGCGGTCGGGTCCACCCCGGCCGCCCGGAGGGCCTGTTCCGCGAGGACCGGGCTGCCGGCCCAGCCCGCGAGGGCCGCGCGGAGGGTCTTGCGGCGCTGGGCGAACGCGGCGTCGATGACGGCGAACACCTGCTCGCGCGTCGCCGTCGTCGCGGGCGGTTCCCGGCGGGTGAAGCGGACGAGGCCCGAGGCGATCTTCGGGGCCGGCCAGAACACGTTCATGCCGATCACCCCGGCCTTGGCCATGCTGGAGTACCACGCGGCCTTCACGGACGGGACGCCGTAGGTCCTCGACCCCGGGGGCGCGGCCAGCCGGTCCGCCACCTCGTCCTGCACCATGACGAGCCCGTGGGTCAGGGACGGGAAGCGTTCGAGCAGGTTCAGGACCACGGGGACGGCGACGTTGTAGGGCAGGTTGGCCACGAGCGAGGTCGGTGCGTGCGGCAGGGCGGTCACGCGGAGGGCGTCCTCGAGGACGACGTCGAGGGACCCGGCGCGGTCGGGCCGCCAGGACGCGATGGTCTCCGGCAGCTTCCCGGCGAGGACGGGGTCGATCTCGACGGCGACGACACGGTCCGCGGCGTCGAGCAGGCCGAGGGTGAGGGAGCCGAGGCCGGGGCCCACCTCCAGGACCGTCTCGGCGGGTCCGAGGTTCGCGGCGGCGACGATGCGGCGGATGGTGTTGCCGTCGATCACGAAGTTCTGGCCGAGGGTCTTGGTGGGCCGGACGTCCACCTCCGCTGCCAGGCGGCGGATGTCCGCTGCTCCGAGGAGGGGGGCGGGCGGGCCGGCGGCGGGGGGCGTGGTCACCCTGTCATGGTATCGGTCCGGGTGTGCCGGAGCCGGCGACGCCCGGTGGAACCCCTGGTCTCGAAGGGGCTCCGGGCGCCGCCGGCCCGCTGGGTGGTCTCCCGGCTGGGAGGGTGACCACCGGTCTGCCGCCGGCTTCCGGTCTCAGGAGAAGCGGACGGGAGGACATCGCCGGTGCCGGTGCGACGCGGCGGCGGCTCTGCCTCCCGCTGAACACTACGAAGGCGCCCGGGGCCGGGCACGAGTACCGGCCACCCGAGCGGACCGGGCAGGCACTGGGGTTCCGTCCGCACGCCACCCGTTCTCGGGCGCTCCGGTACGGGCCGGCGGCGACCGGCGGACCGCGTCAGTCCCAGCTGCCGTACACGGCTTCGGTGTTCGCCGTCAGCCGGGCGCACAGGGCGTCGAGGCCGGTGTCGAGGATTCCCGCCATGGCGCGCACGGTGTACGGGACGGCGTAGGAGGCGTTCGGCCGGCCGCGATACGGGTGCGGGGTGAGGAACGGGGCGTCCGTCTCGGTCAGCACGAGCGCCGGATCGGCCACGAGGAGGGCCTCGCGCAGGTTCTCGGCGTTCTTGAAGGTCACCGTGCCCGCGAAGGACATGTACCAGCCGTGCTCGTTGCAGGTCCGCGCGAGGTCCGCGTCGCCCGAGAAGCAGTGCAGCACCACGCGGTCCGGGGCGGTGTCGGAGAGCAGCGTCGCCACGACGTCGTCGTGCGCCTCGCGGTCGTGGATCTGCAGCGCCCTGCCCAGCCGGCGGGCGATGTCGATGTGGCTGCGGAAGGACGCCAGCTGGCTGTCCCGGCCGTCCTCGCCGGTGCGGAAGTAGTCGAGGCCCGTCTCGCCCAGGGCGCGGATCCGCGGCCCCGCGGCGAGCTGCTCGATCTCCGAGAGGGCGTCGTCGAGCGTTCCCGCCGCGGCCAGCAGCGGGGCCTCGTTCGGGTGCAGGGCGACCGCCCCGAGGAGCCGCGTGTCCTGCTCGACGACGGCGGCGGTGAAGCGCGAGGACGCGAGGTCGGTGCCCACCTGGACCGCGCCCCGCACGCCGGCGGCCCCGGCCGCGTCGAGGGCCTCGCCGATCGACACCTCCACGGCCCCCTCCCGGAAGTCGAAGTGCGTGTGGTTGTCGATCACGGGCACCGGTAGCGGCTCCGGCAGCGGCAGGTACGCTCCCCTGCGGCGTCGTCGGGCCGCCGTGGCGTCCTCCCCGCCGCCGGCGTCCGTCGGGTCGCGGTAGGCGGGGGGTGTCTCCCCGACCGCGTAGGGGTGACGGACGGCCGGCGCGCTGGTACACATGGTCCAAGCCTAGTTGCGCCGCGGAACCAATCGCCCGGGAAGCAAGTTGAGCTAGTAACCTGTTGAATCATTCAGCTCGGTCCGACCTGCCCAGCGTTGGAACGGCCGCAGCCGGTCCCTGCGTGTCGAGCGATCCCGGCCCTCCGGCACCGCACGGCACGGCAGCCGCACGCATGGAGGATACCCATGGACGTCCAGCACAACATCGCCGAGGCGGCTGCGGACCCGCGGCTCGCGACGGCGCCGGACCCGGACGCCGGTTTCCACGACATCGCCACGCGGATCCTCGACGCCGTCCAGACGGTGATCGACGGCAAACCCGAAGCCGCGCGCCTCGCCCTCACGGTCCTCCTCGCCCAGGGCCACCTGCTGCTCGAGGACGTGCCGGGGGTCGGGAAGACCCTGCTCGCGAAGACCCTCGCCCGCACGATCGACTGCACCGTGACCCGCATCCAGTTCACCCCGGACCTGCTGCCCTCGGACGTCACCGGGGTCTCGATCTTCAACCAGGACTCCCGGCGGTTCGAGTTCCGGCCCGGCCCGGTCTTCGCGAACATCGTCATCGGCGACGAGATCAACCGCGCCTCGGCCAAGACGCAGTCGTCGCTGCTCGAGTGCATGGAGGAGCACCAGGTGACCGTGGACGGTCACACGCACCTGCTCGGCGACCCGTTCATGGTGGTCGCGACGCAGAACCCGATCGAGATGGAGGGTACGTACCCGCTGCCCGAGGCCCAGCGCGACCGCTTCATGGCCCGGATCTCCATGGGCTACCCGGATGCCCGCGCCGAGGCCGACATGCTGGAGACCCACCAGTCCGTGTCGCCGCTCGCGGCCATCCGTCCGGTGGCGGGCGTGGAGGACATCACCGCGATGATGCGTCAGGTGCGCGGGGTGTACGTCTCGCCGGCCGTGAAGGACTACACGGTGGCCATCGGGCGCGCCACGAGGGAGCATCCGCGTCTGCGGCTCGGCGCGAGCCCGCGGTCGCTGCTGCAGCTGCTGCGGGCCGCGAAGGCCGGCGCCGCCCTGGAAGGCCGCGACTTCGTGCTCCCCGACGACATCGCGGCGATCGCCGACGCCGTCCTCGCACACCGCCTGCTGCTCGACCGCAAGGCCACGAGCGCCGGGGAGACGGCGTCGAGCATCGTCGCGGACGTGCTCGCCCGCGTCCCCGTGACGCGGGAGGCGCCCCGGCGATGACACCCTCCCGTCCCGGCACCCCCACCCCCTAGCGTCCGGCGGTCCCGCATGAACCTCTTCGAGAAGCTTCCCTCGGGTGTCCTCACTGCCCGCGGCTGGGGGTTCGTCCTCGGCGCCGTCGTCGCGCTGCTCTTCGCGCAGGTCCTCGGCCGCCGGGACCTCCTCTACGTGGGCGTGCTGCTGCTCGCCCTGCCGCTGGCCTCCGTCGTCGTCCTCCGGCTCGTCAAACCGCGGTTCACGGTGACCCGCCGCTTCCAGCCGCAGACCATGGAGGTCGGTTCCACGACCACCGTCACGCTCGCCCTCAGGGCGAGCGTCGCGGGCGGCGCGAGCATCGGCATGGAGGAGCAGCTCCCCCCGCGGTTCGGGCAGGCGCCGCGGTTCAGCTTCCCCTCGCGCAACCCCACCCGCGAGGGCGTGTCCCTGTACGAGTACCGGATCCGCTCCATGGCGCGCGGGGTCTACGAGATCGGGCCCGTCACGGCCGAGTTCACGGACCCGTTCGGTCTCGCCAGGTCCCGCCACGTCCTCGGCACCGCGGACCCCCTGGTGGTCACGCCCGCGCCGGTGGAGCTGCTCGTCTCCGCCCTCGCCGGGGCCCGTGGCAGCGACGGCATGGCCGCGACGCGACGCCAGGCCAACCCGAGCGACGACGACGTCATGACGCGCGAGTACCGGCACGGCGACTCCCTGCGGCGCGTGCACTGGGCGGCGACGGCACGCCACAGCGAGCTCATGGTGCGCCAGGAGGAATCGGTCACCATGCCGCAGGCCACGCTGCTGCTCGACCGGCGGCACTCCAGCTTCAGCACCGGGTTCAGCGCGGTCTTCGGCCGTGACGCGGCCGCCGACAGCGCGCTGTCCACGTCGCCGACCTTCGAGTGGGCCGTCACGGCCGCCATGTCGATCAGCGCACACCTGCTCGAACGCAACTACGCGCTGCGGTTCCTCGACCAGCAGGGGGCGCCCGCCCTCCTGCATTCGCCGTCGGCGCCCTTCCCGTCCGAGGAGGAGCACCACGGCCGGGGCGCCGTCGAGGGCATCGCCGAGGGACTCGCGGCGCTCGAGCTCTCGCCCGAGACCGGGCACCGCCCGGGGGCCCACGTCGACTCCTCGGGAAGTACCGCGGTGCGGCCCGGCGAGACGGCGCGCAGCGCGGTGCGCCGCGTCCGCCGCAGGACGGCCGAGCCGTCGCAGAGGACCCCGCACGCCAGGAGCCAGCACGCGGCCTTCGGTGACGACCTGCTGGACCGGCTCGCCGCGAACCGGCACCGCGGGCCGCTGATCGCCGTCCTCGGCCTGCTCACCGCGGAGGAGGCGAGGGCGCTGGCCTCGGCCTCCGACCACGGGTTGCCGGCCTACGCCATCCTCGCCACCGAGCGTCCCGCCGACGCGCAGCCCCAGCTCGACATCCTGCGGGAGGCGGGCTGGCATGCCACGGCGGCCTCCCCCTCGGCTGGCCTGCCCGTCGTCTGGGCCGGCCTCGAACACGCCGTCGGCCGGGCGGCCCCGCACGTCCCCGCGAATGGTGCGGCGCCGGCCGGGCGCCCCGGGCATCCCCTCCCCGGAAGGCGGCCATGACCTCCACCCTGTCCCGCACCGCGCCCGCACCCGCTCCCCCGGCGCAGCGGTCGGCGCCTCCGGCCGACCCGTGGCACTGGGCCGTCACGGGATCCGTGCTGCTCGCCGTGCTCGCGGCCTCCACCAGCCTCAACGGCGTCGTGGAGCCGTGGACCTGGCTGCGTCCGGTGCTCGGGACGCTCGTTCCCGTGCTCCTCGCCATGGCCCTGACCCGGGCACTGCGCCTGAACGGGGTCCTCACCGCGCTCGTCGGTGTGCTCGCGCTCGGCGGGGCCCTCACTGCGGCGTTCTTCCCGCGGCAGAGCATCCTCGGTGTGATCCCGGGCCCGGGAACCCCGCTGGAGCTGCAGCGCCTCCTCGCCCAGGCGGAGGAGACCGTCGTCTCCCAGGTGGCACCGGTCCTGCCGGGGGCGGGCCTCGTCCTGGTCCTGTGCGCCGCCCTGGGGCTCATCGCCATTCTCATCGACGTCATCTCGACGACCGTCCGCATGCCGGCGGCGAGCGGCCTCGGGCTCTTCGCGACCCTGGTGACCCCCGCCGTCGTGAAGCCCGACGGCGTGGGAATGGCCGCCTTCGTGGCCACCGTCGTCGCGTTCCTGCTGCTCCTGGCCGTCGCACAGCGGCGGGAGGACCGCCTCGCCTCGGGCGGCGCGCGTGCCTCCACCGGCTTCGCGGGACGGAGCGTGATCATCGGCGCCGCGGCGCTCGCCGTCACGGTGACCCTCCCGCTGCTCATCCCCGGGTTCACGTCCGGGGCCTTCCCGCAGGGGTCCCGCCTCAATGTGTGGGGCACCGCCACCGGACTGAACCCGGCGGTGACGCTCGGCAACGACCTCCGCAATCCCACCGGGTTCGGCCGGATCACGTACTCCACGAACTCGGACCTCCCCCTCTACCTCCGCGCGGTCACCCTCGAGGACTTCAGCGGCCGGCGCTGGGAGCCCGATCAGCGGATCAACGACCGCGAGACGGGTGTGGCCGCGCTCGGCCCGGAGGCCGGCACCCCGGAGAACCCGCCCGAGGGCGACACCGTGTTCACGCGCGTCTCCACGCGGAGCTACGCGAGCCCCTGGCTCGTGGCCCCCTACGCCCCCACGGGCGTCACGAACCTCGCCGGCACGTGGGCCTGGGACCCGGCGAACCTCTCCATTCTCGCCACCGACGGCGGATCGACGGCACGGCAGGAATATGTGGTGCAGAGCCGCGCCGCGGACCTCACGCGCGAGGGGCTCGGCGTGATCGGCCCCGCGGACGCCGACGCCGTCGCCGAGGTCTTCACGGACCTGCCGGAGGACACCCCGCAGATCGTCCGGGACCGGACCGCGGAGGTCACGGACGAGTTCGTGAACCCCTACGACAAGGCCGTCGCCATCCAGAGCTACCTGCGCGGCCCCGACTTCTCCTACTCGGTGGAGGCGCCCGTCGAGGGCGGGTACGACGGCAACGGCATGGACGTGATGGCGCGCTTCCTCGAGGCGAAGTCCGGGTACTGCGTGCACTACGCGGGCACCATGGCGGTGATGGCGCGCGCGGCGGGCATCCCGAGCCGCGTGGCGATCGGCTACACCCCCGGCAGCCCCACGGGTGACACCGAGGAGGGCCCCGCGGGCACGGAGCTCCGCGAGTTCGTCGTCGACTCCCGCAACGCGCACGCGTGGCCCGAACTGTACTTCGAGGGCGTGGGCTGGGTGCAGTTCGAGCCCACGCCGTCCCGCGGCGTGGTGCCCACCTACGCGCAGCAGGCGTTCTCCCCGGTCGGGCCGCGGGCGGACGACGTCAGCGGGCTGAACCCCGGCAGCCTTCCCGGCGTCGCGGAACCGTCGCCGTCCGCGACGGATCCCGCGGAGGACGCAACCCGGGCCGGGCGCGGGTCGGCGGAGGACGCCGGGCCCGGGGTGGGCGCCCTGGCCGGCGTCGGCCTGGTGCTGCTCGCGGTCCTGCCGTTCCTCCTGCGGACGGCGAGGACCCGCGCCCGACGCCGCGCCGTCGTCGTCCGTGAGACAGAGGGCGGCGACCCCGGCGGGACGGCGGCGGCGACCGCGGCGTGGGCGGAGACGACGGAGATCGCCGGCGACTACGGCTACCAGCTGGAGCCCACCGACACCCCCCGCACCTTCGCCGGGCGGCTCACCCGCGACGCCGGGTTCGCCGCCGGCCCCGACGCATCCCTCTCCCGCCTGCGCACCGCCTACGAGGTCGAGGAGTACGCGGACCACGGCGTGGGACCCGGGCCCCGGTCCGCCCCGGCGCGGGGCGGCACCCGGACGGCACCGGTGCCGCAGTGGGACGACGTCGACACCGTCACGCGTGCGCTCCGGACGGGCAGCGCGTGGCCCGTCCGGGTCCGGGCGCGGCTGTTCCCGCAGTCGTTGCTCCACCGGTTCCGGAGCGGCGGGCGGCGCTGAGCCGAGGGGTGCTAGGAGGCGTAGGGGTCCGCGATCCCCACGTACTGCGTGTACAGGTACTCCTCGATGCCCTCGGCGCCGCCCTCCCGGCCGAGGCCAGACTGCTTGACGCCGCCGAACGGTGCTGCCGCGTTGGACACCACGCCCGCGTTGAGGCCCAGCATGCCGGTGTCCAGCCGCTCGCCCATGCGCAGGCCGCGGTTGAGGTCGCGCGTGAAGACGTAGGCCACGAGGCCGTACTCGGTGTCGTTCGCGAGCTCCACCGCCTCGTCCTCGGTGCTGAACGTGATGATCGGCGCCACGGGGCCGAAGATCTCCTCCTGCATGATGCGCGCGGAGCGGGGCACGTCCTTCAGGACGGTGGCCTGGTAGAAGTAGCCGGCGCCCGTCACCGGTGCGCCTCCGGTGACGGCGACCGCGCCGTCACCGACCGCGGCGGTCACCAGCTCGTGGACCTTGTCGCGGCTCTTCCGGTCGATCAGCGGACCGAGCTTCGACGCGTCCTCCGTGCCGCGCGCCGGCGTCATGGTCTCCATGCGCTCGGCGAGGGCCGCGGCGAAGCGGTCGGCCACCGACTCGTGGACGATGAAGCGGTTCGCGGCCGTGCAGGCCTCGCCCATGTTGCGGAGCTTCGCCAGCATGGCCCCGGTCACCGCGGCGTCGAGATCGGCGTCCTCGAACACGACGAACGGCGCGTTGCCGCCGAGCTCCATGGAGGTCCGCAGCACGTTCTTCGAGGCGGCCGCGAGGAGGTTGCGGCCCACCGGGGTGGACCCGGTGAAGGAGAGCTTGCGCAGGCGCGCGTCCTCGATGAGCGGTCCGGTGACGTCCCCGGCCGTGGTGGTGTTGACGATGTTGAGCACGCCGGCGGGCAGGCCGGCCTCCTGCAGGACGGTGGCGAAGAGGGAAGACGTGAGCGGGGTCAGGTTCGCGGGCTTGAGCACCATGGTGCACCCGGCGGCGATGGCCGGCGCGATCTTCCGCGTCGCCATGGCCAGCGGGAAGTTCCACGGCGTGATGAGCAGGCACGGGCCCACGGGCTTCTTGCTCACGAGCAGGCGGGACTTCCCGTCCGGTGAGGTGGAGTACCGGCCCGAGGTGCGCACGGCCTCCTCGGAGAACCACCGCAGGAACTCGGCGCCGTAGGTGACCTCGCCGCGCGCCTCGGCCAGCGGCTTGCCCATCTCGAGCGTCATCAGCAGCGCGAACTCGTCGGCGCGCGCGGTGACCAGGTCGAACGCCCTCCGCAGGATCTCGCCGCGTTCGCGCGGGGCGGTCCGCGCCCAGTCGGCCTGCGCGGCGACGGCGGCGTCGAGCGCGGCCATGCCGTCCTCGGGGGTGGCGTCCGCCAGCGTGAGCAGGGTGCGGCCGGTGGCCGGGTCCTCCACGTCGAAGGTGGCACCGGACGACGACGCCCGCCACTGTCCGTCGATCAGGAGCCCGGTGGGAACCTTGTCGAGTACTGCCTTCTCCTGGTCGGCGGTGACGGCCAATGTGAGCTCCTTCGGGAAGATGCGGGGCGCCCTGGCGGGGCATTCCCGCTCACGCTAGACCGGGCGGTGAACGGGTGTCCAGTAGGGTCTGCACGGCACGAAGGGCTTCCCTTTGGACGAGTGCACAGCCGCGGTGCAGCCGGTCAGCGCGCGGCGATCACCGCGGCGTACAGCTCCCGTTTGCTGACGCGGGCGTCGGCGGCGACAGCCGCCACGGCGTCCTTGAGGCGCATCCCGCCGTCCATGAGCCCGTTCACCTGGGCCACGTGGTCCTCGGGCCGGGAGGGCGGGGTCTCGGGGGCGCCGGCGAGGACCACGGCGATCTCACCGCGCACCTCGACCTCCTGCGCCCACTGGAGGAGTTCGAGGAGCGAGCCGCGGACGACCTGCTCGTGCACCTTGGTCAGTTCGCGGGCCACGGCCGCCTGCCGATCGGAACCGAACGCCTGCTGCAGCGAGCGCAGCATCGCCTCGAGGCGGTGCGGGGCCTCGAAGAACACCATCGTGCGGCGTTCGGCCGCGAGATCGGCGAGGCGTCCCGCCCGCACGCCCGGCTTGCGAGGCAGGAACCCCTCGAAGCAGAACCTGTCGGTGGGCAGCCCGGACAGTGCGAGCGCCGCGAGGACCGCGGACGCGCCCGGCACCGCCGTCAGGTCGAGGCCCTCGGCCACCGCGGCCTCGACCAGGCGGTACCCGGGATCCGAGACCGAGGGCATGCCGGCGTCGGTCACCATCAGCAGGGTCGCGCCGTCGCGGACGAGCTCGAGCAGTTCGGGCGTGCGCTCGGCCTCGTTGTGCTCGTGGTAGCTGATGACCCGGCCGGTCACGGTGACGCCGAGCGCCTGCACCAGGCGGTGCAGGCGGCGTGTGTCCTCGGCGGCGACGACGTCCGCGGTGTGCAGGAGCCCGATCAGGCGTTCGGTGGCGTCCCCCATGTTGCCGATGGGCGTCGCCGCCAGGACGATCCGCCCCCGGCCGCTGTCGTCGCCCGCGGTGCCGCGGTACGCCGGGATCGCGGGCCGGACGGCGTCGGTCCGGTCCTCCACGGGCGCCGGGGATTCGTCCCGGTCGGAAGCGGGGGCGTCGTCGTCGCGTGGCTGGTTCACCGCACCAGCCTAGCGCTCCACGCCGCCCGGCAGGCGGCCGGGTGCGGGGCCCGCGCCTCCGCCGCCGGTAGCATGGCAGGGTGAGTCCCACCGCCGTCCGACCCCGACGGGACAGCCCACAGCCAGCCGGATCCTGGGTCCTCGCTCCCTCCCTCGCCTTCACGCGCGACGCCCTGCTCTCACGCCTGCTCGGCGCCGCGGCGCCCGGGGGTCCGCTGCGCTGGGCCCTCCCGCTGGCCGTGGCCCTGCTCGGCGGGATCCTGCGCTTCGTGCGCCTGGGCGAACCCGGCTCCCTCGTGTTCGACGAGACGTACTACGTCAAGGACGCCTACTCGCTGCTGCAGTCGGGCTACGAGCGCGAATGGCCCGAGGACGCCAACGACTCCTTCAACGCCGGCACCCCCGGCGTGCTCCTCGACTCCCCCGACTACGTGGTCCACCCGCCGGTCGGCAAGTGGATGATCGCGTTCGGCATGCTGCTGTTCGGCTCGGACAACGCCTTCGGCTGGCGCTTCTCCGCCGCCGCCGTGGGGACCCTCTCGGTGCTCCTGCTCGCCGTCGTCGCCCACCGGATGTTCGGTTCGGCGCTGCTGGGGGCCGCCGCCGGGCTCCTCCTCGCGGTCGACGGCCACCACCTGGTGCAGTCGCGCACCTCCCTGCTGGACATCTTCCTGAGCTTCTGGCTCCTCGCCGCCTTCGCGGCGCTCCTGGTGGACCGCGACGACGGCCGACGGCGCCTCGCCGCCCGGCTCGCCACACCGGTGCACGGCGGCGGGCCGCCCCGCGCGCACCTGGTGTACGGCCCGTTCCTGGGGTTCCGGCCGTGGCGCCTCGCGGCGGGCGTGTACCTCGGCCTCGCGCTCGGCACCAAGTGGTCCGCCCTGCCCTTCCTCGCCGCCTTCGGCCTGATGACCGTGGCCTGGGACATGAGCGCGCGGCGCATCGCCGGCGTGCACCGCTGGGTACTGGGTGCGGCGCTGAAGGACGGCCTGCTCGCCTTCGCCTGCATCGTCCCCGTGGCCGTGCTCACCTACCTGGCTACCTGGACGGGCTGGTTCCTGTCCACGAACGCCTACGACCGCACGTGGGCCCGGCAGAACCCGTCGGAGCAGTGGGGCTGGCTGCCGGACGGGCTCCGCTCCCTCGCCGAGTACCACCGCAGCGCCTTCGCCTTCCACGAGGGCCTCGGCTCCGACCACCCGTACGAGGCGACCCCCTGGTCCTGGCTCGTGGTGGGCCGTCCGACGTCGTACTTCTACGAGAAGCCGGGCGGGTGCGGCGCGGACGCCTGCTCGCAGGCCGTGACCGTGCTCGGCAATCCGCTCATCTGGTGGAGTGCCGCACTGTCCCTCCTCGTGCTGCTGTTCTTCTGGCTGGGCCGCCGCGACTGGCGTGCCGCGGCGATCCTCACGGGCGTCGCCGCGGGCTACCTGCCCTGGTTCCTGTACCCGGAACGCACCACCTTCTACTTCTACGCCGTGGCCTTCGAGCCGTTCCTCGTGCTGGCCCTCGTCTACTGCCTCGGCCTCGTGCTCGGCGGTCCGGGGGCGGACGCGGCCCGGCGGCGGACGGGTATCGTGCTGGTGGGGCTCTTCCTGGCCGCCGCCGTCGCGCTGTCGGCCTACTTCCTGCCCATCTGGACGGCCGAGGTCATCCCCTACGACCAGTGGCGCGAACGCATGTGGCTGCCGAGCTGGATCTAGGGCCGCGGCCCGCCCCCTGCATCTTCCGACAACACCCCGGTTCCCACCGGACCAACCGGTCTCCACCGGGACGAAAGCGAGCACCAGTGCGCGAAGCCATCACTGACCTCCTCGTCGACCTGCCGTCGACCAGCAACACCACCGATCTGCTGCTGCGGACGCACGACGCCGATCCGGGGCGCACGCTGTACGCACTGCGGTCGGGGACGCACTGGCAGGACGTCTCGGCGGCGGAGTTCCTGCAGCAGGTCCGGCGCCTGGCCAAGGGCCTCGTGGCGTCCGGGGTGCAGCCCGGCGACGCCGTCGCCGTGATGTCGAGGACGCGCTACGAGTGGACGCTCGCCGACGTCGCCATCTGGTTCGCCGGGGCCGTCACCGTCCCCGTCTACGAGACCTCCTCCGCCCACCAGGTGGCGTGGATCCTCGAGGACGCGCAGCCCGCCGTCGTCTTCGCCGAGGACGAGTCCAGGGCGCGCGTCATCGAGGATGCGGCGGCGCGTGCCGGCCGGTCGGGGACGACCTCCGTGGTCCGGCTGAGCTCCGAGGCGGTCGACGGCGTGGCGACCCTCGCGACGCTCGGCGAGGCCGGCGTCGCCGTCTCCGATGAGGCGCTGGAGGCGGCGCGGTCCTCCCGCGGCCTCGACGACGCCGCGTCCATCGTCTACACCTCGGGCACCACGGGACGGCCGAAGGGCTGCGTGATCACGCACGGCAACTTCGCCTTGTTCGCCGTCAACACGCTGGAGTTCCTGCCGGAGTTCCTGAAGCAGGAGAACGCCCGGACCCTCATGTTCCTGCCCCTGGCCCACGTCCTGGCGCGTGCCGTCCAGGTGGTGTGCTTCGCGGGTGGCATCACGCTCGCGCACTCCGGGTCGGCGGCGCAGCTGCTCGAGGACCTGACGACCTTCAAGCCGACGTTCCTGCTCGCCGTCCCGCGCATCTTCGAGAAGATCCACGCCACGGCGGGCCAGCGCGCGGCGGAGTCCGGGAAGGGCCGGCTCTTCGCGGCCGCGGAGCGCACCGCCGTCGCCTACTCGCGCGCGGTGGACGCCCGCGGCCGGGGCGGGCGCGGCCCCTCGCCCGTCCTGCGCGCGTCGCACGCGATGTTCGACAGGATCGTGTACCCCCGGCTGCGGGGCGTCTTCGGCGGCGAGGTCACCTACACGGTGTCCGGGGCGAGCCCGCTCAGCGAACACCTGACCCACTTCTTCCGCGGCGCCGGGATCCTGGTGCAGGAGGGCTACGGCCTCACCGAGAGCACCGCGCCGTGCACCGTGAACACGGTGGCACTGACGCGCGTTGGATCCGTGGGCATCCCGATGCCTGGCACCAGCGTCCGGATCGACGACGACGGCGAGGTGCAGGTGAAGGGCACGGGCGTGTTCGCCGGATACCACCGGAACGAGGCCGCGACGGCGGAGGTGTTCACCGAGGACGGGTACTTCAGGACGGGTGACCTCGGCGCGCTCGACGAGGACGGCTTCCTCACGATCACCGGGCGAAAGAAGGACCTGCTGGTGACCGCCGGTGGCAAGAACGTGGCGCCCGGTCCCCTCGAGGAGAAGCTGCGGGAGAACGCGCTCGTCAGCCAGGCCGTCCTCGTGGGCGAGGGCAGGCCGTTCATCGCGGCGCTCATCAGCCTGGACCGCGAAGCCCTCGAGCCGTGGGCAGCCGCCCACGGCCGCCCCGGGCTGACCGCGGAGCAGGCGGCCCGTGATGCCGACGTCCTCGCCGAGGTGCAGTCCGCCGTCGACGCCGCGAACGCCACCGTCTCGCAGGCGGAGCAGATCCGGAAGTTCACCGTGCTCGCCGTCGAGTTCAGCGTCGAGTCCGGGCACCTGACGCCCACCCTCAAGCTGAAGCGGGCCGCCGTCGTCGCCGACCACGCCCGGGCGCTGGAGGAGCTCTACGCGAGGCGCTAGCGGAGGCGCCCGGCGCGGCGGGGTTGCGGCGGGCACCCGGCGCGGCGGCCCAGACCCGTGGCTCGGTTCCCACGGGTTTGGGCGCCCGCCGCGGCGGCCCGCCCGGAACGGCCCGGGGGACGGCGCCGTTAGGAGGCGTCCAGCGCCTCCCGGGACCGCGCCTCGGCCGCTTCCTGGGCCATCATGGAGCGATCGCGGCGGGCCTTCGTGGGCCACGTGAGGACGAGCGTGAGGATCGTCGCCGCCAGGACGAGGACGGCGACTGCCAGGGCGGAATCCGTCCAGAACTGCTCGGGGAACAGCCGGATCAGGGTGTCGTCCAGGCGGAAGGTCCAGGTGCCGTCGGCGAAGAACAGGGCGTGGACCTGGGTGAAGAACGCCTGCCACGCGAGGACCGCCAGGACGGTCAGGACGGCGATGCCGACGAGCGTCAGCACAGCCCCGGAGAACAGCGCCCGCCGGATCCCGCCCTTGTAGTGCCGCGCGAGATAGAGACAGGCCAGGACGGACAGGAAGAGGAGCACGAGGGCGATGAAGAAGGACAGCCCGAGCACGCCCTTCACGTCGGCCATGTGACCGACCTCCGACTCGAGGAACAGCGACTCGCCCTCGGGCGTCACCAGATCCCCGAGATACCGCGGCGGCGCGAAGTTCAGCACGTAGTCGAGCGCGTACGAGCCGTACGTCATCCGGTCCTCCAGCGAGAACCCGAACTGGTCCGCGGGGAACCCGGGCCGGTGGTACTCCAGCCACAGGAACGACGACGTCGCGACCGCCCGGACCGCGGCCGCGACCACGACCACCGGGAAGAAGAGCGCGACGACGACCTGCAGGAACCGCGGGAGCACGGGCTTCGCGGCCGCGGCCTGATCCCGGGCCGCAGCACGGCGGGCGGCCTCGCGGTCCGGCCCGCGCAGGGAGGCAGCGGCTGTGTCCCTGGACGGTCCGGCGGCAGGCGACGCATGGCTTCCGCTGCCCGACGGGCCGGCACCCGACGACGAGGGTGCCGCGATCGCCGCGGCGGCCGAGGCACCCGATCCCTCGGCCACACCCTGCTCAGGGCCTCGTCCGGCATCGTCGGGCTGATCGGCGTCGTCCGGCCGACCGGCGTCGTCGGGTTGAACGGCGTCTGCCGACGGCCCGTCGTCCTCGGGCCGGGCTACGTCGTCCGGCCGCTCCGTGTCGTCGGGCTCGTCCCGCTCGTCCCGCTCGTCCCGCTCGTCCCGCCGATCGGCGTCGTCCCGCTCCTCGACGTCGTCGAACTCGTCAACGGAGGACGCATCCACGGAGGACGCGTCCACGGAGGAGTCACCCGGGATCTGCCCGTCGTCCGCGCGCTCGTCCGGGATCTCCGGGAGGCTGGCCGCCCTCCGCATGGGGATGTGATCCTGCGGAACCAGGGGCGGGGCCGACGCGGGCTCCCCCGCGTGATCCGGGACGGCCCCGGACGTTCCCGGGTCCGGCCCGATCGCAGCCGCATCGTCGCCCGACCCCTCCGCGCGGGATGCGCCGGACGCGCTCGGACGGGTGCTGTCGGTCTCTGCCACTGCGATGTCTCCTTGATGGGTGCGGCCGGTGCCTGCATCCGGCGTCTTTCGACACTACCGGGCATTCGGGTGCCCCGTTGGGAGGCTCCCCGCACGCCCGCCGGCCGCGGGTCAGGCGCCGCCGCGGGTAAGGCGCCGACCGCGGGTCAGGCGCCGGCACCGGGTCAGGCCGTGAGGACGGCGTCTCCCCGGTCGACGGCGGCGAGGTCGCCCCGGTGCCCGGCGGCGACCGCGCGCCGGCCGAGGATCAGGGTGTACGCCCAGTACGCGGCGAAGACCAGGAACCCGATGCCGATGCGCAGCCACGGCGGCAGCCCGCTCGGCGTCACGAAACCCTCGACGAGCCCCGAGACGAGCAGCACGAGCACCAGCCCGAGCGCGACCGTGATCAGCGCGCGGCCCTCCTCGGCGAGCGCTGCGGCGCGCGGCCTGCGGCCCGGGGCAACCCAGGCCCAGAAGATGCGCAGCCCCGCCGCGGTGGCGATGAAGATGGCGGTCAGCTCCATGAAACCGTGGGGCAGGATGTAGATGAAGAAGGTGTCCAGACGGTCGTAGGACGCCATCGTGCCGGCCGCCATGCCCAGGCCCTGGGCGTTCTGGTACAGGATGAACACGGGCCAGATGCCGGTGACGCCGAACGCGACGGCCTGCAGGGCGATCCACGCGTTGTTCGTCCACACGAGGCCGGCGAAGGAGGCGGCCGGATTCTCCGAGTAGTAGTCGACGAAGTCCTCCTCGACGTAGCGCCGGAGATCCTCGTCCGGGCCGAGCGCCTGGATCACGCCGGGCGTGCCCACCCAGGAGGCGTAGAGCCAGGCCACCGCGAGGAAGAGCACCCCCACCACCGCCGTGAGCCACCGGATCCGGTAGAACGCAGCGGGCAGGGAGAACACGAAGAACTGCGCGATGTCCTCCATGGTGTTGGATCGCGCCCCGGTGAACCGCGTCCGCGCCCGCGAGAGGCGCGTGGACAGCGCACCGGACAGCGCGCTCTCGGGATCCACGGACCGGATGATCGACAGGTGCGTGGAGACGCGCTGGTACAGCACCAGCAGCTCGTCCGACTCCGCACCGTCCAGCCTCCGCCGGCCCACGAGGTCGTCCAGGCGTTGCCAGTCGCTGCGGTGCACGGCGATGAATGCGTCCACGTCCATGGCCCCACCCTATAGTTCCGCCGTCGTCCCGGCTCGTCGCCGGGCATCGACACCACGACGGCGCTACGCTGCTGGGAGGAAGCACGGACCACGAGGACCCGTCATCGGTCGGCAGGGAGACAGTCATGAGTTCGGTCGTCACCGGCGAGGCGGTGGTCCTCGAACTGAAACCGGCCGGATTCGCCGCCCGCGGCCTCAGCGTCCTCATCGACATCATCGCCCAGATCGCCCTCGCGATCCTCGTGCTGCTGCTGATCGGAAACCTCTTCGGCGGCGTGTTCGACGACGCGTTCACGAGGGCCCTCGGCCTGGTCACCGTCGTGCTGCTCCTGCTCGTGCTCCCGGTGACGGTGGAAACCCTGACCCGCGGGAAGTCGCTCGGCCGCCTCGTCATGGGGTTGCGGATCGTGCGCGACGACGGCGGCGCGATCCGCTTCCGTCACGCCTTCATCCGGGGCATGCTCGCGATCCTCGAGATCTACATGCTCGTGGGCTCGCTCGCGTTCATCGTCTCGCTGTTCAACGAACGCTCGAAGCGTCTCGGCGACCTGCTGGCGGGGACGTACGCGATGCGGGAGCGGGTCGTCGCCAGGCCCCGGGCCGTCCTCGCGATGCCGCCCCGCCTCGAGTCCTGGGCGGCCACCGCGGACATCGGGCGCCTGCCCGACGGCCTCGCCCGGCGGATGTCGCAGTTCCTGGCGCAGGCTCCGCGCCTCACGCCGTCGGCCCGCGCCGCGCTCTCCAGGGACCTCGCGACCGAGGCGGGCCACCACGTCTTCCCGGGTCCCCCGGCGGACACCCACCCGGAGGAGTTCCTGCACGCCGTCATCGCCGTGCGGAGGGACCGCGACCACGCCGCGATGATGCGCCAGCGTGAGCGGACGGAGGCGACGGCGAAGCGGGTCCACACCCTGCCGTTCGGTCAGGGCTGACCGACCCACTCGTCCCACGGCACGTTCCAGTCGCCGAATCCGTCCTCCACGTACATGGGGCCGTAGTCCGTGTTCAGGATCTGCACCACGTCGCCCGGGCCGAAGGTGTTGTAGAAGTACTCGGCGCCCTCCGGGGACATCCCGACGCAGCCGTGCGAGACGTTGACCTCCCCGAGGGCCACCTGCGCGGCCGGCAGCGCCTCGTGGACGAAGGCGCCGCCCTTGCTCAGCCGGCTCGCATGGTTCACGACCGTCGGAGGGTAGTAGGCGGGGTCGCCGGGCTTCAGGCCGATGGACTCGGCGGTGAAGCGGGTGCTCTCGTAGTGCTCCATCACCACCATGTAGCCCTCGGTGGAGGGCCACTCCTCGGTGCCGAGGGTCACCGGGAAGGTGCGGTCGAGCTTCCCGTCGAGGTACACCTCCATGGTCTTGGTGGCGTTGTCCACCACGGCCAGGCGCGTGCCGTGCGTCCGGACGGTCCAGGTCGTGTCACCGTTGCCGATCATGCCGTTGCCGAAATCGACGCCGAAGAGCCTGGACTCGACCGTGATGGTGCTGTTCGGGGCCCAGAACGTCTGGGGCCGGTACCGCGCCCTGGTGTCCGAGATCCAGTAGAACGCACCGGGCTGACCGCTCGTGCTGGTCACGGTGATGGCCTTCTCCACGGCGTCCCGGTTGGTCACCGGCTCGCTGAAGGTGAACTCGAGCGGCTGTCCCGTGCCCACGGTCGCGCCGTCCAGCGGGAACATCGCCGCGTCGGCCTCGTTCGCGGGTTCCACCGTGCGGAACGTGGAGGTGCCGCGGTGGGACTGCCCGGCGGAGTCGCGGACGGTGTAGGAGAACTCGTACTCGGTGTTGAAGGCGAGGCGGTCCGTGGCGGTCCAGCCCGTGCCGTCCTCGGACAGGGTGCCGGCCACGGGCGCTCCGCCGGCCCGCGGGACGAGGTCGACGGCGTCGAGCGTCGCACCCACGACCTTCACCGCGGCCGGGACGGCGGGGTTGACCGAGAAGGCGCCGTCCGTGGGCGTCAGGCCGACGGTGTACTCGCCGGCCCGGGCACCGGCCGGGGTGGGGGCCGCCGACGGGGGCGCCGAGGAAGAGGGGGCGGCGGCAGAGGGTGCGGACGACGACGAGGGCTCCGGGTCGCCCCACGGTGATGCCGTCGCGATGCCCACGCCGCCGCCCACGGCGACGACCGCCGCCGCGCCGATGGCCGCGATCTTCCAGCCCTTCCGGCCCGCTGCCGCCCTGCCCGATCCCTGCTTCATACGTCCAGCCCCTCCACGTTCTCAGTCTGGAAGCGACTGTACGGGACGGGACACCCCTGGCCGCGCAGGCCGCATGCGGTGTCCGGGCCGGCGGGGGCGGCAGCCGTCCGGACGGTTCGGCCGAGGCCTAGTAGCGGTACTGCTCCGACTTGTACGGACCGGCGACGTCGATGTCGAGGTACTCGGCCTGCCCCTTGGTCAGTTCCGTGAGCTCGACGCCGAGGGCGTCGAGGTGCAGGCGGGCGACCTTCTCGTCGAGGACCTTCGGGAGGACGTACACCTCGTTCTCGTACTCGCGGTTGCCTTCGGCGTCGTCCTGCCCGAACTTCGTGTACAGCTCGATCTGGGCGATCGTCTGGTTGGCGAAGGAGTTGCTCATGACGAAGGAGGGGTGACCCGTCGCATTGCCGAGGTTCAGCAGGCGCCCCTCGGACAGCATGATGATGGAGTGCTGCTCCACGCCGGTGGCCTCGTCGGCGGGGATGACCCACTCGTGGACCTGCGGCTTGATCTCGATCCTCTCGACGCCGGGGATGCGTCCCAGGCCCGCGATGTCGATCTCGTTGTCGAAGTGGCCGATGTTGCCCACGATGGCCTGGTGCTTCATGCCCGCCATGTGGCGGGCCAGGATGACGTCCTTGTTGCCGGTGGTCGTGATGAAGAGGTCGCCCTGCGCGAGGACCGACTCGAGCTTCGCGACCTGGTAGCCGTCCATCGCGGCCTGCAGGGCGCAGATGGGGTCGATCTCCGTGACGATCACGCGCGCACCCTGGCCGCGCAGGGCTTCGGCCGCGCCCTTGCCGACGTCGCCGTACCCGCACACGACCGCGACCTTGCCGCCGATGAGCACGTCCGTGGCGCGGTTCAGGCCGTCGGGCAGTGAGTGGCGGATGCCGTACTTGTTGTCGAACTTGGACTTGGTGACGGAGTCGTTGACGTTGATCGCGGGGAACAGGAGCTTGCCCTGGGCGGCCAGCTGGTAGAGGCGGTGCACGCCCGTGGTCGTCTCCTCGGTGACGCCCCTGATGCCGGCGGCGATCGTCGTCCACTTCTGCGGCTCGGAGCCGATCGTGGAGCGGAGGGTGTCGAGGAACACGGTGTACTCGTGCGAGTAGTCGGCGTCGCCCTCCTGCGGGTTCGCGGGGACCGCGCCGAGCGCCTCGAACTCGGCGCCCTTGTGCACCAGCATGGTGGCGTCTCCGCCGTCGTCGAGGATCATGTTCGGGCCGAGGCCGTCGGCCTGGCCCGGCCAGGTGAGGATCTGGGTGGCGGTCCACCAGTAGTCCTCGAGGGACTCGTTCTTCCACGCGAACACGGGCACGCCGGCGGGCTCCTCGACGGTGCCGGTGCCGACGACGACGGCGGCGGCGGCCTCGTCCTGGGTGGAGAAGATGTTGCAGGACGCCCAGCGCACCTCGGCGCCGAGGGAGGTCAGCGTCTCGATGAGGACCGCCGTCTGCACCGTCATGTGCAGGGACCCGGCGATCCGCGCTCCGGCGAGGGGCTGGGAATCGGCGAACTCGCGGCGCAGCGCCATGAGGCCGGGCATCTCGTGCTCGGCCAGGCGGATCTGGTGACGGCCGGCCTCGGCGAGGGAGAGGTCGGCAACTTTGTAGTCGAAGGTCATGGTGTCCTGGTCCTTGAAGGGTCGGAAGATCGGGGGGAACGGCGGGTCAGGCGCGTGCGCCGCCGTCGAGGGGTTCGCGGCGGAGCAGCACGGGGATGCCCTCGTCGATCGTGTAGGTCGGCGGCGTGCCGTCGCGGCCCGGCGAGGAGGCCGTGAGGACGTCGTCCTCCTGGACGAGCGCCGACCCGGTGACGGGGCAGCGGAGGACGTCGAGCAATCGGGAGGGGAGGTTCGCCACGGGAGCACTTTCGCTCGGAAGGGATCGGGATTCTGACCCCGAGTCTACCGCGGGCGCCTTCTCCGGCCTCAATCAGGAGCGGCCGGCATCCGGTCAGGGCTCGGGCAGGATCCGCAGATGGCCGCGCCGGGGACCGCTGACGCCGACCGGCGGTTCCATGGGGGTCCTGGCCCCGCGGGGTCCGGCCGGCGGGGCTTCCACGGTGGGTTCGGCGGCGGCTTCCCGGACGGCGTCGGCCAGGGCCAGGAGGTCGTCGGAGTTGTGCTCCGGCGGGGCGTCGGGGAGTGTCAGGCGAACCACCTCCCAGCCGCGCGGCACGGTGAGGCGTTCCGCGTGGATCGCGCAGAGATCGTAGGTGTGGGGCTCGGCGTAGGTCGCGAGGGGGCCCAGGACCGCCGTCGAATCCGCGTAGACGTAGGTCAGCGTGGCCACGGCCCGCCGGGGGCAGCCTGATCTGGAGCATTGACGGAGTGATCCCACGCTGCCCAACCCTACCGGGGATCGGCCCGGGAGGCCGCCGTGACCCGCCCCGAACGGCGCGGGGTGTCACCGCGCAGCGCGGATGCGAACCCACCGCCGCGGGAGTGCGTGCGGGGCGGTGGAAGGCTTAGAGTCGTTCCATGCAGGATGCTCCCACACTCTCGGTGAACCTGACCGATCCGGCGGCCGCGGAAGAGCGTCCGGCGCGGTCGTTCTACGAGCGCCGACGCAATCGCCGGGGGCGCGGCATGCGCGGCGATCTGCTCCCGCAGTACCTGCCCGGCGCGCGGTCGCGGTCGGAGCAGTTCGACGACTGGGTGATGGAGTCGGCTCAGCGGCTCGAACGCCTCTGGGGCGAACGCATCCAGGACGTCCAGATCGTGGTGCAGGAGATCCCGGACGGCCTCGAGGAGATGACCCCCGAATCCCTGCAGGGGCTCCTGGGGGCCTGCTCCCCCGCCTCGCCGCACCGGCCTGCTGTGATCACCATCTTCCGGCACCCCGTGCTTATGGCCGCGCGGAACGTCCTGTCCGTCAACGAGCTCGTGCACGACGTCGTCGTCGAACAGGCCGCCGAGCTCATGGGGCTGGCCCCCGAGGCCGTCGATCCCGCGTACGGGCGCTCCCAGGCCTGACCCGGCGCGCCCCGCCCTAGTACCCGAGCTCCACCGGGATGCTCTGCGGGGCCGCGGCGGCCGCCGGGATGCCCGTCACGGAGATCCCCGTCCTCTTCCCGGGCAGCGTGCTGACCTGCGCGCCGTACACCGGGTCCCCGGTCGCGTCGACGAGCACCGCGACGGGCGAGCGGCCGAGGGACGACGACGGCACCGTGACGGACGTGCCTCCCGCGATGCCGATCACCACGGGCTCGCCCAGCGCGCCGTCGGCCAGGACGGGCGTGAGGGTGATCTCTCCCCTGCCGCTCGGCGCGCCGAGGACCAGGGCGGTGTCCACGCCCTCGGCGAGTGCCACCACGTGATCGCTGCCCAGGCGGACGGCCGCCGGGGCACCCGCGAGGTCCACCGGGTCTCCCCTGCCGGTCCCGCGCGTGACGCGCGCGGCGGCGACCACCGAGACGTCGGAGGTGACGGCCGCGGTGTAGGTCCCCTCCGGCAGCGCGTCCAGGGGGATGCTGGTGACGGCACCGCCCGCCGCCCTCACCACTCCGCCGCCGGGCAGGTCCACCTCCCCGTCGGACCCGAACACCCGGACGTCGAGCACGGCGTCGCTCGTGCCGGGGACGAGCACCTGCAGCGCCGGCGCTGCGGTGCCGTACCCCTCCTGCTCGCGGATGCGGCGCGCCGTTGCCGCGTCCTGGACGACGACGCCGGGCACCACCTGGGTCAGGCCCGCCGGAGCACCCGGTGACAGGAGGTCCACGCCGCCGGGCGTCAGGCCGCGCAGGACACTCTGCTGGATGACCCCGCTCACGCGTCCGCGCTCGCTGCGCACGTGCACGGCCACCTGCTCCTGGTCGCCGGCGAGGGCGGCGAGGACGATCCGGCGCGTCTCGCCGGGCGCCACCAGCTGGTCGCGGGTCCCGGGCGCCTCGATGGGGCCGTCCGGCCCGTGGAGCTCGAGCGACACGGAGGCGGCCGTGCCGGTGGGATTGGTCAGGGTCAGGTAGGAGGACTGCCCCACGGTTGTCGTGGCGCCCAGGAGCCAGAGCTCGCTCGAGGGCACCTGGCAGGCCGTGGCCGCGAGCCCGCGGAGGTCCCCGTCGGCGGCGGTGTAGGTGGTGGTCGCGGCGGCCGCCGGGGTGAGCCCGCCCTGCGACTGCGCGCGCAGGACGGACGGCGCCTCGACGGCGACACCCCGGGCGACCCCCGCGGTCCGGTCCGTCAGACCGTCCTCGCCGCTGCTGGCGGGGTCCTCCGAGGTGAGTGAGGACCGGGAAGCGAACTCGCGGATCAGGGCCAGGGGCTCGTCCCCGCCGACGGGCAG
Organism: Arthrobacter sp. Ld5; assembly: GCF_051172775.1. Lineage (NCBI taxonomy): Bacteria > Bacillati > Actinomycetota > Actinomycetes > Micrococcales > Micrococcaceae > Arthrobacter > Arthrobacter sp. Ld5. The sequence goes on from NZ_JBPKBO010000006.1 coordinate 52,418, forward strand.
CAGCCCGCTCCCGGTGACGGTGGCGCCGAGGTCGCTGAGCACCACACCGGAGACCGTGGCCCTCGCGCTGGCCGACGCCGGGCCGAACTCGGGGTCCGCCCCGTCCCCGGCCGATGCGATCAGCCGGGGCGGCGCAGGGCACACTGCGGCGTAGTCCCCGGCGGGGACCGCGGCGGCCGGGATCTCGACGTCGGCGGCCGGGCCGTCCGGCAGCGCGGCGGTCAGGCCTCCGGAGGCGATCGCCGCCGTCGCCCCGAGGAGGACGACGCCGGCCGCCGCGCCGAGGGCGGTCCCCAGGCGCGTGGGGCGTCGGACCCCGGCGGCCCGGTCACGGGCGACGGCGCGCGCGGCGACGGCCGTGTCCGCCACCCCGGCAGTGCCTGCCGTCTCCGGGGCCTGCCGCTCCGACCCGTCCCGGAGCGGGGTGCCCTTCGCCGTCCGACCGGTCTTCCGTCGCGGGCTCACCCGACACTCCTTCCGCTGGACACCGGCTGCGGGCGGGCACCGTCCGGAGCCCGGTCGACCGGGTCGTCGGCCGGGGCCGACGTCGCCTCGCCGGAGGGACGCCGGACCGCCTGCCGCGGTGCGCCCCCGGTCGGTCGCGCCACCGCGGGCCGGGACGGGACGGGAAGGGCGAGGAGCAGGGTCAGTCCGAGGACGACGGCCTGCAGCGCTTCGGACCAGGGCTGGTAGGGGCTGGTGTAGGAGACCTCCACCGCGCCGCCGGCGGCGGGCAGCGCGAAGGCCTGCCGCCACCCGTCGGACACCGGCTCGAGCCTCCGGCCGTCGAGGACGGCGTGCCACCCGGGGTCCGCCTCCTCGGCCAGGACGAGTCGCCGGTCCCCGCCGCCGGCAGGAACCGTGCCGGCGGCCTCCACGTCGGACGACGGGAGGATGCTCTCGGTCCGGCCCTCGGCGTCGAGGACGCGCACCCGGGCGGTGAGGTCGCCGGGACCGGACGCGGACGGGGCGACGCGCCAGAGGCGCCCCGCCTCGGTGTCCCCGACGGCGGTGAGTCCGGGCACGGAGTCGATGCGGCCGCTGACGAAGTCCCCTGCGGCCTCGGACTGCCGGAGGACGACGAAGCCGACGCCGAGGTCGCGCAGGTCGCCGCTCGGATCCGCGCCCGTGGCGCCGACGATCACGGCGACGCTCGTGCGGAGGAGCCTCGCGGACTCCCCGTCCTCCCGCAGCGTCACCTCCCCGCCACCCTGCAGCGTGCGGGCGGCGGAGAGCGGGTTGAGCGCGTCGAGGGTCGTCCCCGCGGCGCGCGCCAGGGCGGCACGGACGTCGCCGTCGTCGTCGACCGTGAGAACGAGGGTCCGGGTCCGGTCGGGGCCCGTGCCCCGGTCCGCCGCCGTCGCGGGCAGCGGCCGCGCGGCCACGGGGTCCAGGCGGATCGCCGTGCCGAAATCCGTGGTGCCGGCGTCCGCGGCACCCTCCCCGGCGAGCCGTTCCCCGGCCGGGGTGCCGCGGAGAACCGCCGGGTCGGCGACCGCGGCGGGAGGGCCGGTGACGCCGGGGGCGAGCCACAGGGCGAGGCTCAGCAGCGGGCCGGCGGCGAGCGCCAGGCCCGCGACGGTCCGGAGGAGCTGCCGCCCGGCGCGGACCGGCGGCGCGGGGAGGCCGGGGTCCTGGCGGCCGGGCAGTCCCGCGAGGGCGGCGGCGAGCAGGCACAGGGTGACGGCGGAGACGAGCGGTCCGGGGAACACGCCGACCAGGGCGGTGCCGTCCACCGCCACGGGGAATCGCGGGGCCACCGTGCCGAGGGCCAGCGCCAGGACGGCCATCAGCCAGAACGCGCGCACGAGGGTGCCGCGCCGGAAGAGCGCGATGGCGGCGAGGGCGATCACGGGCCCACCGATGACGATCGCGGCGACGAGCGACCACGGGCCCGCACCGAGGAGACCCGCTGCCGCGGGCGGCAGCATCGGGTCGAACCGCACCGGGAATCCGAGGAGCTGCTGCCAGGGTGCGGCCGGGTCGAAGGCGAGCGGGACTCCCGGATCACCGAGGACGCCGCGGGGGTGCGGGAGGGCCGAGAGGAGGTACGGCAGGTACAGCGCGACGACGGGCAGCAGGGTCCACCACAGCGGGCGCGTCCGTCTGCCACCGACGATCAGCGCGAGGATCAGCCCTGCCGCGGCGAAGGCGCCGAGGGAGGGTGCCGACGCCGCGATGACGGCGAGGACGAGCCCGGCGGCTGCGCCGGCGGTCCAGCTGCGGGTCCCGCCGACCCCGGGCCGCAGGATGCCCTCCGGCAGCGTACGGGCGCCCACCGCGCCGCCGACCGCCCGGACAACTCCCAGCAGGGCCAGGGGAAGGAGGACGTGGGCGAGCAGCGCGCCGAGGCGGCCCTGCCCGAGCGCGACCTGCAGCGCGGGTGCCGCTCCCCAGAAGACCGCGGCCCAGAGGCGCAGCGCGCGGGACCGCGTCAGCGCCCCGGCGGCGGACCACGCGGTCAGGCCGGCCAGGGGCAGCGCACAGACCACGGCGACGACGACGGCCGTGTTCGCCGCGCCGAGGCCCAGCAGGGAGAGCAGCCACAGGACGGCGGCGAACGGCGAGCCGTGGGCGGGGAACCCGGTCCCGAGGCCCGACCACCACGCCGTCGCGCCGGCCAGGACCGCTCCCGGGGTCCCGGCGACCGGCAGCAGCGACCCGCCCGCCAGCGCCGGCGCACCGACGAGCCGGTGGAGGCCCAGGACGGCGGCCGTGAGCAGCACCCCGACGGCGAGGACCGCACCGGACCCGGACCAGAGCCGCGCCGGGGTGGACAGCGCGGCAAAGTCGTCGTTGCCGTTCCCCGACGGGATGTACTCCCCGCCCGGGTGCAGCGGGTCCTGCCCCGCGGCGGCGCCGCGCGAGGTGAACGCGTCGATGACCGACCGCCGGTGGGACCACACCTCACGGCGGGAGGTGATGAGCGGGCGCACGATCGAGCGCGGGCGGCGCCGGCTCCGGGCGGCGCTGCGGCGGGACCGCCAGAGGTGGAACGGCCGGCCGACACCGGCCAGGCTGCCGAGCAGCTGGCCCGCACCGGAGCCCGGGTCCTTCGCCAGGAGGCAGACGACCAGGCGGACCAGTCCGCCGAGGACGGCGCCGACGGCGAGGAGGGGGACCATCTGCGCGGAGGCGTGCTTGAGCCGGAGGTACACCTCGGCGGCCCGCGCGCCGTGCGGGGTGGAGACCGGGTGCGGCCTGGACCTCGCGTGGCGCAGCACCGCCCGGGGCACCACGACCACCCGGTGGCCGGCGAGCCGGTTCCGCCAGCACAGGTCGACGTCGTCACCCACGCCGTGGAGGGCCGGGTCGAAACCGCCGAGGGCGTCGAACACGTCGCGGCGGATCAGCATGCCCGCGGAGTTGACGGCGAAGACGTCGCTGCGTGCGTCGTACTGCCCCTGGTCGTGCTCGTCGACGTCGATCAGCGTGAGCCGTTCCGCCCACCGGCTGATGGACAGTCCGACGTCCACGAGTTCCCGGCGGTCGTCCCACGCGACCTGCTTGGCCCCGGCCACCGTGACCGAGGGGGCGCGCTCGACGGCGAGGAGCAGCTCGGCGAGTGCCCCGGGTTCGGGGGCGGAGTCGTCATGGAGGAGCCACAGCCAGTCGTGCCCGTCCCCCGTCCCGGAACCGCTGTACGGCGGGATCTCGGCGAGGGCGGTCCGGACGGCGGCACCGAACCCCGCACGCGCCGGAGCGCCGACCACGGGACTGCCGAGCGGCAGCCCGAACTGGAGCAGGGACGCTGAGGTGTCCGTGGACCCGGTGTCGACGCCGACACAGAGATCGGCGGCGCGGCGCTGGCGCCCGAGGGCCTCCAGGGTCTCCGGGAGGTACTCGGCACCGTCGTGGGCTACGACGACGGCGGTGACGCGGAGGTGCTGCTGAATCAGACCGCTCGCTTCCGCAGCCTGCGGCGCTCCCGCTCGGAGAGACCACCCCAGATGCCGAAGCGCTCGTCGTTCTCCAGGGCGTACTCGAGGCACTCGGACTTCACGATGCAGGAGCCGCACACCTTCTTGGCGTCGCGGGTCGAGCCGCCCTTCTCCGGGAAGAAGGCCTCCGGGTCGGTCTGCGCGCACAGGGCGTCCGCCTGCCAGGACAGCTCGCCGTCGTCGTCGACATCGCCCGGCGCGAGGGGCTGCTCGACCCAGGCGGGCCGACCGGCGGGCGCCGGCTGCGGCACGGCGACCTCCTGCACCTCGGGGTCGAGGCCCGGAAGGACGAGGAGGCTGCGGGGGCCGTCGACCTCGGGGAGCAGCGTGAGGGTCTGGTGGACGTTGAGGAAGGCCGTCGCCTGGTCCTCGAGCATGGAACGCGTGCCTTCGCGGTAGAGGTCGCCGGCCAGGGGATCGGCCGGATCGAGGAACCAGTCGGCGGGAACGCCCCGTGAGCCGTAGCGGGCCGAAGCCTGCGCTGCGATATCTGGTCGTTCCTGAGTGCGTTCTGCCTGCCCCATAATCAGCCTTCCCGGTGTCGCCGTTCCGGCATCAGCATGGGTCGACCCTCGCGCCCGCGTGCCGGAACAGATCCGTTGCCCCTAATTACACGGGTGTAACACGAATTTCGTCAAGCGGCGGACGGAACCTTATAGAGTCGGGACTTGACAAACACGAGTGCCACGCCGATACGACTACCTGTCTTTGTCGGCGCGTCGGCAAGTAGTCCTACGCAGTGCCGACGCGGAACCGACCCCCCTCGAGCCGGAAGAGGCCCATCATGCCACAGTCACCAGCACAGCTCCTGAGAAGGATGCGATCCCTCAGCCCCACCTCTCCGCGTCTCGTCTGGCACGGCCGGGACGGTCGGATCGAACTGTCCGGGCGCGTCTTCGACAACTGGGTCGCCAAGAGCGCCAACCTCCTCGTGGACGAACTCGACGCAGCCGACGGGACCGTCGTCGCCGTCGACCTGCCGGTCCACTGGAAGAGCCTCGCCCTCGTGTTCGCCTGCTGGCAGGTGGGGGCGGTCGTCGTCCTGCCCGACGGCGACGGCGTCCCCGGCCCCTCGGTCGGGACCTCCGCCGACGCCGACATCGTGCTGACCTCGTGGGCCGGCGTTGAGGTGGACCCGCCGCGCCTGCTGGCCTGCGTGGCCCTCGGCTCGCTCGCGCTCCGGTGGGACGGGCCGCTGCCGCGGGGAGCCGTGGACTTCGCCGCGGAGGTGCGCTCCCACGGCGACGTGTTCCTCGACGCGGCCGACGGCAGGGCGTCCGCCCCCCTGGTCCGCGCACCCGGGCGGGAGCTGACGGCCGTGGACCTCGCAGGCATGGTGGCGCTGCCCGGAGGGCACGATCAGGCGGCGGCTGTCGCCGAACCGCCGACGCTCCTCCTGGCCCCCGGCGTCGGCCTGCTGCGGACCCTCGCCGCCGCGGCCGCGGTGTGGGAGCGGGACGGGGCGCTCGTCCTCGTGGAGGAAGGCGTCACGGTCACGGACACGATGCTCAGCGGCGAGAAGGTCACTGACCGGATGGGTGCCTGACCGTCTCGATCCCGGGCTCCGTCCGGGCCGGGGCCGCGGTGCCCGCGGGCCCGTCCTGCGGGTGGATGAGCTCCTGGTCGTGGGTGAACACCGGGTCCGCGTCGAGTTCCACGTTGAACACCCAGAACCGGTAGGCGATGAAGCGGACGAAGGTGGCGAGCACGGTGCCGAAGACCCCCACGACGAACAGGGGGCCCGGCTCGACGACGTCGAAGAGGTACTTGGCCACCCACACACACCCTGCGGCGATACCCATCCCGATCACGTTGATGAAGACGAACATGGCGAGCTCGCGGGCCGGATTGGGTTGGCGGCGGTGGCGGAAGGTCCAGTAGCGGTTGGCGACCCAGGCGAAGACCGTGGCCACGCCGGCCGAGACGAAGCGCGCCTTGACCTCGCTGCCGCTCATCGGGCCGTGGATCAGGTACCAGTAGAGCCCGTTGTCGATGACGAAAGCCACACCGCCGACCGCCCCGAACTTCGCCACCTCGCGCCAGAAGAGCGACGCGAGGCCCCTGATCCGGTCCATGAGTCCTGCCACTGTCAACCTCCGAGGTCCGATACGAACGCCGGCACCGCAGGGGATGCTCCCGGCGGACCTGCAGGACAAACCGCGACGGGGCCAGCAGAGCAGGCAACCCAGGCCGACCTTTGCATGGCGCGTTTCGCCCCATTTTACGGGGTGTTCACGGTCGCGGTCCCCGGCGGCGTCCGGAAACCCCCGCTAGCAGGTCGGCGGCCTCCTGTGAAACACCCGGTTGCCTCCCGTTCCGGCCGGCCGGATGGCCGGGTCCGGCCGCCCCGTGGTTACCCTGTAGTGGTGACTTTTCCCGTGATAGGCGTCATCGGCGGCGGCCAGCTCGCCCGCATGATGGCCGGTCCCGCCGTCGAACTCGGCCTCGAACTCCGCGTCCTCGCAGAGGGCCCCGACGTGTCCGCCGTGGCCGCCGTCGCCCGCTCCCACGTGGGCGACTACCGCGATCGCGAGACGCTGCGCGCCTTCGCCGCGGGTGTGGACGTCGTCACCTTCGACCACGAGCACGTCCCCGGTGAGCTCCTCGCGGACCTGGCCGCCGACGGCGTGCGCCTCCACCCCTCACCGGCGGCGCTCCTGCACGCGCAGGACAAGCTCGTGATGCGGCGGGCCGTCGACGCACTCGGATTGCCCAACCCCTCCTGGCGGGCGGTGACGGACCCCTCCGGCGTCGAGGCCTTCGCGGCCTCCGCGGGCTGGCCGGTGGTCCTCAAGACACCGCGTGGCGGCTACGACGGCAAGGGGGTCCTCGTACTGCGCGACGCCGCGTCCCTCGACGCGGCGCGGGACTGGTTCACCGGCGGCGAGCTGCTGGTCGAGCAGTTCGTCCCGTTCAGCCGCGAACTGTCCGTCCTCGTGGCCCGGCGGCCCTCCGGGGAGGCCGTCGCGTGGCCCGTCGTCGAGTCCATCCAGGTGGACAGCGTGTGCAACGAGGTCATCGCCCCCGCCCCGGGCCTGGCCGACGACCTCGCCGACGCCGTCACCGGGGCCGCGCTGCGTCTCGCCGAACGTCTCGACGTCACGGGCGTCCTGGCGGTCGAACTCTTCGAGACCCCGGGCTCCGGGGCCGGCTACCTCATCAACGAGCTCGCCATGCGTCCGCACAACTCGGGCCACTGGACCATGGACGGCGCCGTGACAGGACAGTTCGAACAGCACCTGCGCGCTGTCCTCGACCTGCCCCTCGGCTCCACCGCCCCCGTGGCGGAGCACGCCGTGATGAAGAACATCCTCGGCGGGGCGAACACGGACATCTACGCGGCGTATCCGGCCGCCCTGTCCTCAGGACCGTCCGCTAAAGTGCACTTCTACGGCAAGGACGTCCGTCCCGGCCGGAAGATCGGCCACGTCAACGCGCTGGCGGCCCCCGGGGAGCCGCTCGCCGACGTCCGCGCCAGGGCCACGAGGGTAGCCGCGACGCTCCGCGACGGCACCCGGGACGACCCCACTCAGGAATGACCGAAGGGAATGCAGTGACAAACGCCCAGGTAGGACTCGTGATGGGCTCGGACTCCGATTGGCCCGTCATGGAAGCCGCAGCGGCTGCACTGGCCGAGTTCTCCATCCCCTACGAGGCGGACGTCGTGTCCGCGCACCGCATGCCCGACGCGATGATCGAGTACGGCAGGAGCGCCCAGGAGCGCGGGCTGCGGGTCCTCATCGCCGGCGCCGGCGGCGCCGCGCACCTTCCGGGCATGCTCGCCTCCGTGACGCCGCTGCCCGTGATCGGCGTCCCGGTCCCCCTGCGCTACCTCGACGGCATGGACTCGCTCCTGTCGATCGTGCAGATGCCCGCCGGCGTCCCCGTGGCCACCGTGTCCATCGGCGGTGCCCGCAACGCGGGGCTGCTCGCCGTCAGGATGCTCGCCTCCGGCACGGACGAGCAGGCGGCCACCCTGCGGCGGCAACTCGTCGAGTTCGCCGGGGCCCTCCGGCGGACCGCGGAGGAGAAGGGCGCCGCACTCCGCTCCCGCATCGCGGAGGCCACGGCGGACGACGCATGACGACGACCACCCGCACCGGGTCCCACGGCGTGGGCGCCCTCACCGACCCCGTCCGGTACCCGGAGTCCGCCCCGCCCGCGGTCCGCACCAAGCGCGCCTTCGTCCTCCTCGCCCTGACGCTCGTCCTGCCGGGCTCCGCGCAGGTCGTCGCCGGGGACCGGCGCCTCGGGCGCCGGGCACTGCGCGCCACGTTCGCCTGCTGGGCCCTCGTGCTCCTCGGCATCGTCCTCGCCGTCACGAACCGCACCCTCGCCGTCGGCGTCGTGACCCACCGCTGGTGGTCGCTGCTGCTGATCGCCGGTCTCCTCGCGATCGCCGTCGGATGGGCCCTGCTCTTCCTGAACACCCTCCGCCTCATCCGCATGCCCCTGCTCGACCGCGGGGCGCGCCCCCTCGTGGCGGGCGCCCTCGCGGTGCTCATGGTGCTCACCAGCGGATCCCTCGCCTACGGCGCCTACGTCCTCGGGGTGGGGCGGTCCACGGTCAGCTCCATCTTCCAGTCCGGGCCCGCCTTCGACCCCGTGGACGGCCGGTACAACTTCCTCCTCATGGGCGGCGATGCCGGCGAGGACCGCACGGGCCGCCGGCCCGACAGCATCTCGGTTATCAGCGTCGACGCGGAGACGGGCGCCACCGTCACGTTCAGCATCCCGCGCAACTTCCAGAACGCGCCGTTCTCCGAGGACTCCCCCCTCTGGGAGGTCTACCCGGACGGCTACAACTGCGGCGACCCGTGCATCATCAACAGCCTCTACACGACGGTGACCCAGAACCACACGGACCTGTACCCCGACGCCCAGGACCCGGGCGCCGAGGCCATGATGGACGCCGCGAGCGGTGTCCTCGGGATCGAGGTGCAGGCCTACGTCCTCGTCGACATGAACGGCTTCGAGCAGCTGGTCGACGCCATGGGCGGCATCCGGATCGACGCCGGCGGCTGGGTGCCCATCACCGCCGCCGAGATCCCCGGCACCGACCCGATCCGCCACTACCCGCCGGACGGCTGGATCAAGCCGGGCGTCCAGACCCTCGACGGGTACCACGCCCTCTGGTACGCCCGGAGCCGCGAGTTCGTCACGGACTACGACCGCATCGCGCGCCAGCAGTGCGTCCAGCAGGCCATGATCGCGCAGCTGGACCCGTCCACCCTCCTGACGCGGTTCCAGTCGATCGCCGCGGCCGGCACGCAGATCGTCGAGACGGACATCCCGCAGGACCAGCTGGCCGGCTTCGTCGACCTGGGGCTGAAGGCCCAGGGCCAGGAGACCCGCCGCCTGATCATCGGCCCGCCGGACTTCGGCACCCCGGCGGAGAACTTCGTCACCTACCCCGACTTCGACCGCATCCACACCCGCGTCCAGGAGATGCTCGCCGAGGGGTCGGCGGATCCGGCCGCCGCCGGTCCGCTGACGCTGGAACGGGCCGGCGTCGTCGCGCAGGTCCCGGCGCAGACCGTCGACGACGGCGCGACTGACGGCACCTCGGACGGGACGGACGACGGCATCACCGAGGAGTACCTGCAGGAACTCGCCATCATCGGCGACGACCTCACCCTCGGCGACCTGCTCGCGAACAACGGCGAATGCTCACCCGCCTGACCGACCCCGCCCGTCCGGCGCCGCCCTGCGCGCCGTCCCACCAGCCGAAGGATCGATGACGATGTTCCTCCTCGACAGCCCCCTCCGTCCGTACGCCTGGGGCTCGGAGCACGCCATCGCCGACCTGCTCGGCCGGGAACCGTCGGGGGGCCCGGAGGCGGAGCTCTGGGTCGGCGCGCATCCCGACTCCCCCTCCGAGGCCGTGTTCGCCGACGGGGCCCGCAGCAGCCTCCACGACCTCATCGACGAGGATCCGCGGGCGATGCTCGGCGACGAGGTGGCCGGGCGCTTCGACGGCCGTCTCCCGTTCCTCCTGAAGGTGCTGGCGGCGGGATCGGCCCTGTCCCTGCAGGTGCACCCGAGCCTCGAGCAGGCGGCGGCCGGCTACGACGCCGAGGAGGCCGCCGGCGTTCCCCGCGACGCCCCGCACCGAAACTACAGGGACCGGAACCACAAGCCGGAGATGATCTTCGCGCTCACCCCCTTCGAGGCCCTGTGCGGGTTCCGGCCCCTGGCCGACGCCGCGCGCATCATCGACGTCCTCGCCGCCGCCGTGGAGCCCGGCTCGACGGCCCACCGCCTCCTCGACGGCGTCGCCGCGCAGCTGGTGTCAGGCGGTGAGGCAGGGCTGCGCGGCGCCTTCACGCTCCTGCTCCGGGCGCCCGGCGAGGCCGTGGACGCGGTGGTGGCGGCCGCGGGGCGCGCCGAGGGGACCGGGGACGGGACGGGCTCCGGGGACGCGACGGCCCGGGATCTCGCGACCCTCGCCGAACTGTCCGGCCAGTACCCCGGCGATCCGGGGGTGCTCGTCGCCCTGCTGCTCAACCGTGTCTCGCTCCGGCCGGGCGAGGCGCTCTACCTGCCCGCCGGGAACATCCACGCCTACCTGGGCGGGCTGGGCATCGAGGTCATGGCCTCCTCGGACAACGTGCTGCGCGGCGGCCTGACGCCGAAGCACGTGGACACCGCGGAGCTGCTCGCGACCGTGGTCTTCGCACCGCTCGCGCCGCCGTCGCTCGTGCCCGAGTACACGCTGCTCGACCAGGAGCTGTACCGTCCGCCGTTCGAGGAGTTCCAGCTGCAGCGGATCGTCCTGGCGGACCCGGCGGCCGGGCCCGCCGGCACCGCCGACGACGCCCCCGGGACGGACGGCGCCCCGGCCGGGGGCGGGAGCCTCACGCCGGCGCACGTCCCCGTGGTGCAGAACGGTCCCGTCGTCGTCCTCGCGGTCAGCGCCCCGATCCTGCTGGACACCCCGAACTCGACGCTCCTCGTGCCGCGCGGGAGCAGCGCCTTCGTCGCGGCGTCCGAGGCGCCCCTGATGGTGCGTCCGGCCGCGGACGAGCACGGGGCCACGGACGGTCCGGTGCTGGCGTTCGCCGTCACCGTGGGCGGCGGGACGTCCGCGCTCGGCGTGTAGGAGGTCGGCCCGGAGCGCGCCCGGCAGCGCTTCCCCTTGCGCCGTCGCCCGAGTGCGCAGCTACGGCGGGTCCCGCCGTCGAACACCCACCACACGTGGGCACTCACGCGGGGCGGACGCGTCCCGGCAACGCCGGGCGACGGGTGGGTCAGGAGGCGCGCCCCGCACGCACGCGCCGCACCGCACCGACGACCCGCCCTACCTGGCGGCGCGCCAGCTGCGCACCGCGCTTCGCGACCGGGAGCGCCCGGCTGAACACCGGGTAGAGGGGTGAGAGCGGGTAGTCCCAGGTGCCGGCGAGCTGGTCCTCGTGCTTCGCCCAGCCCATCTTGAAGCGGGAGACGCCGTCGTTGAGCAGGCCGTTGAAGTCGTAGCGGTGCACGCCCCGCGCCTTCATCTCGCAGATCGCGAACCACTTCAGCGCGTAGTTCGCGCGGAGCCGTTCGCCCTCATCGGTCATCCCACCGTAGAGCTCGAAGGAGGTGGCGTCGGTCGTGGAGAGCCAGAGGAAGGCGACGACGTCGCCGCCCTGGAACGCGGCGTACACCGGGGACGCGTCGCCGAGGTTGTCGAAGATGTCCAGGTAGTAGGAGTCCTCGTGGATGCCGAAGCCCGCGCGCTCGGCCGTCAGCCGGTAGACGTCAAGGCAGGCCGGGAGCTCGCTGCGGACCACGCGCCGGAGGTCCAGGCCCTCCCGGCCGGACTTGCGGATGTACTGGCGGTGCTTCTTCGTCATGTCGGCCAGCAGGTCCTCCTCCGATCGCCGGAGGTCCAGGATGAGGGTGCGGCCGATGAGGATGGTGTTCGTGCTCGTCTTCCAGCCCGCCGCGGGGAGGGCACGGACGACGTCGCCCTCCGCCTCCCAGTCGGGTTCGATCGACAGCGCGACCGACGGGTGGGCCGCCCGGACGTACCCGACGATGGCCTCCAGGGCCTCGGCCTCGCGCCCCGGCAGGGCCTGCGGGCCGCGGGGGATGTAGGCGAGTCGCCGCAGCGGGAACGGCAGCGACCGGCACAGCACCTGCGCGGCGGCGACGACGACGCCGTCGTCCCCCTGGAGGATCACGCGGTCCGCGGTCCAGCCGTGCGCGGCTTTCGTCGCACCCCACCCCCACAGCTGCTGGGGGTGGCCTCCCAGCTCGTTGACGGTGGTGTCCCAGAGGGCACGGTCGGGGCAGGGCGACACGGAAAGGCTCATCCGACCAGCCTATAGGGGCGCGCCGCCCTGCCCGGTCCCGGACGGGCGGACCGGCCGACGGTCAGTCCTTGACCCTCGCGTACGTCTCCCACTTGTGGGCCTGGTGCTCGCCGTCGACCACGCGGATGGTGCCCGACTTCGAGCGCATGACGATCGACTGCGTGAGGACCTTGTCCTTGCTGTACCGCACCCCGCGCAGCAGGTCGCCGTCGGTGATGCCCGTCGCGGCGAAGTAGCAGTTGTCGCTCGTGACGAGGTCGTTGGTGGACAGCACACGGTCGAGGTCGTGGCCGGCGTCGAGCGCCTTCTGCTTCTCCTCGTCGCTCGTGGGCCAGAGCCTGCCCTGGATGACGCCGCCCAGGGACTTGATGGCGCAGGCCGCCACGATCCCCTCCGGGGTGCCGCCGATACCCATGAGGGCGTCGACGTCGGTGCCCTCGCGGGCCGCGGCGATCGCCCCGGCGACGTCGCCGTCCATGATGAACTTGGTGCGCGCGCCGGCGGCGCGGATCTCCTCCACGAGCGGCTTGTGGCGGTCGCGGTCCAGGATCATGACGTTGAGCTGGCTGACCTTCTTGTTGTTGGCCTTCGCGATGAGGTGGAGGTTCTGCTTGACCGGCAGGCGCAGGTCCACCATGTCGGCGGCCTCCGGTCCGGTCACGAGCTTCTCCATGTAGAAGACGGCCGACGGATCGAACATCGAGCCCCGCTCCGCGACGGCGAGCACGGCGAGCGCGTTGTTGATGCCGAGCGCCGTGAGCCGGGTGCCGTCGATCGGGTCGACAGCGACGTCGCACTCGGGTCCGCTGCCGTCGCCCACGCGTTCGCCGTTGAACAGCATGGGGGCCTCGTCCTTCTCGCCCTCCCCGATCACCACGACGCCGTTGAAGTGCACGGTCTGCAGGAGCGAGCGCATGGCGTCTACCGCGGCGCCGTCGGCCAGGTTCTTGTCGCCGAACCCGACCCAGTGGCCCCCGGCGATGGCCGCGGCCTCCGTGACGCGCACCAGTTCGAGGGCGAGGTTCCGGTCCGGTTCCTTGTCCCCGACGGCCAGCGCCGGTGACAGTGTGGAGTACTGGGCATTCGTAGCGTTCTGGGACACGTCTATCCTCATCGTCGAAGGTCGTCGGCCTGTGCGCGCACGCACCTGTCCTGTGCTGCCATCATAGGCGCGCGGGCGGCACGGCGCCCCCTGCGGACACCGGCGTACGGCGCCGCGGACGGGCGTCCGTTAGGCGCAGTGGCCCGCATCAGCGAAAATGGAGGGGTGAGCGACCACGGCGACGAGCGGACGACCCCCGGCACACGACCAGGCCCGGCGGACGGGCAGGTCCCGGCCGCGCCGCCGGGCATCCAGCAGGCGCGCCGGACGGCCGACGGCGCCCGGCCAGCGATGGACCTGGACGACGACGCCCCGCCCATCACGCTGACGCCGAACCAGGCAAAGCGCGCGAGCTCCACGGCCCGCGGCATGCTGATCGCCACGGGCGCGACCATCGCCGTCGTCCTCCCCGTCTACTTCCTCAACCCCACCCACACCGCGGAGACGTACCAGCGGGACATCGACGTCGAGACCGTCGCCCGGCAGGCGGCGGGCGACGCCGGCTACCTCCCGGCGTCGCCGGCCCTGCCGGAGGACTGGACCTCCAACTACGCCCGGTGGGTCAGCGGAGCCAGCGACGCGGTGGACTTCTGGGAGGTCGGGTTCCTCACCGCGGACACCGGCTTCATCCAGCTCACCCAGACCGACGACGCCAATCCCACGTGGACCGCGCAGCGCATCGGCGACGCGCAGGTCTCGGGGACGCGGACGATCGGCGGGCTCGAGTGGCAGCTCCTCGATGCCTCGAACGGGGACACCGTGCTGACCTCCGAGGTCGACGGCGCCACCGTGATCCTCAACGGGGAGGCCTCCCTCACCGAATTCGACACCGTGGGCGAGGCCGTCGTCGAGGACGTGCGGCGGAACGCGGCCGAGGAGGCCGAGCGCCTGTCATCCTCCGACATGGACGGATCGTGACGGCCGGAGACAGTACAGTGGGCGGCGTGACCCAGCAACTGACCCCCGCCGCCGCCTGGGCGCGACTGCAGGAGGGCAACGCGCGCTTCGTGGCCTCCGACGTCTCGCACCCCAACCAGGACGCCTCCCGCCGCACCGCCCTCGTGAACAACCAGCACCCGTTCGCCGTCATCTTCGGCTGCTCGGACTCGCGGCTGGCCGCGGAGATCATCTTCGACCTCGGCCTCGGTGACGTCTTCGTGGTCCGCACGGCCGGGCAGGTGATCGACGACGCCGTCCTCGGCTCGCTCGAATACAGCGTGAGCGTGCTCGGCGTCCCCCTGATCGTGATCCTCGGCCATGACAGCTGCGGCGCCGTCACGGCGACGATGAACGCGGTCGAGACCGGCGACATGCCCACGGGCTTCCTCCGCGACCTCGTCGAGCGGATCACGCCGTCCGTCCTGACCGCGCGGCGGGAGGGCGTCACCGACGTCAACACGACGGTCATCGAGCACACGAAGCAGACCGCCCAGCGTCTCGTCGACAGCTCCCGCGTCATCTCCGACGCCGTCGAGGGCGGCTCGGTCGCCGTCATCGGTGTCTCCTACCGCCTCGACGAGGGCAAGGCCGTGCTGGTGTCAGGATTTGGCGCACTGTAGCGCAGCGGTAAGAATTGCGGCATGACTCCAACGCCTGCAGCCAGCCCTGAATCCACCCCGACGACGGGCGCTGCGCCCGGCGCGGGGACCGCGGACTACCGCATCGAACACGACACCATGGGCGAGGTGCGCGTCCCGGTGAACGCCCTGTACCGGGCGCAGACGCAGCGGGCCGTCGAGAACTTCCCGATCTCCGGCACCACCCTCGAGCGCGCACACATCGAGGCGCTCGCCCGCATCAAGAAGGCCGCCGCGACGGCCAACGCCGAGCTCGGCGTGCTCGACGCGGAGCGCGCGCGGGCCATCGAGGCGGCGGCGGAGGGCGTGGCCTCGGGCCGGTACGACGGCGACTTCCCGGTGGACATCTACCAGACCGGCTCGGGGACGTCCTCGAACATGAACGCGAACGAGGTCATCGCGACCCTCGCGAGCCGGGCGCTCGAGGCCGCGGGGAGCTCCACCTCGGTGCACCCGAACGATCACGTCAACGCGTCGCAGTCCTCGAACGACGTCTTCCCCACCTCCGTCCACGTCGCCGCGACGTCGGCGCTGGTCAAGGACCTGATCCCGGCGCTGGCGCACCTCGCCGAGGCCCTCGAGCGCAAGGCGGAGGAGTTCGCGACCGTCGTCAAGTCCGGCCGCACGCACCTCATGGACGCCACCCCCGTCACGCTGGGCCAGGAGTTCGGCGGCTACGCGGCGCAGGTGCGCTACGGCATCGAGCGCATCGAGGCCTCGCTGCCGCGGGTGGCCGAAGTGCCGCTGGGCGGCACCGCCGTCGGCACCGGCATCAACACCCCGGCGGGCTTCTCCGCGCGGGTCATCGAACTGCTCGCCGCGGACACCGGGCTCCCCCTCACCGAGGCGCGCGACCACTTCGAGGCGCAGGCCAACCGCGACTCCCTCGTGGAGGTCTCCGGGATGCTGCGGACCATCGCGGTCTCGCTCACGAAGATCCACAACGACCTGCGCTGGCTCGGCTCCGGCCCGAACACCGGTCTCGGCGAGATCGCCCTGCCCGACCTGCAGCCCGGGTCCTCGATTATGCCCGGCAAGGTCAACCCGGTGATCGCGGAGGCCGTCATCATGGTCTGCGCGCAGGTGGTGGGCAACGACGCCACCGTGGCCTGGTCCGGCACGAACGGTGCGTTCGAGCTCAACGTCGGCATCCCCGTGATCGCCCGGAACGTCCTGGAGTCCATCCGCCTGCTGGGCAACGCGTCGCGCGTGTCCGCGGACCGCATGATCGACGGCATCACGGCGAACGTGGAGCGGGCGCGCTTCCTCGCCGAGGCCTCCCCCTCGATCGTGACGCCGCTCAACAAGCACATCGGGTACGAGAACGCCGCGAAGATCGCGAAGAAGGCGGTGGCGGAGGGCCTCACGGTCCGCGAGGCCGTCGTCGCCCTCGGCTTCGTGGAGCGCGGTGAACTGACCGAGGAGCAGCTCGACTCGGCGCTCGACGTCCTCTCGATGACGCGACCTCCGCAGGCCTGACCGGGAGGCGGCCGGGGTCCGTCAAGACACGAAGCGGGCCACACCGTCGAAGGACGCGGCGCCCTGCACCAGCGCCAGATGGCGGGCGCTCAGCTCCGGCAGGGCGTCCGGCGGGAACCATCGGACGTCCGTCGACTCGTCGTCGTTGACGCGGGCGGTGCCGCTGACCCGGCGGCACCGGAAGTCGAGGGTCAGGAACGTGGTCACGTCACCGTTGGGGAACGTGATGGGCCCCACGACCTTCGTCCCGAGCAGGCACTCGACCTCGACCACCACCCCGGTCTCCTCCTCGACCTCGCGGCGCAGGGCGACCGCGGGCTCCTCACCGGGTTCGACCATGCCGGTGATGAGGGCCCACGCACCGTTGTCGGCACGCCGGCCGAGGAGCACGCGCCCGTCCTCGTCGAGGACCACGC
Source organism: Arthrobacter sp. Ld5 (assembly GCF_051172775.1). Classification (NCBI taxonomy): domain Bacteria; kingdom Bacillati; phylum Actinomycetota; class Actinomycetes; order Micrococcales; family Micrococcaceae; genus Arthrobacter; species Arthrobacter sp. Ld5. The sequence continues at coordinate 69,233 of NZ_JBPKBO010000006.1, forward strand.
CGCACACCCCCGGGAGCCAGAGCGGGTCATGGCCGATCACGCGGCGCAGGGCGAGGACGAAGTCCGGAGTAGGCATGATTTTCAGGGTAGTACAGCGAGCCCGAGGGCTGCCCCGGCGATGAGGAACGGGCCGAAGGCCACGGATGTGCTCAGCGTCGCCCGCCGCGCCGCCAGGAGCAGCACGCTCCACGCTCCGCCGAGCACGACGGCGAGGAACGGGCCCCACCAGAGCCCGTCCCACCCGGCGAAGCCCAGGTAGAGACCGAGGAGCCCCGCGAGCTTCACGTCGCCGAGGCCCAGACCCGGCGGATGGAGCAGATGCAGTGCCGCGAAGGCGACCAGCAGGATTGCTCCCCCGCCCAGCATCCCCGCGATCCGCCGCCAGTCCCCGGCCGTCGCCGCGGCCGCGCCGAGGAGCAGGACCGCCGCGGGGTAGGACGGCAGGACGATGCGGTCCGGCAGCCGATGGGTGCGCCAGTCGATGACGCCCAGCCGCACCCCGACGACGGCGAACCCCGCGAGCGCGGCGACGAGGAGCACGAAGGCCACGGGCTCCCCGTGCAGGTAGTCGGCGAGCGCGGCGGTCACGGCTCCAACCTACGCGACGGCCCTGATCCGGCGGCGCACCGGCGGTTACACTGTGGAAATGTCGGCCCAGCACACTTCCAGCCCCGAGGAGACGTTCCGCTCGCTCTGCCGCTCCTCACCCTGGCGCTGGGAGAGCCTGCGCTTCACCATCTCGTGGCGTGCGCCGTCGGCGTCGGGCACCGACACGGCACCGCCGCTCACGGCCTGGCTGCGCCGACCCGCGGCGCTGCGGGTGGAGGCGGCGGACGGCACGCTCCTCCATTCCACCACCGGCAACGAGACCTCCCGCGACACGATGTACGTGAGCGCCACCCGGAAGTCCTGGCTCCTGGCACCGCGCCTCGTGACCCCCGTGTACGACGACGCCGGGTTCGTGCGCCGCCGGCCCGAAGCCGCCTACGGCGAGGCGGTGTTCGGGGACCCGCGCTGGTCCTCGATGCTCGACCCGGTGGAACTCACCGGGAACGCGCCCGTCGCGATGGCCTTCCCCGGCGCCGACCGGGTGGAGATCGAGGAGCTCGCGCAGGAGGTGTTCGCCGGCCGGCCGGTCCTGGCCGCGACCCTCACCCCCAACGCCGGCTATGCCCCGACCGCGCCCGGCCACCCCCTCATCGGCGAGGGCCGCACGCGCGTGCTCATCGACGTCGGCACGGCGGTCTGCGTGTCGACGACGGCGCTCGACGGCCCGTCGCGCGGCGCCGGCCACGACCTGCAGATCCTCGGCGTGGACGAGTACCTGACCGACGACTACTTCCGGGCTGCGCCGCCGGACCTGAGCGACGTGAGCCGGCACGTGCCCTGGATCGTCGAGTGAGCTAGAGCTCCGTCCCCTCCAGCAGGTCCGTCACGAGGGCCGCGATCGGCGAGCGCTCCGACCGCGTGAGGGTCACGTGCCCGAACAGCGGATGCCCCTTGAGGATCTCCACGACGGCCGCGATGCCGTCGTGGCGTCCCACGCGCAGGTTGTCGCGCTGCGCGACGTCGTGGGTGAGCACGACCCTCGACTGCTGCCCGATCCGGCTCATGACCGTCAGGAGCACGTTCTTCTCGAGGGACTGCGCCTCGTCGACGATGACGAACGAGTCGTGGAGGCTGCGGCCACGGATGTGGGTGAGGGGCAGCACCTCCAGCATGCCGCGGTCCAGGACCTCCTCGACGACCTCCTGCGACACGAGCGCGCCGAGGGTGTCGAAGACCGCCTGCGCCCAGGGGTTCATCTTCTCGTTCTCGCCCCCGGGCAGGTACCCGAGTTCCTGGCCGCCCACGGCGAAGAGCGGCCGGAAGACCACCACCTTGCGGTGCTCCCGGCGTTCGAGCACCGCCTCGAGGCCCGCGCACAGGGCGAGGGCGGACTTGCCGGTGCCGGCGCGTCCGCCGAGCGAGACGATCCCCACCCCGGGATCCAGGAGGAGGTCGATCGCCAGTCGCTGCTCGGCGGAGCGGCCGTGGAGCCCGAAGACGTCGCGGTCACCCCGCACGAGGCGGACGTGCTTGTCCGCCCCGACCCGCCCCAGCGCCGAACCCCGCGGCGAGAGCAGGACCACCCCGGTGTTGACCGGCTGTTCGGCCGCGCCGGGCGTGAACACCGACTCCCGTGCGTACAGCGCGTCGACCTCCTCGACGGTCGCGTCGAGTTCGACGACGCCGGTCCAGCCGGAGTCCCGGACGAACTCGCTGCGGTACTCCTCCGCCCGGAGGCCCAGCGCGGAGGCCTTGAGGCGTAGCGGCAGGTCTTTCGAGACCACCGTGACGTCCCGCCCTCCGGCGGCGAGGCTCTTCGCGACCGCGAGGATCCGCGCGTCGTTCCCGCCGCTCCTGAAGCCGACCGGGAGCACGTCCGGGGACACGTGGTTCAGCTCGACGAGGAGCGTGCCCCCGCCCCCGAGGGGGACGTCCCGGTCGAGCCCGCCGTGGGCCACCCGCAGGTCGTCCAGCACCCTGAGCGCCGTCCGTGCGAAGTAGCCGAGCTCGGGGTCGTGCCGCTTGTCCTCGAGTTCGGAGATCACGACGACGGGCAGGACCACCTCGTGTTCCTCGAACCGCAGGACGGCGCGGGGGTCCGACAGCAGTACCGAGGTGTCGACGACGTAGCTGCGGCGGCCGGGCGATGCGGCGTTCGATGGGGTGCTGGTCGTGGCCACGTGGACTCCGCTCCGGGGTGCTACGCCCCGACGTCGTAGGTTGGCGCGGGGTCCCGGTCCGGCCCCCGTCGATGGTCCGACCCTACGCCCGCCGTCCGCGCGGAGCCCGCCGGATGCGGCGTGTCGGAGCTGACGGGACGGTGAACACTCAGGAGCCGAACCGTCGCTGGCGCCGGCCGAAGTCGCGCAGCGCCCGCAGGAAGTCCACGCGGCGGAAATCGGGCCACAGCGCCTCGCAGAAGTAGAACTCGCTGTAGGCGCTCTGCCACATGAGGAACCCGGAGAGCCGCTGCTCCCCGGAGGTGCGGATGACGAGGTCCGGGTCCTGCTGGCCGCGCGTGTAGAGGCGGGAGGAGATGTGCTCGTCGGACAGCTGCTCGGCGAGGGTCTCCAGGGACACGCCGCGCGCCGCGGCATCCCGCATGAGCTCCTTGACGGCGTCCACGATCTCGCGCCGCCCCCCGTAGCCGACGGCGACGTTCACATGGATCCCGTCGATCCTCTCCGTGGAGGCGGCGAGGTCCACGAGTTTGCCGCTGAGGTCCTCCGGCAGCAGGTCGAGGGCGCCGACGGGCTGCACGCGGACCCTGTTGCTCTCGCCCAGCCGGTCCAGGGTGTTCGCGATGATGTCGAGGAGCTGGTCGATCTCCTCCTGGGGGCGGCCCATGTTGTCGGTGGAGAGCATGTAGAGCGTGACGACGTCGACGCCGAGTTCCTCGCACCAGCCGAGGAACTCGTGGATCTTGTCCGCACCGGCCTGGTGGCCGTGGCTCGTCGGAGCACCCGCGAGCTTCGCCCACCGGCGGTTCCCGTCCACCATGACGCCGATGTGGTGGGGGATGCGCTCGGGTGCGAGATTGCGTTGCAGCCTGCGCTCGTAGAAGCTGTAGCCGACCTCGGGGAGCTTCCACGTCACGCCCGGCCACACCTCCTCAGTGCTCCGGCGGGGGCCGGAGCGTCGTCGCGACGGAGCGCCCGGCGCTCCGCATACCTCTTCCTACCGTACCGGCAGTCGCCTCACAACGATCCGCGCCGACGCCGGCGAGGGGTTGCGGATGCCCCCTGGACGAGGCATCCGGGTGCGTGCCCGTGGGCTAGAATCCGGGCTATGACCTCGCGCGACCAGGCCCCTCCCCCCCGTCCGTCGGACCCGGCCCGCGGCCGCGCCGCGGCGTTCGAGGACGCGGTCGGTTCCATGGCGGGGCCCCTCGCGGACGCCCTCGCGACGAAGCCGCTCTGGCGGGGCTGGATCCACGCGGTGGCGACCCCGCTGGCGGTCGCGGCCGGGATCGTGCTCGTGGCGCTGGCTCCGACGCCGGCACTGAAGATCGCCTCCGCCGTCTACGCGTTCACGGGCGTGCTGCTCTTCGGGGTGAGCGCCGTCTACCACCGCGGCAACTGGAGCCCCGGGGTGAGGGTGGTGCTGAAGCGCCTCGACCACACCAACATCATGCTGGTCATCGCCGGGTCCTACACGCCACTGGCCTGGGCGCTGCTCCCGCCGGGGAAGGCCGAGACGCTGCTGTGGATCATCTGGGGCGGCGCGATCGCCGGCGTCCTGTTCCGCAACCTCTGGGTGGATGCCCCACGTTGGCTGTACGTCCCCATCTACGTGGCGCTGGGCCTGGCCTCGGTGTTCTACCTGCCCGACTTCTTCCGGGCCGACGTCGCCGCCGCCGTGCTCATCTGCGTGGGGGGCGCGCTCTACATCGCGGGGGCCGTGTTCTACGGGATCAAGCGTCCCAACTTCTCGCTGCGGGTGTTCGGCTTCCACGAGCTCTTCCACGCCTTCACCGTGGCAGCCTTCGCGGCGCACTTCGTCGCGATCATGCTGGCCGTCCTGGACCCGGTCCGGACCTAGCGGTTGTCGGGGCCGTGCTTCCCCCCGGGCGCCGGCCGCGCCGCCTCGTCCGGGCCCTGCGCGCCCGACGGGCGGACGTCGGCGGGTGCATCGGCGGACGCACCGCCGGCGGCGCCCGGGGTGGCCTCGCGGCGGGCGCGCGCCTGATCCACCTCGGCCGTGTAGCGGACCCGACGGATGCGCTTGGCCATGTCGCGGATCAGCAGGATGACCATCACGACGACGAAGAGGGTCGCGAGGAAGCCGAGGGTCCCGGGCGTCACGGAGGCGGGATCCAGCCCTGGTTTCAGCGTCGGATCGCCGGACGGCGTCATCGTCGTTGCAGCCAGGCTGAAGTCAAGGAACACGCATGCACCACTTTCGGGACTCGCAGCGGATCACGGTGACCGCCGCCTGCAATTCTACGCGGGATAGAACAGCCGCGCGGACCCGGAGGCGCTACGCGTCGGCGGTGATGCCCGCGAAGAAGTCGTCCTCGGGCAGCTGCGACTCCACCCTGGAGGCGATGAGCGAGTAGTCCTCCCAGGGCCACACCTTCTGCTGCATCTCGATCGACACGGCGAAGAAGAAGCCTTCGGGGTCCACCTGGGTGCGGTGCGCGAGGAGCGCCCGCTCGCGGTGCCCGAAGAAGTCCGCACAGCGGATCTGCGTAGTGGTCGCGTGGGTGGGGGCCGGCGGCTGGTGCCCCTCGGCGTCCGCCTCCAGCCATTGGGCGATGCGCTCGGCGAACGGCGACTGCAGGCCGGCCTCCTCGAGGGCGAAGTGCAGGGCGCGGAGGCGCTCCGGGCTGAACGCGCGGTCGTAGTAGAGCTTCGACGCGCTCCAGGCCTCGCCGGTCCCGGGGTAGCGCTCCGCGTCCGCCGCGGCCTCGAACGCCTCCACGGCGACGCGGTGGGCCATGATGTGGTCCGGGTGCGGGTAGCCGCCGTTCTCGTCGTAGCTGATGATCACGTGGGGGCGGAACTCCCGCACGAGCTTCACCAGGGGTGCGGCGGCCCGCTCGAGCGGCTGCAGGGCGAAGCACCCGACCGGCAGGTCGGGCAGGGGGTCGCCCTCGGGCAGTCCCGAGTCCTCGAAGCCGAGCCACCGGTGCCGGACGCCGAGCTCCGCGGCCGCGCGGGCCATCTCGAGCCTGCGGAGGCCGGGGAGGTCCCGTTTGCCGTGCGGATCGTCGTTCATCGCCGCGTTCAGGATGTCGCCGCGCTCCCCGCCGGTGCAGGTCGCGACCATGACCTCGACCCCTGCCGCGACGTAGCCGGCCATGGTGGCCGCGCCCTTGCTCGACTCGTCGTCGGGGTGGGCATGGACGGCGAGGAGGCGGAGACCCTCACGGGACTCGCCGGGCTGATCCTGGGCTGGCAACACGCGCTCCTGGCTTTTCTGGGGGATTTCGGGGCCGAAGCCCGTCGGGGACGGACAGCGGGGGCGGCCGGATGAGGCCGCCGTCGACGGACGGTAAAATGGGAGGGTGAGCTCCGCCGGAACGCCAACATCCAGAGTAGCCAATCGCTACGGCACCCCCAAGCCCAGGAAGCCGATGGGCCGCGTGCGGATGCTGGTCGTCGCGCTGATCCTCGCCGCGGTGGCGGCCATCGCCGCCGTCGCCCTCACCACCGGCAGTCCCCCCGTGTCCTCGAAGGACGTCGGCTTCTCCCTCGCCTCGGACGAACTCGCGAGCGTCGACTTCGAAGTGACGAAGGACCGTGCCGCGACGGCGCAGTGCGCGGTGCAGGTCCTCAGCGAGAACTATGCGGTGGTCGGCTGGAGGGTCGTGACCATCGGCCCGAACAGCGCCGAGGAGGGCGCCAACGGCGGCGGCACCACGGCGCACCGGACCGATGTCCGCCTCGATTCTCCGAGTGTGTCCGGCGGCGTCAATGCCTGCTGGATCGTGGAGGACTGAGCCGGACGGCCGGACTGCTTGGGTTCTGGCCCTCCCCCCTCTAGCATGGAAGCATACGTATCGCCCCGCTTCACCGGCGCACCGGCCACCCGGTCCCATGAGGCGGGGTGTTTGCTTGCCGGTGAACCTCGGCTGCACAGCCGGCCCGTCGAGTGACCATGAGCCCCACCCTCCCGGTGGCGGCCGTACCGAAGGAGTTATCCCGTGTCCACGAACAGCGCCCCCGTCGCCTGGCTCACACAGGAGTCCTACGACCGGCTCAAGAGTGAACTGGACCACCTGTCCGGTCCCGGTCGCGCCGAGATCGTCGCCCGCATCGAGCAGGCCCGCTCCGAGGGCGACCTCAAGGAGAACGGCGGATACCACGCCGCCAAGGAGGAGCAGGGCAAGGCCGAGGCCAGGATCCGCCAGCTCACGCACCTGCTGAACAACGCGCACGTCGGCGAGTCCCCGGCGGACGACGGCGTCGTCGAGCCCGGCATGATGGTGTCCGCGAAGATCGCCGGCGACGTCGAGAACTTCCTCCTGGGCAGCCGCGAGGTGGCCGGGGACACGGATATCGACGTCTACAGCGAGAAGTCACCCCTGGGTGCCGCCATCCAGGGCACCAAGGCCGGCGACACCGTCACCTACACGGCGCCCAACGGCAAGCGGATCACCGTCGAGATCATCTCGGCCACCCCGTACGTGGGCTGACGCAGCCGCCCCGCCGGCCGGCTATGAGCCGGTCTCCGAACGGTCCGCCCTTCCCGGGGCGGGCCGTTTCCGTTTGAGCAGGAACGCCGCGAGGATCCCGCCGAGGGCCCCGAAGAGGTGCGCCTGCCAGGAGATGTTCGAGCCGACCGTGGGCAGGACCCCCCACAGGATGGAGCCGTACGCGGCGAACAGGACGACGGCGAGCAGGATCTGCTTCCAGTCCCGGTTGTAGAAGCCGCGGGTGATCAGGTAGGTGAAGAGGCCGAACACCACGCCCGAGGCACCGATGGTCAGCCCGCCGCCGAAGAGCCAGGTGCCGATGCCGGAGGCGAGCCAGCTGATGCCGATCGCCACGGCGAAGCGCCGCGCCCCCTCGAGGAAGGCGACGAACCCGAGGACGAGCAGGGGCAGGGTGTTGCCCGCCAGGTGCTGGACGCCGCCGTGCAGGAGCGGTGCGAAGACCACGCCGTCGAGCCCGTCCACGCGGCGGGGGCCGATCGCGAGGGTCCTGACGAGCAGGTCCCCGAGGACGGCGTTGACCAGGAATACCGCCCACATCACCGCGACGAGGCCGACGACGGTGATCAGGCCGGCCTGTGCCCGCCGGGCGAGTGGCTGCACGCCCCCGGCCCTCACCCCTGGACGACCACGGGTTGGAAGCCCTCCGCGCGCAGGTTGCTGAGGACCTGCTCGCAGTGCTCGTCGCCCTTGGTCTCCATGTTGATGGTGATCGCCACGTCGCCCATGCTGATGGACCCGCCCACGCGCGTGTGGTCCACCCCGGTCACGTTCGCGTCCGACTCGGCGATGATCCGGGAGATGGTCGCGAGGGAGCCGGGCCGGTCGTCGAGGAGCATGCGCACCACGAGGAAGCGCCCTGCAGCGGCGAGGCCGCGCTGGATGACCTTCAGCATGAGCATCGGGTCGATGTTGCCGCCGGAGAGCACCACCACGGTGTTGCCCGGGTCCGCGCCGCCCTCCGTCAGCTTGCCGTCGAGCAGGGCCGCCACTCCGACGGCGCCGGCCGGCTCGACGACCATCTTGGAACGCTCCAGCAAGAAGATGAGGGCGCGGGCGAGGGAATCCTCGCTCACCGTCACGACGTCGTCCACGAGCTCCCGGATGATCGAGAACGGCAGCTGCCCGGGCCGGCCGACGGCGATGCCGTCCGCCATGGTCGAGACCTTCGTGAGGGGCACGAGGGCGTCGGCGGCGAGGGACGGCGGGTAGGCGGCGGCGTTCTCCGCCTGCACGCCGATGATGCGGATGTCCCGCCCGAGCTCCTTCGCGCGGGCCTTGACGGCCACCGCCACCCCGGCGAGGAGCCCTCCGCCGCCCACGCCGATGAGGATCGTGTCGACGTCGGGGACCTGCTCGAGGACCTCGAGGCCGAGGGTCCCCTGGCCGGCGACCACGTCGATGTCGTCGAAGGGGTGGACGAACACCGCGCCGGTCTCGTCCGCATACTTTCTGGCCTCGGCGAGGGCCTCGTCGACGTTGTGTCCGTGCAGCACCACCTCGGCCCCGTGGCCGCGCGTCGCGGCGAGCTTCGGGAGGGCGACGCCGAGGGGCATGTAGATGCGGGCGGCGATCCCCAGGCGCGCGGCGGCCACCGCGACGCCCTGCGCGTGGTTGCCGGCCGACGCCGCGACGACGCCGCGGGCGCGTTCGGCGTCGGTCAGCTTCGACATGCGGTTGTAGGCCCCGCGCACCTTGAAGGAGCCGGCACGCTGCAGGTTCTCGCACTTGAAGGACACGGTGGACCCGGTGAGCCGTCCGAGGGCGCGCGACTGTTCGATCGGGGTGCGGGCGATGACCCCGTCGAGGGTCCTGTGGGCTGCTTCGACGTCGGCGAGGGTCACGGGGAGGTCCGCGGCGGGGCCGGGGTCGGCGGCGAAGCGGGTCACGGCGAAGCGGGGATCGGCGGCTGTTGCGGTCTGCTCGGTCACGGAGGTGTCTCTTTCTGGGGGGCTGGTGCGGCGGGAGTGTCCGGGGTGCTGGCCGGCGACGACGGAGCCTCGTGCTCCGCCGGCGCCGGCCCACTAATGCCGGGCGCTCCCCCCGTGGGCCAGCCCTGCCGGAGCACGATCTCGTCGTCCTCCCAGGCCCTGCGCGAGATGTAGCGGACGGACGCGTTGAGCACCGCCAGGATCGGCACGGAGAACAGGGCTCCCGGGATCCCGGCCACGATCGTGCCGCCGGCGACGGCGAGGACCACCGCGAGCGGGTGGAGGGCGACGGCCGGGCCCATGACGAGCGGCTGGAGCACATGGCCCTCGACCTGCTGCACGAAGAGGACGATCGCGAGCATGATCAGGGCGTTGACCCACCCGTTGGCGACGAGCGCGAGCAGGACGGCGACGGAACCGGTGGCCAGCGCGCCCACGACGGGGATGAAGGAGCCGAAGAACACGAGGACGCCGAGCGGCAGGGCCAGCGGCACCCCGATGATGGCGGCCCCGACACCGATGCCGATGGCGTCCACGGCCGCGACGAGGATCTGGACGCGCACGTACCGCGCCATGGACAGCCACCCGGTGCGTCCGGCACCGTCGATCGCCGCCCGTGCGCGGACCGGCGCGAGTCCGACGACGAACCGCCAGATGCTGGGGCCGTCGAGCAGGAAGAAGATGAGGGCGAAGATCGTGAGGAAGATTCCCGCCGCGACGTGTCCCGCGGTGGATCCGAAGGAGAGCGCGCCACTGAGGATCGAGGCGCTGTTGTCCTGGACGGCGGCGCCGAGCTCCTCCAGGTACTGGTCGACCTCCGTCGCGGTGAGCTGCAGGGGACCCTGCGACAGCCAGTCCAGCAGTTGCTGCACCCCCGCCACGGCTTCCCCCCACAGGCTCGCCATCCCGACGGTGAGCTGCTGGCCCACGAGCACGAGGGCACCCACGACGACGCCCAGGAATCCGACGAGCGTCAGGGCGACCGCCAGGCCGTCCGGGACGCGGCGGCGATGCAACGCGATCTTCAGTGGCATGAGCAGGGCGGCGACCAGGCCCGCGATCATGAGCGGGATGACCAGCACCGAGATGAAGGTGAGCAGGTAGACCAGCGCGCCCCCGACCACGATGACGAGAGCCAGCCGCCAGGCCCAGGACGCGGCGATGCGGAGGGCATAGGGCACATCCGACCCGTCATCCGCCCGGAGGGCCACGGCTGCTGCACGACGTCGGGATGGTTCGGGGAGGATCACCGCTCCGCGGCTCACGGCACGCTGCAGGGCGCGCTGGGATTTCGCTCCGCGGAGACGCTGCATGGACCAATCTTTCCATAGAACCCCCGCGCGCCCGTTACCCGAGAGCCGGCCGGATGCCCCATCGGGCCGAGAAGGAGCCTCCCGCGTCGAGCCACCGCAGGCCCGCTCCCGAGTTGAACGCATCGGCCGGCGCGGTCATCGGTTCGATGGCCACGGCCTTGGCCACTCCCGGGTAGACGGTGCTCACGTACACGTGGGCGTAGGCGAAGGACGCATCGGCCCAGAGCGTGACGCTGCGGCCGTCCGGAGCGGTGAGGACGTGCTCGTGGCGCCCGTCCACGGTGCCGAGGGACGCGAAGGCGGTGTCGAACCGGAGGTCACCGACCCTCCGGCCGTTCCGCAGATCGTGCTGCCCGGTGACGGGCACCGTGCGGGTGGGGATCGCCCGGTCGTCGGTCTCCACCATCTCGTCCGCCCGCACGGTCAGGGTCAGCTCCTCCGTCGGGACGTCCGAGATCTTGAGGTAGGGGTGGGCTCCCAGCGCGAAGGGCGCGGCGTCCGGGGAGAGGTTCGTGAGCTCCTGCGTGACCGTGAGCTGCTCCTCCGTGAGCTCGTAGGTGGCGCGGTGGAGGAGGTGGAACGGATAGCCGTGCTGCGGGAAGATCTCGGCCTCGAGGACGGCGTGGGCGGCTCCGGCGTCGACGGTCCGGTAGCCGGTGTTGCGGAGCAGTCCGTGGATGGCGTTGCCCCTGGACGGCTCCGTGATGTCGAGGCGCTGTTCCTCGCCGTGCAGGGACCACCGGCCGCCGGCCACGCGGTTGGGCCACGGGGCGAGGAGGATGCCGGCGCCCCCGGCGGGGATGTCGCCGTCGCCCCAGGTCTCGGTGACCGCGACGCCGTCGCACTCATAGGACCGCAGGGCCGCCGCGAGGCTGCTGACGACGACCGTCGAGGAGCCCGCCCGCAGGATGTGGTTGATGCCGCTTGCCGGCCGAGGAGTCACCATGCAGCGATGCTACCCGCGGGTGAACTTCTTCTGCCCCGGCGGAGGATGCGGCGTATGATGGATTTTGTTCGTTTCAGTGCGGACGCGTTCGTTTCCGCTTCCATCCGGCAGGAGGGCCATGCTCGCTGCAGAACGCCATGCAGCGATCCTCGAGCGCCTGTCCGGGCAGCCGGCCGTACGGGTGAGCGGGCTGGCGGTCGCGCTCGGCGTCTCGGAGATGACCGTCCGCCGGGACATCGACACCCTGGAGGCCCGCGGCGCACTGGTCCGCGTCCACGGCGGAGCCGTGCGCACGGGCACCCTCAGCTCGGTCGAGGCAGGCTTCGACGCCAACCGGACGCGGGCCGGCGAGGCCAAGCAGCAGATCGCGGCCACCGCCGTGTCCCTCCTGGTCCCCGGCATGACGGTCTCCGTCACGGGTGGCACCACCACCTTCGCGCTCGCCCCGCTGCTCTGCCGGCTCCGGGGGCTGACGGTCATCACCAACTCCCTGCCCCTCGCGGACGAACTGTTCAGGCTCAGCGCCTCGCCGCTCTCCGACGGGGCCCCCCGGGTCCTGCTCTCCGGCGGCGAGCTCACCCCGTCGAAGGCCCTCGTCGGGCCCCTCGCGACCAGCACGATCGGCTCCCTCCGGGCCGACGTGTGCTTCATGGGCGCCCACGGCGTGGACGCCACCGCGGGCATCACCACCCCCAATCTCGCCGAGGCGGACACCAACCAGGCGTTCGCCCGCACCTGCGCGCAACTCGTGGTGCTCGCCGACGCCGGCAAGATCGGCGTCGTGAGCCTCGCACGCGTCGCGGCACTCGATGCCGTGGCCACCCTCGTCACCGACCGGCATCCCGGTGCGGACTACGCCGCCCGCACGCGGATCCTCTGCGACCCCGTCCCCGACCCCCACCTGGAAGAGCGCCCATGACCCTCATCACCCCCACCCGCCTGTCCGACGGGCGCGAACTGATCTACTTCGACGCGCACGAGTCCAGTGCCGCACGGCACCGCGACGCGGCCGCCACACGGGACACCCGCGACCTGCCCGCGCGCGGGCCGGCGGGCACCACCCGGTACGACGCCCTGACCGGCGAGTGGATCGCCGTCGCCGCCCACCGCCAGTCGCGCACGCACCTGCCACCCGCGGACCAGTGCCCGCTGTGCCCCACGACGGCGTCCAACCTCTCGGAGATCCCGGCCTACGACTACGAGGTCGTGGTGTTCGAGAACCGCTTCTCCTCCTTCGGTCCCGATCTCGGCGACCTGCCGGTCGACCCCGCGTGGGGCACGACGACGACGGCCTACGGCCGGTGCGAGGTCGTCGCCTTCGACTCCGCGCACGAGGGCTCCTTCGGGTCCCTGCAGCCGGAGCGCGCCCGGACCGTGATCGATGCCTGGGCGCAGCGCACCGAGGCGCTGTCCGCGATGCCCGGCATCAAGCAGGTCTTCTGCTTCGAGAACCGCGGGGCGGACATTGGCGTGACACTCCTGCACCCGCACGGCCAGATCTACGCCTACCCGTTCATCCCGCCCCGGGCCGCGGCCCTCGCCGGCCGGGCCGCAGCGTTCTTCGAGGCCTCCGGCGGGCGGCAGACGCTCATGGGGCACGCCCTCGCCGCCGAGCGGCAGTCCGGGGAGCGCATGGTCATCGAGGGTGAGCACTTCAGCGCCTTCGTGCCCTTCGCGGCCCGCTGGCCGCTCGAGGTGCACCTGGTCCCCCACCGGCAGGTCGCCGACATCGCGGGCCTGACGGGCGAGGAACGCGACGAGCTCACGACGGTCTACCTCGAGCTCCTCGGCCGGCTCGACGCCCTCTACCCGACACCCACGCCGTACATCGCCGCCTGGCAGCAGGCGCCCGTCGACGCGGTGCTCCGGCCGGCCGGCTACCTCCACCTCCAGCTCACCTCCCCCCGCCGCGCCGCCGACAAGCTGAAGTTCCTGGCGGGTTCCGAAGCGGCCATGGGCGCCTTCATCAACGACACCACCCCGGAGCAGGTGGCGGAGGCCCTCCGCGCCGCCACTCCCGCGCCAGCCCGGAAGGACCAGGCATGAACACCACCCCCCACGATCTCGCGGCCGCCTTCACCGACCGCTTCGGGTCCGAACCGGACGGCCTGTGGTCCGCTCCCGGCCGCGTCAACGTCATCGGCGAACACACCGACTACAACGACGGCTTCGTCCTGCCCTTCGCCATCAGGCACTCGACGACGGTCGCCGTGGCGGTACGTCCCCACCGGGTGGTGCGGGTCGCCTCGACCTTCGCTTCGGACGACGACCCTGTGACCGTGGACCTCGACACCCTCGAGGAGGGCGGCGTGAAGGGGTGGGCGGCCTATCCCCTCGGCGTGCTGTGGGCCATGGAGCAGTCCGGCTACCGCACGCCCGGGATGGACATCCTGGTCGACTCCTCGGTCCCCGTCGGAGCGGGCCTGTCCTCGTCCGCCGCACTCGAGTGCGCCGTCGCCGTCGCCGCCAACGACCTCTCGGAGGCCGGCGCGTCGCGGCGCGAACTGGCCGCCATCGGGCAGCTCGCCGAGAACCGCATGGTCGGAGCACCCACCGGCATCATGGACCAGTCCGCGTCGCTGTTCGGCGAGGCGGGCCATGCGGTCTTCCTGGACTGCCGGTCCGGGGAGTCGCGGCTGGTGCCCCTCGACCTGGAGGGTGCGGGGCTCGAGCTGCTGGTCATCGACACCCGCGTGAGCCATTCCCACTCCACCGGGGGCTACGGCGCCCGCCGCCGGTCCTGCGAACTCGGCGCGGAGCTCATGGGGGTCGCGGCGCTGCGTGACCTCTCGGTCGGGGACCTCGCCGAGGCGGCGGGAATCCTGGACGAGGAGACGTTCCGGCGCGTCCGCCACGTCGTCACCGAGAACGCGCGGGTCGAGGACGCCGTGGACGTCCTCACCCGGAAGGGTCCCGCCGACCTCGGCCCCCTGCTGGTGGCCAGCCATGCCTCGATGCGCGACGACTTCGAGATCTCCTGCCCCGAGCTCGACACCGCCGTGGATGCGGCCCTGGACGCAGGCGCGCTCGGCGCGCGGATGACCGGCGGCGGGTTCGGCGGCGCCGCGATCGCCCTGGTACGCGTCGACGACGCCCCCGCCATCCGGACCGCCGTCGAGGCCGCCTTCTCCTCCGCCGGCTTCCGGGCTCCGGTCATCTTCGGCGTCCTGCCCGGATCGGGTGCGGGGCGCATCGCCTGAGGAAGCGGCGCTGGTCGCCTCGGAACGGCGAAGGACCCGCACCCCGGAGGGTGCGGGTCCTTCGCCGTTGCAGGTCCGGTCGTTGCCGGACGGGCGCTGCTAGTCGCTGCCGCGCAGGATCGCGAGCAGGCGCAGGATCTCCACGTACAGCCAGATCAGCGTGACGGTCAGTCCGAAGGCCGCGGTCCACGAGTACTTCTGGGGGGCGCCGTTGCGGACGCCCTCGCTGATCGAGGTGAAGTCGATGATCAGGGAGAAGGCCGCGAGGCCGATGGCGAGGATGCCGATGATGACACCGACGGGGATGCCAGCGATCTCGGCGCCGCGGAGGCCCCAGGGGTCGTCGGTGACGTTGAACAGCATCAGGCCGAGGTTCACCAGCGAGAAGGCCAGGTAGCTGATCATCGCGATCATGAAGAACTTCATGGCCTTGGGCGTCGCACGCACCTTGCCGCTCTTGAAGAGGGCAAGCGTGACGCCGAAGACCACGAGCGTGCCGAGGACGGCCTGCATCGCGATACCGGGGTACATGCTCTCGAGGAACATCGTGATGCCGCCGACGAACAGCCCTTCCAGTCCGGCGTAGGCGAGGATCAGCGCCGGCGAGGGTTCCCGCTTGAACGCGTTGACGAGGCCGAGCACGAACCCGCCGAGGGCACCGACGACCATGAGGGGCACCGCGAGGCCGGGCAGGACGAACGCGGGGATCGCAGCGCCCACCAGGACGACGCCGAGGCAGAGCAGCGTCTTCACGATGACGTCGTCGAAGGTCATGCGCCCCGTCTGGGCGGGCCCGGCGGACGGCTGGTTGTACATGTGTTCCAGCTGCTGCTGGTTCGCCATGGTCTGGCCGGCGTACATCATGGTGCCGGCTCCCGCCGCCTGGTCACCGCCCCGGGTCGCGGAACGGAAGGTCTTCCCGTTGAATACCGGATTACCGCCAAGTGCCATTTTCTGTAGTCCTCCATCAGGGGGCCGAGTGTTCTATATACCTTACCAAGAGCAACGGCTCGGCCCCGGGTTCGTTCCCCCGGCGCAACGACCGCCGGACCTCCTCGGAATTTCAATATGCAGGAGCCTTCTAAAAACATTCGTTATCGAATCGCTATCTTCGACGGATGCTTTTGGGGAGAGGGGAAACAAGCCCCTAGTAACATGATCCACACGTCCGTGACACTCGTCACAACTACTGTTCCCGGCGGTATTCCGCCGGGCTGCCCCCACCGTGGAGGTTCCCATCTTGATCACCCTGCCCACGCCTGCACGGATCAGGAGGTCGCTGCTCCTGCTGCTCGGCCTCCTGACGCTCGTGCTGCTCGGCGCCCCTGCCGCGCAGGCGTCCCTGCAGTCGTCCGCCCCCGCGGTGCATCAGACGCACACTGCCTCCTCCGTCCAGGCCCAGGACTTCGACTACCGGATCGGCGGCGTGCTCCGTGGAGCCGACGGACCCATCGCCGATGTCACGGTCACCGCGAAGGGCAACGGCTTCGAAGGCGAGGCCACGTCCGGACCCAACGGCGCGTGGAGCATCGGCGTCCCGGAGCAGGGGACCTACGAGGTGGAGGTCGACGAGGACACCCTCCCCGAGGGGATCGCCCTCGCGGAGGGCCAGGAGAATCCGCGCCAGGTGACCTTCGCCAACACGTCCAGCGCCACCACCCTCTTCCTGTTCGGCGAGGGCATCGTGTCTCAGCAGGCGTCCTTCCTCGACACCCTGGCCGAACGCGCCCTCGCCGGTTTCAGCTTCGGCCTCCTCCTGGCACTGAGCGCCGTCGGGCTCTCCCTGATCTTCGGCACCACGGGCCTCACCAACTTCGCGCACGGCGAGATGGTGACAGTCGGCGCGGTCCTCGCGTTCGCCTTCTCCGCCGCAGGGATCCCGATCGCCGCGGCGATCGTCCTGGCGGTCGTCGGCGGCGGCCTCCTCGGTTACGTCCAGGACGCCGGCCTCTGGAAACCCCTCCGGCGCCGCGGCACCGGCCTGGTCCCCATGATGATCGTGAGCATCGGCCTCGCCCTCGCGCTGCGGTACATCATCCAGTTCTTCTTCGGCGGAGCCACCCAGCAGCTGCCGGGATCGCAGAGCGAGATCATCACCCTCGGTTCGGTGTCCATCTCCCGGAACAACCTGATCTCGCTGATCGTCAGCCTCGTGATCATCCTCATCGTCGCCTTCCTGCTCCTGCGCACCCGCATCGGCAAGGCCACCCGCGCCGTCGCGGACAATCCCGCCCTCGCCGCCGCGTCGGGCATCGACGTGGACCGCGTCATCAGGATCGTCTGGGTCGTCGGCGGGATGCTCGCCGCCCTCGGCGGGATCCTGTGGGCCTACTACCGGCCCGGGGTGTCCTACAACATGGGCCAGCAGATCCTGCTGCTCATCTTCGCCGGCGTCACGCTCGGCGGCCTGGGCACGGTCTTCGGCGCGCTCATCGGCTCCATCATCGTCGGCCTGTTCGTGGAGATCTCCACGATCTGGCTGGAGGCAGACCTCAAGTACGTCGGGGCGCTGCTCATTCTGATTCTCGTGCTCCTCTTCCGGCCACAGGGCATCCTCGGTCGCCGCGAGCGCATAGGTTAGGGGCTCTTCATGGACTTCGGAAACATCCTCATCAACGCCTTCGGCGAGATGGTCAGCCCCACCACGGCGGCGTACGCCCTCGCGGCACTCGGGCTCGCCGTGCATTTCGGCTACTCGGGCCTCCTGAACTTCGGGCAGGCCGGTTTCATGGCCGTCGGGGCGTACGGCTACGCCATCTCCACCCTCACCTTCGGTGCACCGCTCCCGGTGGCCGTGCTCGTGGCCGTCGTCGCCTCCGTGCTCTTCGCGATCATCCTCGGCATACCCACGCTGCGCCTGCGGGCGGACTACCTGGCCATCGTGACCATCGCGGCGGCCGAGATCGTCCGCTACATCGTGACCACCAACGGACTCACGAACATCACCGGCTCGGCCAACGGGCTCGCAGCCTTCGAGGGCGGCTTCTTCGCGCTCAACCCCTTCCCCCAGGGGAGGTACAACATCGGTCCGCTCGGCATGAACGAGCGCGATCTGTGGATCCGCGTGGTGGCCTGGACCGTCGTCACCATCGCGTGCCTGCTCGTCTGGCTCCTCATGCGCAGCCCCTGGGGCCGCGTGCTGAAGGGCATCCGGGAGGACGAGAACGCCGTGCGCTCGCTCGGCAAGAACGTGTACGCCTACAAGATGCAGGCGCTCATCATCGGCGGCGTCCTCGGGTCGATCGCGGGCATCATCTTCACGCTGCCGCGCGGCGCCGTCCAGCCCGCGAACTACGCGACGGAACTGACGTTCTTCCTCTACACCTGCCTCCTCCTCGGCGGCATGGCCACGGTCCTCGGACCGGTGGTCGGAGCGATGATCTTCTGGGTGGTGCTCTCACTGACGCAGGGCATCCTCTACGGGCTGATCGAGGTCGGCGCCATCACGTTCCTGACCAACTCACAGGCGGGTCAGCTGCGCTACATCCTCGTGGGTGTGGCCCTGATGCTGCTCATGATCTTCAGGCCGCAGGGCGTCCTGGGCAACAAGAAGGAGCTGGCGTTCGCATGACCGGCAACCAGAGCGGGAACCACAACGACAACGATCCGCGGACCACTCCCGACGACGGCGCTCCGGCCGCGTCCGGCGCCCACGCCGCGGCCGGCCCGGGCACCGCCGCCGAGGGCGGTTCGGCCGCCGGCGCAGCCCCGGCGGGCCAGGACTACATGACGGACTCGGCGCCCATCGCCAGCGGTGAGACCGGGCCGGGGTGCAGCAAACGCGACCCCATCGTCGTCGCCCGGAAGGTGACCCGCAGCTTCGGCGGCATCAACGCCGTCGACGTCGAGCACCTCGAGATCCCGCGGCACAAGATCACGGCGCTGATCGGCCCCAACGGTGCCGGCAAGACGACGCTGTTCAACCTGCTCACCGGGTTCGACACGCCGAACAGCGGCGACTGGGAGTTCGACGGCAAGCCGCTCGCGAAGGTCGCCTCGCACAGGGTGGCACGGATGGGCATGGTGCGTACGTTCCAGCTCACGAAGGTCATGGGCAAGCTCACCGTCATGGAGAACATGCGCCTCGGCGCGGCGGACCAGCCCGGCGAGAGCCTCGCACGGGCCCTGTTCAAGGGCATCTGGGGCGGGAGGGAACGCGAGATCACGCGGCAGGCCGAGGTGCTGCTGGAGAAGTTCAAGCTCGACACCAAGCGCGACGACTATGCGGCGTCCCTCTCCGGCGGCCAGCGCAAGCTCCTCGAGATGGCGCGGGCCCTCATGGTCCGTCCGCGGCTCGTGATGCTCGACGAGCCGATGGCCGGCGTCAATCCGGCGCTCACGCAGTCGCTGCTGGAACACATCAAGAACCTGAAGGCGGAGGGCATGACCGTCCTGTTCGTCGAGCACGACATGCAGATGGTCCGCCACATCGCCGACTGGGTCGTGGTCATGGCCGAGGGCAAGGTCGTCGCGGAGGGTCCCCCCGCCGTCGTCATGAAGGACCAGGCCGTGATCGACGCCTATCTCGGCGCCCACCACGACGTGGACCTCGGTGACGCCGAGGGCATCGAACGCCTCGAGGCGGAGCTCGCCCACGACGAGGAGTCGGTCATCGGCACCGAGGACGAGGGGCTTCTCGGCCACGGCGTCGTCGAGCTCGGCGGCGAGCCGCACACGGCACACCCCGTGCACAAGGATGAGGAGACGAAGTAATGGCTGAGTTCGAGGGCGACTCCGTCGTCAAGGTCACCGATCTCGTCGCAGGCTACCTGCCGGGCGTGAACATCCTCAACGGGTGCAGCATCGAGGCCCGCCGCGGTGAGCTCATCGGGATCATCGGCCCCAACGGTGCCGGCAAGTCGACGCTGCTCAAGGCGATGTTCGGTCTCGTGAAGGTGCATTCCGGCACGGTCATCGTCCGCGGACAGGACCTCACGGGGCTGAAGGCGAACAAGCTGGTCAGCCTGGGCGTCGGGTTCGTCCCGCAGAACAACAACGTGTTCTCCACCCTGACCATCGAGGAGAACCTCCAGATGGGCATGTACCAGAGGCCCAAGGACTTCAAGGAGCGTTTCGACTTCGTGTCGAGCCTCTTCCCGGAACTCGCGAAGCGCCGGGCGCAGCGTGCCGGATCGCTCTCCGGCGGTGAGCGCCAGATGGTGGCGATGGGCCGTGCCCTGATGATGGATCCCGCCGTGCTCCTGCTGGACGAGCCCTCCGCGGGTCTCTCGCCCGTGAAGCAGGACGAGACGTTCCTGCGCGTCCACGAGATCAACCGGGCCGGGGTCTCGGTGATCATGGTGGAGCAGAACGCACGCCGCTGCCTGCAGATCTGCGACCGCGCCTACGTGCTGGACCAGGGCAGGGACGCCTACACGGGGACCGGCCGCGAGCTGATGAAGGATCCGAAGGTCATCCAGCTGTACCTCGGCACCCTGGCCGACACGGCCTGAGTGACGTGCCCGACACCGGGCACGATCCCGGCGCCGAAGGCAAGCGAGGGCGGAACCACCACCGGTTCCGCCCTCTGCTGTCCGTACCCCGCTACCGTGGGCAGGACGAGCAGGGCAGGAGCTTTTGACGGGGGACGGCGCATGGCGGGACGGATCAGCGGCGCGATCGGCGCGGGATTCGAGGGCATGTTCCGGGGCATCCGGCGGATCCGGCCGCACCGTCCCATCCACGCCCGCGGCCTGCGGCTCGACGGGACCGTCGTGGTCCACGAGCACGGCCTGCGCAGCGGCATCGCCTGGATCGACCAGCCGGGCCGGTCCCCCGCGACGGCCCGCGTCTCCCGCTCGGTGGGGACCCCGGACGGGCTGCCGGACATCCTGGGGCTGGCGGCACGGTTCCATCACCCCGCGGACGGACCGGGGCCGTCGACGTTCTCCGACGTCCTGCTCTCCTCGACCGGATGGTCCTTTCCGGGCCGCTTCGTGCTCATGCCGAGGCTCGGGATCTCACGGACGCCGTTCAGCACGATGATGCCCTACCGGGGCGACCACGGCCCGGTCCTGCTCGGTGCGCGCACGCTCGGTCCCGCCGGGCTCCCCGCGTCGCTCCGTGCGCTGGAGCACGCCCTCGCCTCCTCCGCCTGGCAGCTCGGCTTCTACTGCGCGACGCCCGTCGGGCCCTGGCAGCACTTCGGCACCCTCACACTGTCCCTGAGCCCGGACGCGGAGGAGAGGGACCTCCGCTTCGACGCCGTCCTCCATCCCCTTGCAGGGGCCGCGACGTACGAGTGGGCGCGCCGGGTGCGCGAGCCCTCCTACGCACTCGCCCGCCGCCGGCCGGGCGACGGCTGATCCGTGCGCCGGCCCCGTCCCGGAGCGACGGACAGCACAAGGCCCCGGTCGCGCCTTCCGAAGAAGGGCGGCCGGGGCCTTGTCCGTTGCGTCCGCCTGTCCGGGTAGCCCCGGACCGTGGCTACAGCTGGCCGACCTCGGACCGGCTCGGCTGCGGCTTGTTGTCGGCGTCGTACTTGTAGATACCGATGGCCGCCTCGGTGGGATCACCGTTCTCGTCGAAGGAGACAGGACCGGAGATGCCGTCGTAGTCGATGTCCTCGCCCTCACGCAGGAGCGTCACGCAGCCGGCGAAGTCGAAGCACTTGGTGCCGTCCTTCGACACCGCTTCGAGCTGCTCGGCGATCGCCGCGCCCTCGACGCTGCCGGCCGCCTCGGAGGCGAGCGAGATGAGATTCACGGCGTCGTAGCTCTCACCCGCGTAGGCGTAGCTGTTCAGGTTGGGATCGACCGTGGCCAGTGCTTCCTGGAAGCCCGTCCCGGTGAAGGGGCCGGGGATGGTGCCCTGTGCTCCTTCGAGGGTGCCCGGATCGAGGTCCGCGCTGTAGTCGGACGTGTTGCCGTCCACCATGAACAGGCTGCTCGGGTCGATGCCCTTGGCGACCAGCAGCGGCACGATGCTCTTGGCCTCGTCGAAGCTGATCAGCACGATCGCGTCGGGATTCGCCGCGGCGACGGCGTCGACCTGGCTGGAGAACTGGGAGTCGCCGGTGTTGAACATCTCGTTGGCGACGACCTGCCCGCCCGCACCCTCGATGACCTCCTGGATGTTGCTCTGCAGGCCGGTGCCGTAGGAGTCGTTCAGCGTGATCATGCCGACGGTCTGTGCACCGCACTCCATGATGTAGTTGCCGAGCGTGCGTCCCTGGAGAACGTCCGAGGGAGCGGTGCGGAAGTACAGGCCCTTGTCGTCCCAGGTCGTGAACTCCGGGGAGGTGTTGGCGGGCGAGAACTGCACGACGCCGGCGCCCGTGATCTGGTTGATGACGGTCTTCGAGACGCCCGAGGATGCGGCACCGATGATGGCGCTGACGTCCTGGGACAGGAGGTCCGTTACGGACTGGGTCGCGATGTCGGTGGTGGTGTCGCCGGAATCGCGGTGCGTGATCGAGATGTCCTGCCCCAGCACGCCGCCTGCGGCGTTGACTTCCTCCACGGCGAGGTTGACGCCCGCGATCTCCGGCGGGCCGAGGAACGCGAGCGTTCCGGTGGTCGGGAGGATGGAGCCGAGCTTCAGCGGCTGGGGGCTCGTGGTCTCGCTGGCGGGTACGGCCGCGGGATCACCCTTCTCGCCCTGCTCCTCGCCGGCGCCGCCCTCGCTCTCGGGGCAGGCCAGCGCGGATCCGCCGGCAGCCGCCGTGGTCTCCGTGCTGCCGCTGTCGCCGCCGTCGCCTTCGGACCCCGTCGTCCCGCCACCGCCGCAGCCGGAGGCGAAGAGCGCGACGCCCAGGCTCAGGGCGGCGATCTTCGCAGCGCGCGGGGCGTTCTCCCCAATGCCGAAACGCGCGTAGTTGCGTGTTGCAGTCATGAATTAGTCTCCTCGACCGAAAGGCTCTCATTGCCTTTGATGCGTGTTGCCAGGTGTTCCTGGCCTATGGGAAAAGCTAATCCAATTTCGTGTCCGAGATAAGGGGATCGGGTTACATCCTTGTAACGCTCGTCACAAGCGGGAGATCCCGCTCTTGACAGGTGGCATTCGTCAGTATTCTGCCGATCGGCGCGCAACGGAGTGCCTCGCGCGGAAAAGTGCCCCAGCAGGGACTCGAACCCTGACTGAACAGATTTTAAGTCTGCTGCCTCTGCCATTGGGCTACTGGGGCCGGCCGACGCTCCAGCCTATCGCGGGCCGGGTGCGCCGGTGCCGGGAACGCAGAACGACGGCGACCCGGTGGGGTCGCCGTCGTTCGGCCTACGGGTGCCGCAGGGCTCAGGCGGACGCCTTCGCCGACGCCGCCTTGCCCGCCGATGCGGGCGGCGTGCTCTGCAGCGCGGGGTCCTTCTTCGGCGGCGGGGTGGCCGCCTCGCGGAACTGGCGCTGCGGGGTCTGCAGGTCCGACAGCGGGGCGAGGTCCCGGCCGAACAGGAAGCTCATGCTCCAGTTGACGATGACGCGGGCCTTGCGCTCGTACATGGGCATCGCGAAGCCGTGGTAGCCACGGTGCGCGAGCCAGGCCGGGAAGCCCTTCATGCCGAAGCCCATGATGTTGGCGACGCCCTTGAACTGGCCGAAGCCGGCGACGGCGCCCAGGTTGGTGTGGCGGTATTCCTTGACCTCGTCCACGCCGTAGTTCGCGGCGAGGATGTTGGCGGCCAGCAGCTTGGCCTGGCGGACAGCGTGCTGGGCGTTGGGGACGCAGAAGCCGCCCACGCCGCCGCCCGTGAGGTCGGGCACGGCCGCGACGTCGCCCGCGGTCCAGGCGTGCTCGATGGGCCCGTCGTCGCCGGTGATGCGCAGGTCCGCCGAGGCGCGGACGCGGCCGCGCTCGTCGACCGGGAAGTCCGTGGAACGGACCACGGGATTGGCCTGCACGCCGGCGGTCCAGATGAGGGTGTCGGTCTCGAACTGGTCGGCCGGCGTCTTGTCCGGCATGTTGATGAGCTTGAGGGTGCCGTCCACGGCACTGGCGAGCGAGGTGTTGAGGAGGACGTCGATCTCGCGTGAACGGAGGTGCTCGACGACCCACTCGGCCTGCTCGGCCGTGACCTCGGGCATGATGCGGCCCATGGCCTCGACCAGGACGAAGCGCAGATCGCTCCGGTCGAGGCGCGGGTTGGTCTTGACGGCGTCGCGGGCGGCGTCCTCCATCTCGGTGATGGTCTCGATGCCGGCGAAGCCACCGCCGACGACCACGAAGGTGAGGGCGCGGTCCCGCTCGGGGCCCGCGGGGAGGACGGAGCCGGTCTCGATGCGCTCGAGCATGCGGTCGCGGAGGGCGACGGCCTCCTCGATCGTCTTCAGGCCGATGCCCTGGTCCTTCAGGCCGTCGATCGGGAACGTGCGCGTGATGGAGCCCGCGGCGACGACGACGTCCGTGTAGCCGAGCTCGAAGGACTCCCCGCCGCCCGAGGGGGCGATCGTCGCGGTGCGGCCCGCGTGGTCGATCGACGTGACCTTGCCCGAGATGAGCTCGGTCTTCTTCAGGTGCTTGCGGTGCGACACGATGGCGTGGCGCGGCTCGATGCTTCCTGCCGCGACCTCGGGGAGGAACGGCTGGTAGGTCATGTAGGGCAGGGGATCCACGAGCGTCACGATGCCGCCGTGGTCCTTGACCTTTTTCTGGAGCCTGTGCGCTACGTAGAGGCCGACGTAGCCACCGCCGACGACGAGGATGCGTGGGCGATCAGAGAAGTGTGGGTTCGATGCCATCCCTCGATGCTACCGGACTTTGTGAAAATCTTCACTAGCTCGGAGGGGGCCCCTGAGCCCCTCCCGGGGCGCGGTCGTCGGTCGCGGGCTCCCGCCCGTCGCCGACCGGCAGCTCCCCGGACGCCGTCCTGCGCCGCACGCGGGCGAGGTGCAGGGCTCCCCCGACGATCAGGGCCAGCATCACGCTCCCGAATCCGAGCACCACCACGGCCGGGGCGGTGTGGACCGAGACGAGCGGATCCTCCGCCTGCGGGGCGGGCGGGGCGGGAATCACCTCCGGCGCCGGCAGGCTCGGGGGAACGGGAGCCGGTGCCGGCGTCTGGCCTCCCCGCCGGTAGAGCTCGATCCACTCGGCCATGCTGCCCAGCCGGTTCTCCTCCGGCACGGAGATGTCGCTGCCCACGGCGGCGGCCACGTCCAGGACCCCGTAGCCGTACAGGGTGTCGAAGCCCGGGGCGCCGGCGTCCTTCGCCGTATCCACGATGCGGTTGACGACCTGCGCGGCCGAGAGTTCCGGGTAGCGCGACCGGATCAGGGCCGCCACGCCGGAGACGAGGGGCGCCGCGCCGGACGTCCCGGACCAGTCGGCGTAGAACCCGCCGGGGAGGCCTCCGACGAGGTTCTCGGACGGCGCCGCGACCGCGATGCTGATGCCTTCGCTGGAGGCCTCGTCGCTGGCCGTGCCGGACCGGTCGAGGCCGGCGACGGCGAGGACGCCCGGGATCGTCGCGGGGGCGCCGACCTGTGTCAGTCCGCCCGCCCGGTTGCCGGCCGCGGCGACGATCACGACGTCGTTCTGCTCCGCGTGGAGGAAGGCGTCGTCCCAGCTCTCGGGCCACGCCGTGCTGGTGCTGCCGAGGGACATGTTGATGACGTCCGCCCCGTTGTCCACGGCCCAGCGGACGGCGTCGGGCACCTGTTCGTCGACGGAGATGCCGGCCGGGTTGGGGCCGCCGTTCGGTCCCTCGATCCAGACGGACACCGCCAGCAGGTCGGCCTTCGGCGCCACGCCGACGATGCCGTCGGGCCCTTCCCCGTACTGGGAGAACGGGGTGTCCTCCGCCGGCGGTGCCGCCTCGGCGGTGGTCCCCGGGGACGGCTCGGGGGCCTCCGGCTGCTCCGCGGCAGTGTGGCCGCGGCCGGCCAGGAGGGTGCTGACCAGCGTCCCGTGGCTGGGCACCTCGCCGATGCCGCGCAGCCCACCGGGGTCCCCGGCACCCGAGGCGTCCGTCCCGCCGACGACGGCGCCGACGAGGTCCGGGTGGGCCGCATCCACGCCGCTGTCGATCACGGCGACCGTCACGCCCTCGCCCTGCGTGGTCTTCCACGCCTCGGCGATGCCGTAGTCCTCCAGCCAGTACTCCTTGGGGCGCACCTGGTCGGCCGCGGCGGGCAGCGCCGCCGGGAGCAGGACGGGGAGGGCGACGACGAGGGCTGTTCCCGTCCGGGGGACCGCGCGGCGTGGCATGGGCATCAGCTCACGAGCCCAGCCGGGCGACGCTCAGCGCGATGCCGTCCAGGATGTCGTGCTCGCTCGAGATCGCGGTGGCCACCCGTCCGCCGGTCAGGGCCCCCACGCGCTCGAGGATGGTCGCCCAGATCAGCGCCCCGGCGCCGATGACGTCCACCCGGCCGGGATGCATGTAGGGCAGCGCCGCGCGGGCCTCCCTCGATCGGTGGAGGAGGTCCGAGGCCGCGGCGGAGACCGCCGCGATCGGCAGTTCCGCCCCGTGGATGCGGGCGGGCTGGTACTCGGGCAGGTCGAGGGCGTGCGCGGTCACCGTGGTCACGGTGCCGGCCACGCCGACGATCTTCGTGACGCTCTCCAGCGGCACCTCGTCCGCCGCCCGGTCGATGAGGCGCCGGACCTCGGCGGTCATCGCCGTGATCTGGTCCTCGGAGGGCGGGTCGTCCCGGAGGAAGCGCTCCGTGAAGCGCACGCAGCCCATGTCCGTGCTCAGCGCTCCGACGAGCCCCCGGGCCGTGCCCGCGACGAATTCCGTGCTGCCGCCGCCGAGGTCGACCACGAGGACGGTCTCGTCCTCCTCCGTCGCGAGCACGCTGACGGCACCGTCGAAGGACAGACGCGCCTCCTCGTCCCCGGTGACGACCTCCGGCTCCACGCCCAGGCGCGCCCGGATGCCGTCCACGAAGTCCTGCCGGTTCTCGGCGTCCCGCGAGGCCGACGTCGCCACGAACCGCATCGGGGGGCTCCCGTGCTCCGCGATCAGCGCCGCGTACTCCTCGGCCGCCGCGAAGGTGCGCCCGAGGGCGGCGTCGGACAGGCGTCCGGTGGCGTCGACGCCCTCCCCGAGGCGCACCACGCGCATCAGGCGCACGACGTCGGTGAGCTCGCCGTCCTGGACGTCGGCGATCAGCAGGCGGATCGAGTTGGTGCCGCAGTCGATGGCAGCGGTGCGCATGGCGTCTCCTCGCTGGGGGGTCGTGGTCCCGTCGCCCGCTCCACGGCGGCGTGCCGCGCGCTTGGCCTCGAGCTCCTCGGGGCTGAGCCCCTGGGTCCGGGTGTGTCGGCTGAGGTCGGCGTGCGGCGCCTGGCCCGTGGTGTCCCAGGCTCCGTCGCAGGAGCAGCGATCCGGTGTCCACCACGCGGCGATGCCGCCGATGGCTTCGTCGCCGAGCGGGTTCACGCCGGGGCCGGCCGCGAGGGCGTGGCCCACGAGTACGTGCAGGCACTTGACACGGGTGGGCATCCCCCCGGCGGAGACGCCGTCGATCTCGGGGACCGGGCCCGTGCCGGCGCGCTCCCCGACGGCGTCTCGCGCCGCCAGGTACGCGAGGTGCGCTTCCCGGTAGCGGGAGGCGAGCTCCGGGTCCTCGGCGAGCCGCTCGCTCATCCGGGTCATCACGCCGTCGGCCTCGAGGCGGGAGACCGCCGCCGTGACGACGGGGTGCGTGAGGTAGTAGGTGGTGGGGAACGGGATGCCGTTGGACAGCCGCGGCGCCGTGGTGGCGACGAGCGGATTCCCGCAGACGCACCGGGCGCCGATCTCCACGACGTCGCGGACGGGACGTCCCAGCTGGCGGCTGAGGACATCGAGGTCGCGCCCGCTCGGGGTCCGGTGATCCGTCACCCGGCGGTCCTCGAGGGGATCGTGCTGGTCGTGCTCGGTCACGCTGTTCCTTCCTTGTTGCGCAGCGGGCGTGCGGTGGGACGCAGCACCCCTCCGACAGGGCCCCGCCGCGGTGGCGTGGCCGTGTCGCTCAGTCCGTCGCCGCGCGGGCGACGGAGTTCCACAGGGAGTCCACCCAGGGCAGGTCCGCGGGCTCGGCGGCCGACCCCTCCCCCGTGCTCTCCTCGATGCCGTCGCCGCCCTTGACGAGATAGCGGGTCTCACCCGGCATCACGAGGAAGATCCGTTCGCGGGCCTGCTGCTTCACGAAGGCGGGATCGTCCCAGCGGGCGAGTTCGGACCTGTAGTCCGCCTGCTGCTGCTCCTGCCGGGCGATGTCCGCCCGGAGGGCCTCGAGCTCGGTCTGCTGCTGCAGGTACCGGCTCACCGACGGCGCCAGCAGCACGATCACGGCGACGAGGACGACGGCGAGGGCCAGCAGGCGCCCCGAGAACGCCTTCGCGGGGATGGGCGTGGCTTCCTCGGCCGGCTCGATGACCGACTCCGCCCGCCGGGACCCGAGCCGCCCGCGCCGGATGCTGCCGGCCAGCTGGGACCGTTCCGCGGCCCTGGCCGCGGAGGCCGACGCCGGCCCGGCGCTCTTCGTGCGTGGTGGACGGGCCGACGTCGTGCCGGAGGCCCCTGCGGTGGCGGGGGTCGTCGCGGCACCGGATCCCTGCGTGGCGCGCGGGTCCTTCGTCGCCGACGGACCCGCAGCGCGGGGGGCCGCAGGCTTCCGCGGCGGGGACCCGGCGGGCCGGGACGTCGCCGGGGCGTGGCCGGAACCCCGCGGGCCCGCGCCGGATCCGGTCGGCGCGGCCGGCCCGGTGGCCCGGGAGCCGTGGGCCGGCTGGCCCTTGGACGCACCGGAGGCCGGCCGCTCCTCCGCCGCCGGCGTCGGGCGGCCGGCTCGCGGCACGTTGGGGCGGCGGACGGTCATGGAGCTCCTCGTCAAGTGCTGTCGCGTGGGCCTCGCTGGACCCGTCTAACGAGGGTAACCGCCCTCTCGATCATCTGCGGATCAACTAGGCCGTGAAACGCGGGAAGGCGCTGCGTCCGGCGTAGCGTGCGGCGTCGTCGAGCTCCTCCTCGATGCGGAGCAGCTGGTTGTATTTCGCGACGCGCTCGCTCCGGGCGGGTGCGCCGGTCTTGATCTGGCCCGCGTTGGTCGCCACGCAGATGTCGGCGATCGTGGTGTCCTCCGTCTCGCCGGAGCGGTGCGAGGTGATCGTGGTGTAGCCGGCGCGCTGGGCCATCGAGATGGCGTCGAGCGTCTCGGTCAGCGTGCCGATCTGATTGACCTTGACCAGGAGCGAGTTCGCCGTCCCGGTGGAGATCCCCTTGGCCAGGCGCGTGGGGTTCGTGACGAAGAGGTCGTCGCCGACGATCTGCACCTTGTCGCCGAGGGACTCGGTGAGGTGCTTCCAGCCTTCCCAGTCGTCCTCGTCGAGGGGGTCCTCGATGGAGACGAGCGGGTAGTCGCGGACGAGCTCCTCGTAGTAGGCGCTCATCTCCTGGGTGCTGAGGGACTTGCCCTCGAACTGGTAGGCGCCGTCCTTGTAGAACTCGGACGCGGCGACGTCGAGCGCGAACGCGATGTCGGTGCCGGGCGTGTAGCCCGCGCGCTCGATGGCGGTGGTGATGAGGTCCAGTGCGTCGCGGTTGGACGGCAGGTTCGGGGCGAAGCCGCCCTCGTCGCCGAGGCCGGTGGCGAGGCCCTTCTCCTTCAGGACCGACTTCAGCTCGTGGTACACCTCGACGCCCCAGCGGAGGCCCTCGGAGTAGGTCTGTGCGCCGAGCGGCACGATCATGAACTCCTGGATGTCGACGTCGGAGTCGGCGTGCGACCCGCCGTTGAGGATGTTCATGAGGGGAACGGGCAGCATGTGCGCGTTCGGGCCGCCGAGGTAGCGGTAGAGCGGCAGGGTGGAGGACTCGGCGGCGGCGCGCGCGATGGCGAGGGACACGCCGAGCATCGCGTTGGCGCCCAGGTTGGACTTGTTCTCGGTGCCGTCCAGGTCGATCATCGCCTGGTCGATCGCGCGCTGGTCGGCGGCGTCGAACCCGAGGAGGGCCGGCTGGATCTGCTCGATCACGGCTTCGACGGCCTGCAGGACGCCCTTCCCGAGGTAGCGGTCCTTCTCGCCGTCACGGCGCTCGTTCGCTTCGAACGCACCGGTGGATGCGCCGGAGGGGACGGCGGCGCGGCCGAAGGTGTCGTCGTCGAGCAGGACCTCGACCTCGACCGTGGGGTTTCCGCGGGAGTCGAGGATCTCCCTCGCGTGGATGGCATCGATAATGGCCATGGAATAGCTCCTCTTCGTTGGAGTGTTTCGTTGGAGTGTAGGGGTCACATCTGGTTGGGACGTCTTCGTCAGGCAACGGAGGTGTTGCTCCCAGCCTAGTTCACGTGCGTCCGGCGCACGCCGTACCCGCCGCGGATTGTGACGTCCGCCGGCGGCCGCGCCCGGGGCTCACGCGCCGTCGAGGGCGTCCCGCTGGTAGTCCAGCACCGCGCGGCGCAGTGCCCGTTCCGGGTCGATGCCCGCACCGACCGCCCGGCGGACCAGGGCGAGCAGTTCGAGGCCGAGCTCGCCGTCGCTCCCGGCCCTCCGCCCGGCACCCGGTTCCGGCCGGCCCTCCCCCGCGCGCCCGAGGGTCTTGGCGGCGAAGGCCAGCGCGGGGAGGTGGTGCGGGATGCCGTCGAACGGCGAGGTGCGCGCGGGCCGCTCCTGCGCCTTCGCGGCCTGCCACGCCGCAACGATCCCGTCGACCGGGGGCGGCGTCGGGTCGGTCCCGTCCGCGGGCGTCGCGGTCCGGAGGCTCCCGTCCGCCGCGAAGACGTGCGGGTTCCGGCGCACCAGCTTGTCGGTCAGCCCGGCCGCGACCTCCGCGAACCCGAAGGATCCCTCCTCCGCCTGGAGCTGGGAGTGGAGGACCACCTGGAACAGGACGTCGCCGAGACCACCGCGCAGCTCGTCGACGAGTGCGCGGTCCCGCGCCCCGCCGCGGGCGACGTCGTCGACCGCCTCGTAGAGCTCGTACGTCTCCTCCACGAGGTACTCGAGCAGCGCCGCATGATCCAGGGCCGCCGTCCACGGGCAGCGGTGGCGCAGGTGCTCGACCACCTCCACGAGGCGTTCCATCGCCGCGCCCGGAGCGTTCCCGGGCGCGGTGCCGGATACTCCTGCCGTGTCCGTCACGGGCGGGTTCAGGCGGAGGCCAGCCCGGCGGCGTGGTCGAACCGCTGCGCCACGTACTCGGCGAGGGCCTCGCGGTCCTCGAGCGGCAGGAACGCGGCGTCGACGGCGTTGAGCGTCAGCTCGAGGAGGTCGCCGAGGTCGTAGCCGAAGGTGTCGACGAGCAGTTCGAACTCACCGGTCAGGGTGACCCCGCTCATGAGCCGGTTGTCGGTGTTCACGGTGACCTTGAAGCCCAGCTGGTACAGCAGGTCGAAGGGGTGCGCGTCGATCGTGGAGCCGAAGGCCTCGATGGCCCCGGTCTGCAGGTTGGAGGACGGGCACAGCTCGAGCGGGATGCCGCGGTCCCGTACCCACGAGGCGACGAGGCCGAGGTTCGCGATGCCGACCTCCTCGCCGTCCGACGCCTGCTCGTCCTCCGACTCCTCGATCTCGATGTCCTCGGCGATGCGGACGCCGTGGCCGAGGCGCAGGGCGCGGCCCGCGACGAGTGCGTCCCGGATGCTGTCCAGGCCGGCCGCCTCTCCGGCGTGCACGGTCACGGGGAACTGCTCGGAGGCGAGGAAGGTGAAGGCGTCGGCGAAGCGGGACGCCGGGAAGCCGTTCTCCGCACCGGCGATGTCGAAGCCCACGGCCCCGCGGTCGCGGTGGCGGAGTGCGAGCTCGGCGATCTCCTGGCCGCGGTCGGCGTGCCGCATCGCGGTGATGAGCTGGCCCACCTGGATGACACGGCCGGCGGCGAGGGCCGCGGCGGCACCCGCCTCGAGCCCCTCCTGCACGGCCTCGACGGCCTCGTCGAGGCTCAGGCCCTGCTGCGTGTGCTGTTCGGGGGCCCAGCGGACCTCTCCGTAGACGACGCCGTCGAGGGCGAGGTCCTCGACGAATTCCCGGGCCACCCGGACGAGCCCGTCCCGGGTCTGCATGACGGCGATCGTGTGATCGAAGGTCTCGAGGTAGCGCTCGAGGGACCCGGAGTCCGCCGAGTCGCGGAACCATGCGCCGAGCGACTCGGCGTCGGACGCCGGCAGCTCGTGGCCGATCGCGGCGGCGAGCTCGAGGATGGTGGCCGGGCGCAGCCCTCCGTCGAGGTGGTCGTGGAGGGAGACCTTGGGGAGGGTCCGGATGTCGATGGCAGCGTCGTCGTTCTGGGTCTGGGTCACGCTGCCAAGCCTACGCGATCCGCCTCGGCGTCCACCGGCGGGGTCCGCACGGGTGGGGTCTGCACGGGTGGGGTCTGCACCGGTGCGGACCCCACCTGCCTAGGCGATGCGGTCGATGATGAGCCGCTGTGCCGGGCGGGATCCCTCGGGCACGATCACGACGGCGTCCGCGAGTGCCTCGCGTGCCCGGTCGAACCGGCCCGGGGTGTCGGTGAGCAGCGTCATCAGCGGCTCCCCCGCACGCACCGTTGCCCCGGGCTTCGCGTGCAGGCGCACGCCGGCCCCCGCCTGCACCTGGTCCTCCTTGCGGGCGCGGCCGGCGCCGAGGCGCCATGCGGCGACCCCGACCGCGAGCGCGTCCAGGCCCACGAGCACGCCGTCGGCCGGGGCGAGGACCACCTCGGACTCCTTCGCGACCGGCAGGGCCGCGCGGGGGTCGCCGCCCTGGGCCTCGATCATCCTGTTCCACACGTCCATGGCGCGGCCGTCCTTCAGGGCCGCCGCGGGATCGGCGTCGTGCACGCCGGCGCAGGCGAGCATCTCCTCGGCGAGGCGGACGGTGAGCTCGACGACGTCGGACGGGCCCCCGCCGGCGAGGACCTCGACGGACTCCTCGACCTCGATGGCGTTGCCGGCGGTGAGACCGAGCGGGGTGCTCATGTCGGTCAGGAGCGCCACGGTGTTCACGCCGGCGTCCTTCCCGAGCGCCACCATGGTCTCGGCGAGCTCGCGGGCGCGGGCCTCGTCCTTCATGAACGCACCGCTGCCCACCTTGACGTCGAGCACGAGCGAGCCGGTGCCCTCCGCGATCTTCTTGCTCATGATCGAGGACGCGATGAGGGGGATGGCCTCGACGGTGCCGGTCACGTCGCGCAGCGCGTAGAGCTTCTTGTCGGCGGGCGCCAGGCCCGTGCCGGCCGCGCAGATGACGGCGCCCACCTCGGCGAGCTGGCGCAGCATGTCCTCGTTGCTGAGGTGCGCCTGCCAGCCGGGGATGGACTCGAGCTTGTCCAGGGTCCCGCCGGTGTGCCCGAGGCCCCGGCCGGACAGCTGCGGCACGGCGACGCCGAACACGGCGACCAGGGGCGCCAGCGGCAGGGTGATCTTGTCCCCCACCCCACCGGTCGAGTGCTTGTCGCTCGTCGGGCGGCCGAGCGAGGAGAAGTCCATCCGCTCGCCCGAGGCGATCATCGCGGCCGTCCAGCGCGAGATCTCGGCCCGGTCCATGCCGTTGAGGAGGATCGCCATGTTGAGCGCGGCCATCTGCTCGTCGGCGATGGCGCCGCGCGTGTACGCGTCGATGGTCCAGTCGATCTGCTCGGGCGAGAGGGTGCCGCGGTCGCGCTTGATGCGGATGATGTCGACGGCGTCGAAGGCTTCGGTCATGGAGGATCCTCGGATCTGATCGGGGGAAAGGGGGAGGTGGTCGTCGGGGAGGGCCGGCGGGCGCTCAGGCGAGGTGCTGGGGCCCGAAGGCGTCCGGCAGGACCTCGTCCATGGTGCGGATGCCGCTGACGGTCAGGAGCACCATGTCGGGTGCCCGGAACTCGTACAGCAGCTGGCGGCAGCGCCCGCACGGCATGAGGGTGTTGCCGTCGCCGTCCACGCAGCTGAAGGCGCGGATCCGCCCTCCGCCGCTCATGGCGATCGCACTGACGAGCGCGCACTCCGCGCACAGCGTCAGCCCGTAGGACGCGTTCTCCACGTTGCAGCCGGACACGATCCGGCCGTCGTCGAGGAGGGCCGCCGCCCCGACGGGGAACGTCGAGTAGGGCACGTAGGCCTTCCTCATCGCCTCCGTCGCGGCGGCCGTGAGTCGGTCCCAGGGGATCCCGGCCTGGCTCGGTGTCTCGGTCATGGCGGGTGCTCCTAGCCCTTGATGTACGGGATGCCGCTGGCTCCCGGCGCCCTCGAGCGGCCCACGAGACCGGCGACGGCGAAGACCGTCACC
The DNA here is from genome assembly GCF_051172775.1 of Arthrobacter sp. Ld5. Taxonomy (NCBI): domain Bacteria; kingdom Bacillati; phylum Actinomycetota; class Actinomycetes; order Micrococcales; family Micrococcaceae; genus Arthrobacter; species Arthrobacter sp. Ld5. The sequence goes on from NZ_JBPKBO010000006.1 coordinate 102,944, forward strand.
ACGTAGGGCAGCATGCGCAGGAACTGGTCGGGCACCGGGGTGCCGAGCAGGCTGAGGACGTTGGACAGGTTGGTGGCGAAACCGAACAGCAGCGCGGCGAAGAACGCCCCGATCGGGTTCCACCGGCCGAAGATCATGGCCGCCAGGGCGATGTAGCCCGCGCCGGCCGTCATGTCGCGCCCGAAGCCGGAGACGGCGACGAGCGTGAAGAAGGACCCGCCGATCCCGGCCACGACACCGGCGAGCAGCACGTTCCTGAAACGCATCCGGTTCACGTTGACGCCCAGGGTGTCGGCCGCCTTCGGGTGTTCCCCGACCGCGCGCGTCCGCAGGCCCCAGCGGGAGTGGAACAGCGCCACGTAGATGACGGCGACCGCCACGTACATCAGGTAGCCGACGATGGTCTGCTCGAAGAGGATCGGCCCGATCACCGGGAGGTCCGAGAGCAGCGGGATCTCGATGATCGGCAGGCGGGGCGGCGAGTTCCACCGTTCCGGGTCCTCGGTGAGGACGGCGGAGAACAGGAACCCGGTGAGCCCGGAGACCAGCACGTTCAGCACGACGCCGACGATCACCTGGTTCACGACGTAGCGGATGCTGAAGACCGCGAGGACGAGCGAGACGAGGACGCCGGCGACGGCCGCGGCGATGAGGCCGACGAACGCGTTGCCGGACAGCGACGCCGCGACCGCGGCCGCGAAGGCCCCGAACAGCAGCTGCCCCTCGATGGCGATGTTGACGACGCCGGAGCGCTCGCACAGGATGCCCGAGAGCGAACCGAAGATGAGCGGGACCGCGAGGGCCACCGACCCCGCGAGCAGGCCGTACAGGGCGACGTTCGGAGTGCGGGCGCTGCCCACCACCCAGGTCAGGAAGGCGACGAGGAACAGGAGGGCGAACACGGCCGGCACCCAGGTGGGCACCGTCCGGCCGGACCGCGTCCGCAGGAAGGCGACCACGGTGAGGGCGATCATCCCGAGGGCGGTGATCCAGCCGATGACCGGCGCCGACACCACGATCGGGGGCAGGACGATCGCGTCGCCGTCCTGCGAGAGGCGGAATGTGACGTCGTTGCCCGGGGCGCCGACGGCGAAGACCAGGAGGGAGAAGAGCGCGACGACGGCGAGGATGATCGGTGTCTTCCAGCTGCGCACTCCGGTGTCGCCGGCGTCGCGGGCGCCCCGGGCGGGCGCGTCGGTGGTTGCTGTGCTCATGCTGCTGCTCCGGTCGAGGCTGGCGTGCGGGTCGTGGAGCCGCCCTTGCCGGCGCGGGGGGCGCCGGGTGCGGGGAGGCGGAACAGCGCGCGGACGAGCGGCGGCGCTGCGATGAAGAGGACGATGAGCGACTGCACCACGAGGACGATGTCGATGCTGGTGCCGGTCGACGCCTGCATGGTCACGCCTCCGGCCCGGAACGCGCCGAACAGGATGCCGGCCGCGAAGGTGCCCCACGGTGTGGAGCGCCCGAGCAGGGCGACGGTGATCGCGTCGAAGCCGAAGCTCGCCGCGACGCCCGAGGTCAGCACCTTCTCGGTGCCGGAGACCTGTGCCACGCCCGCGAGCCCCGCGAGGGCACCGGCGATGGCCATCGCCAGGACGTAGCCCCTGCTCACGTTGATGCCCGCGGTGCGCGCGGCCTTCGAGTTGGCGCCGATGGCACGCAGCTCGAAGCCGACCGTCGAGCGGTTGAGCAGCCACGCCACGAACACGGTCGCCAGCACGGCGACGACGAAGCCCCAGTGCAGGCGGAACCCCGCACCGAGCAGCGGCGGGTAGAGCGCCGTCGCCTCGAGCTGGGGGCTGATCGGGTTCGTGGACCCCGGCCGCTGGAACGCCGGGGTGCTCAGCAGGTAGAGCACCAGGTTCACGGCGATGTAGTTGAACATGATGGTCAGGATGACCTCGTGCGCGCCGGTGCGCGCCTTGAGGACGCCGACGATCCCTGCCCAGATCGCACCGCCGATCATGCCGGCGAGGACCACCAGGAGCAGGTGGATGCCGACCGGGAGGTCGAGCGTGAAGCCGACCCAGCCCGCGAAGGTCGCCCCGATGAGGATCTGGCCCTGCGCACCGATGTTGAAGAGGCCGGCACGGAAGGCGAGCGCCACGCCCAGGCCCGCGCAGATGAGCGGCGTGGCCACCGTCAGCGTCTGCGTCAGGGGGTAGATCATCCGGGTGAAGGTCTCGCCCTGGAAGTTGAAGACCGAGCCCTGGAACAGCGCGATGTAGGCGCCCGACGCCGCCGTCCAGGCCGCCGCCAGGGTGTCCTGGGGCCGGCTGAAGAAGTACGACGACGCCCGGGCCACGTTCTCGTCGGTGACGGCGATGAGCAGTCCGCCGAGGACCAGGGAGAGGACCACGGACAGGAAGGCGACGAGCGCGTTCCCGGTCATCACGCGCTGCAGGAGCGTCGATTCCGGCGCGGGTCCGCCGCTGAGGTCGGACGCGGTGGGGGGTACGAGGGGAGGAGGCAGCTCCCCTCCTGCCGTCTCGGCCTCGCTCTCGAGCCGCGCCTCGTCCTGGCGTGCGGCCTCGTCCGCTTCCCGGCGGCTGTGCCGGGTGCCGTCGTCGGTCGCCGGGGGGACCGGCCTGTCGTCCTGCGGGCTCACAGGTTTCCTCCTTGAACGTCGTGTACCTGGGCCAGTGCTTCGTCGCCGGGCATGCCGGCCATCATCAGGCCGAGGACGTCGCGTGAGGTCGCGCCGGGCACGATGCCCATGAGGCGTCCGCGGTACAGCACGGCGATGCGGTCGGCGAGTTCCAGGACCTCGTCGAGCTCGGTCGAGACGATGATGACGGGGGTGCCGCCGTCGCGCTCCGCGAGGATGCGCCGGTGCAGGAACTCGATGGATCCGACGTCGACGCCGCGGGTGGGCTGCGAGGCGATGAACAGTTCGAGCGGCCGCGAGAACTCGCGGGCCATGACCACCTTCTGCTGGTTCCCGCCGGACAGCGTTCCCGCTGCGGCGGCCGCGGACTGCGTGCGGATGTCGTACTCCGCGATCTTCTCCTCGGCGTTCTTCTCGATGAGGCCGGGTGACATGGACAGGCCGCGGGCGAAGGGAGCGTCGTCGTAGCGGTTGAGGACGAGGTTCTCGGCGACCGAGAACGTCCCGACGAGCCCGTCCACGCTGCGGTCCTCCGGGACGAACCCGACGCCCGCGCGGATGACGTCCTTGACGCTGCGGCCCAGGAGCTCCTCGCCGCGGAGCATGATGGAGCCGGTGACGTGGTCCTGGAGCCCCATGATGGCCTCGGTGAGTTCCGTCTGCCCGTTGCCCTGCACGCCGGCGATGGCGAGGATCTCCCCCTGCGCCACCTCGAAGCTGAGTCCGTCCACGACGCGCTGGCCGTTGGCGGCCTGGACCGTGAGGTCGCGAACGGTGAAGGTCACCTCGCCGGGGGTCGCGGGCTGCTTGTCGAGCGTGAGGCTGACCGACCGCCCCACCATGAGGGACGCCAGTTCCGTGGTCGACGCCCCCGGGTCGGCGGTGCCGACGACCTTGCCGCGGCGGATGACGGTGATGACGTCGGAGACGGCCTTGACCTCCCGGAGCTTGTGCGAGATGAAGACGATGGACTTCCCGTCGCCCTTGAGCTGCCCCATGATGCCGAGCAGTTCGTCGGTCTCCTTGGGCGTCAGCACCGCGGTGGGCTCGTCGAGGATCAGTACCTCGGCGTCGCGCACGAGGGCCTTGATGATCTCGACGCGCTGCTGCACGCCGACCGGCAGGTCCTCGACCACGGCATCGGGATCGACGTCGAACCCGTACTGGTCGGAGATCTGGCGGATCCGCGTGCGCGTCTTCTGGAGGTCGAGCATCCCGGCCGCCTTCGTGGCCTCGTTGCCGAGGGCCACGTTCTCGGCAACGGTGAAGACGGGGACGAGCATGAAGTGCTGGTGCACCATGCCGATCCCGGCGGCCATGGCGTCCCCGGGGCCCTTGAAGGTCACGGGCTTGTCGTCGACGAGGATCTGGCCCTCGGTCGGGTCGTACAGTCCGTACAGCACGTTCATGAGCGTCGACTTCCCCGCCCCGTTCTCACCGAGCAGGCTGTGCACCTGTCCCGGTTCGACGACGAGGTCGATGGAGTCGTTGGCGACGAGCGATCCGAAGCGCTTCGTGATGCCGATCAGTTCGAGTTTCACAACTCATCCAACCTGTTCTGTTCTCTGGTCTTGTCCTGACTCGACGCGTCTCGAGCGGAAGCCACGGAAAGGATACCGGGCGGGGCATCGGTGCACCGACCGGCGTGGAACGCAAACCGCCTTCCTCCCGGAGTGACCCCGCGGGAGGAAGGCGGTCCTGGTGCGCTGCCGTACTACTTCGGGCTGGCGGCCGATTCGACCGTGATGTCGCCCGAGATGATCTGGTCCTTCAGCTCGTCGAGCGTCGCCTGCAGGTCGTCGGGGACGTTCGCCTCCTGGTCGTGGAACGGCGCCAGCGCGACGCCGCCGTTCTCCAGGGTGCCCACGTACGGGGTGTTGTCGAAGTTGCCCTCGACGTCGGTGCTGATGACGTCCTCGACGGCGTCGCCCATGAGCTTCATGACGGAGGTGAGGATGAACTCCTCGCCCTTGCCCGCGGTCTCGTAGCCGTCGGAGTCGACCCAGATGGCCTTGACGTCCTTGCCGCCCGCGTTGGCCTCGATGACGGCGTCGAGCGTGCCGGAGCCGACCGGCCCGGCGACGGGCATGATGATGTCCGCGCCCTCGTTGATGAAGTTCTGCGTGTTGGTCTTGCCGGCCGCCTGGTCCTCGAAGTTGCCCACGAAGGTGCCGTTCTGGCTCTCCTTGTCCCAGCCGAGGAGCTGGACGTCCTCGCCGGTCTCCTCGTTGAAGTACGCGACGCCGTCGGCGAAGCCGTCCATGAAGATGGTCACGGTGGGGATGTTGATGCCACCGAAGGTCGCCACCTTCCCGGTCTCGCTCGTCGCGGCCGCCGCGTAGCCGGCCAGGAACGCCGCCTGCGCCGTGTCGTAGATGATGGGCTTGACGTTCGGCAGGTCGATCGAGTTGTCGTCGACGATCGCGAACTTCGCCTCGGTGTTCTGCTCGGCGGCGGCCTTGGTGGTGTCGGCGAGCAGGAAGCCGACGGTGACGGTCAGGTTGCAGCCGCCCTGGACCATGCTGTCGACGTTCGGGCCGAAATCGGTCTCGGCCTGCGACTCCGCCTGGTTGATCTGGATGCCGAGGTCCGCCTCGGCCTTCTTCAGGCCCTCGTAGCTGGACTGGTTGAACGAGCGGTCGTCGAATCCGCCGGAGTCGGAGACGATGCAGCCGAGGTAGTCGGAATTCGCCTCGGCGCTCGAGCCGCCGCCGGACGCTTCCTCGGCCGGCGGGGCCCCGCAGCCGGAGAGGACGAGGGCGGATACGCCGAGGACGGCCGCGGACAGGCCGGTGCCGCGCGTGATTTTGCGCAGTGAGTTCTTCAAAATGCCTCCAGGAGAGAAATACGCCACGGGAAGGGATACCAGCGAGTGTCCATCCCGGTCACGATTGATCCGAGGCTCTGTTGTCACTGGAAGACCGTGGCGCCGCGACACCGTCGGTGCAGCACGTATGCGAACATCCTAAGGGCCAAGTGACGGGGAACACTACACGGGCACACCGGGGGTGCTGATCGTTCGGATTTCGTTATGCACAGGGGCCTGAGCACACGTCCCGGCGGCGCCCGGCACGGCGTCCCCGCCCCGGCGGTCTACGCGTCGGCGTCGAACACCGTCCGGAGGGCCGCGGCGGTCATGACGCGGATGCCGTACCCGATGGCCCGCTCGTCCGGCCGGTAGTCGCCGCGGTGCAGGTCGTAGGTCTCGCCGCCGGGAGTGCGCGTCCCCAGCCGCATCATGGCACCGGGCACCTCCTGGGTCATCCAGGCGAAGTCCTCGCCCCCCATGGACTGCGGTGTCAGTACGACGGCGCCGGGGCCGAGTTCGGCGCGGGCCGCGGCCTCGAGCAGGCCGGTCTCCGCTTCCTGGTTGACCACGGGGGGCACGCCGCGGGTGTGCTCCAGCTTCACGGTCACGCCGAACGGGGCAGCGACCTCGCGGACGGCGCGGTCGAGCAGCTCGCCGGCCGTCTTCCAGGCGTCGGCGTCGAGGCAGCGCAGCGTCCCCGACATGTAGCCGTGGGCCGGGATCGCGTTGGGGGCGGAGCCGCCGTGGATCTGCCCCCACACCAGGGAGACGGCGCTGCGCACGTCGATCCGCCGGGAGAGCACGGCCGGCACGTTCACGGCGATGGACGCCAGGGCGAACACGAGGTCCTCGGTGAGGTGCGGGCGTGAGGTGTGGCCGCCGCGTCCGCTGAGCTCGACGCGGATGGTGTCCGACGCCGACGTGATGGCGCCGATGCGCGTACCGACCAGGCCGACGTCGATCCGCGGGTCGCAGTGCAGCGCGAGGATCCGGGGCAGGCCGGTGAGGGCGCCCTGGGCGATCACCTCGAGCGCCCCGCCGGGCATCATCTCCTCGGCGGGCTGGAAGATGATCCGTACCGTGCCGGGCAGGGGCTGCTCGCGATCGAGGCCGGCGAGGACGAGTGCGACGCCCAGCATCACCGTCGTGTGGATGTCGTGGCCGCAGGCGTGCGTGACGCCGGTCGACGCCGACGCGTACGGCAGGCCCGTCTCCTCGATGATCGGCAGGGCGTCGATGTCCGCCCGCAGGCCGAGGCGCAGCGGCCCCTGGCCGATGTCGACGACGACGCCGGTGCCTGCCAGCCGCTGCGGGGCGAGCCCCGCCTGCCGGAGCCGGGCGACGAGCAGGTCGGTGGTGCGGTGTTCCTTGAACGAGAGCTCGGGGTGGCGGTGGATGTCCCGCCGGATACCGGTCAGCTCATCGAGCAGTGTGTCGAGGACTGCCCCGGCCCGTGAGGCAGGGGTGCTCTGGGTGCTGAACGTTTCCACCTCCCCAGCCTACCGACCGGCGCCGCCCGGACGGCATCTCATTGCTGCCGCGCCGTTTCCGTCCGGCTGCTTGCGCTCCTAGATGTACTGAGCCGTCAGGTTGGTGACACTCGGGTGATGGGTGTGGTTCCGATGCCGGTGTGGATACGTTCAGTGTTGTAGTGCTCGAGCCAGGGTGCAAGGGCGGCTTGACGGTGAGCGCTGCTGGTG
>NZ_JBPKBO010000007.1:0-3189 GCF_051172775.1 Arthrobacter sp. Ld5
GTGGGGGAAACGCCCGGTCCCATTCCGAACCCGGAAGCTAAGACCCACAGCGCCGATGGTACTGCACCCGAGAGAGTGTGGGAGAGTAGGACACCGCCGGACAACCATTCAACGGAAAGACCCCACCACGGTGGGGTCTTTCCCGTTAACCACCACCCCACCACCGGCCAAACACCCGTGCGGGGACCGCGACGCCGGCCCCACCGAGGCGTCCACCCCAGTCGGCCGCCCCAGCTCGCCGGGCCGGGGCTGAGCATGCGGCCGGCAGTCCGCTCCGGCCCGTACCGCTGGAACAGGGCCCAGGCCATCGGCACGAGGTCTCGGCCCGTCTACATCCACTCTCGTCGCCGCAAGGGCGGCTCGGAGCCTCCGGGGCGCTGCACCAGTACCTGATTCACGCCGTTGAGGCCCCGTTCGAAGCCGAGTGCGCTCGACGCCATGTACAGCCGCCACACGCGGGCCCGGCCGTCGCTTGTACGACGGACCGCCTCGTCCCAGTTCTTCTCGAGGTTGTCCACCCAGGCCCGGAGCGTCAGTCCGTAGTGCCGGCGCAGCGCTTCGACGTCGAGCACTTCCAGTCCCGCTGATTCGAGGGCCTCGATCATGACGTTGAGGCTGAGCATCTCGCCGTCAGGGAAGACGTAGCGGGGGATGAAGGAGTCCGGATCCGGGGGCATCTCGCCCGCGTTCCACGAGATCGCATGGTTGAGGAGGCGCCCTCCCGGGCTCAGCAGGCTGTTCAGGTGGGACGCATAGTTGCGGATCTCGGCCCTGCCGACGTGTTCGGCCATGCCGATCGAGCTGATGGCGTCGAAGGGGCCGTCGTGAACATCGCGGTAGTCCTGAACCCTGATCTGGACATGCTCCGAGAGACCGGCGTCGGAGACGCGCTGTCGCGCGAGTTCGGCCTGCTCTTTCGAGAGGGTGACGCCGACGACGTCGACCCCGTAGTTGCCTGCCGCGTGCAGCGCGAAACTGCCCCACCCGCAGCCCACATCCAGGACTCGCATACCGGGACGAAGACCGAGCTTGCGACACACGAGGTCGAGCTTCGCCTCCTGAGCCGCATCGAGACCGGTGCCCGGGTCCTCCCAGACAGCACAGGAGTAGACCATCGACGGCCCGAGGACGAGCGCATAGAACTCGTTGCCGACGTCGTAATGGTGCGAGATCGCCGCAGCATCACGCTCCTTGGAGTGTTTCCGCCCCACGCGGGCAACGTTCATCTCCTCGGGCGGGGGCTTGGGCGGAAATCCCAGTGCTCCGACCCGAACGGCGGTCCGGACCAGTTTTATCCGCTCACCGATCGTCGGAGGACGAAAAGCCTTGAGCTCCGCGAATTTCCCCACGGAACTGAGTGCCGCGAAGCTTTCGAAGAGATCGCCGGCCGCATCGATATCACCGGCCACGTACGCACGACTCAACCCGAGCTGATTCGGCGACCAGAGCATTCGCCGTAGTCCTCGTCGGGAACGGAATTCGATGACCGGGGCATCAGGGGGCCCTGCTTCTGATCCGTCCCATGCCCGGAGCCTCAGTGGAATTTCTTCGGTGCCCAGGACGATTCCCAAAGCTTCGGCCAATTGCGGTGCCACTCCCGTTTTCCTGCCCATGCACCTTGTCTACTACGACTAGTCGATGCGGACCAGACTTCGCCCGGTGCCATGCGTACTTCGAGGCTGCTTCTGCCTGCGTGGCGTTAACCCGATTCGTCAGGGCGGGGCCCACGGACCGACACGGTCCTCGCGGGCTCTCCGGCGGCCGGACGACGGCGCCCTCCCGGGGTGCCGCTTTCTGCGTTCGGCCAAGGGCGGGTCCCGCCGCTCGTGGCGGTTCAGGGGTCTTCTGGAGACGTTCGAACCAGGTGGGGCGGCGGGACAGAGCATCGATCGGACGGCATGCGCAGGGGGCCGGTCCGGGCTCCGCGGTGAGCGGCAGCAAGCCGGCCAGGAAGGACCGGAACATCTGGCTGGTTCACCCCTCCTGAGGACCGCGACAGCACCCGGCGAGTTCTGAGTCCCGGAACGGGGGCACGCCGGTAGCGATAGTACGCCGGACCGCGTTCATAACGGCCTCCTGGTCGAGCTCGCGGGGGATCGGCCGCGGGGCCGGCACACATGGTGCGAGATCCAGGAAGGGCACCACGGGAGCATCGACAGCGGACAGCCACGGTGCAGCCCGCCTCGTACGTGCCGGGCAGGGTCAGGGGATTCGACGGACGGGCCCTGATGGTCGCCTGGCGCCGTAGATAGGGAGTGCGGTCGGGGCATCCCAGCGGGATCTTCCAGAAGCCCCGGCACGTCGCCCTCCCCGCCATCGAGCGATTCGGCGGTACCTGCGCCGAACGAGGGCTCGAGTTCGAGCCTGGATTCGTATGTGTTGTGAGGTGTGCCTCGGGATGGGGGTCTCGTGTATGAGGGGCAGCGGCGGATGAGCGTTCGTGCGAGCCCGGACCTGTGCGCGCTGTCAGGTGAGCCTCGGGGTTGGGGGCCTTGTGCAGAAGGGGCGGCTACGGCGGCCCTTCGTGTGAGCCCGGACCTGTGCGCGCTGTGAGGTGAGTCTCGGGGTGGGGGTCCCATGCAGAGGGGGTGGTGGCGGAGTTTCGTGCGAACCCGGACCTGTGCGCGCTGTCAGGTGAGCCTCGGGGTTGGAAGCCTTGCAGAGGGGGTGGCGGCAGCGGAGTGAGCGTTCGAGTGCCCGGACCTGTGCGCGCTGTGACGTGAGCCTCGGGCCGGAGACCCGGAGCAGGAGGGGCGGCTGCGGTGGCGCTTCGTGCGAGCCGGGACCTGGTGGCTCAGGCCCAGGCTGCCACGTCCCCGACTCTGTCTCGGGCTTCCACACCGCGGGGGCCGACAGAAGCTGCGTTCGGACTGCGGTAGCCGGCCTGCTCCGCGCTCCGGGACCAACGCCGTGGCCCATCCGACACTCGTGCTGGTTTGCTCGGGGGGCGTGGGGGGTGTAGTGTTTTCTGAGTTGCCCCGGTGAGGGTGACCATCCCCTTCAAATTCTTGTGGTTGGTTCGTGCGCTGTTTTTTTGGTGGCGAATTCGGCTGTTATTTGTGGTGGGTTTGTTCTTTGTCGTATTTCTTTTGTTCGTGGTGTAGGCCACGGCGGGGGGATTTGACAGGGGAAAAGAAAGTGAAATAAGCTGTGAACACAACGGCGAGGGAAAGCGAAGCCGAGTGGCGC
>NZ_JBPKBO010000008.1:0-1095 GCF_051172775.1 Arthrobacter sp. Ld5
CTTGTTGTCAACCGGTGGAAGCAACATTGTCGGTGAGTAGTCGGGTGAAGACTTCCCGGGGTGTGAGGTAGCCCAGGGTGGCTCTCGGTCGGTCGTTGAGTTCGTCGGCGATGGCGTCGAGGTAGGGCTGGTGGCTGGTGATCTCGACGCCTTTGGGTAGGTATTCGCGGATCAGCCTGTTGGTGTTCTCGTTCGTGCCGCGCTCCCACGGCGAGTGGGGGTGGGCGAAGTAGACCGGCAGATCGGTGGCGACGGTGAGTTGGGCGTGGCGGGCCATTTCGGTGCCTTGGTCCCAGGTCAGGGATCCGCGCATCAGCGCCGGCAGGTCGTTCACCCGGTCGATGAGCACATCGGCCAGACCCGCGGCCTTTTTGCCCTCGGGCAGGCCCAGCATGATCAGGAACCGGCTCGAGCGCTCCACCAGGGTTGCGACCGCACTCCTGCCGGCCTTACCGACCACGAGGTCTCCTTCCCAGGAGCCCGGTATCCGCCGGTCCGCGGCAGTGTCCGGGCGGTCATCGATGCTGACCATGCCCACGATCCGGCCACCGGTGCGCTCACCCAGGGGTTTGCGGCGTTTCCGGGTGGTCTGCTTGGACTGCAGCAGGATGCCCTCGCGGGCGAGTTCGCCCTTGGGCATCGCGTAGATCCACCGGTAGATCGCTTCGTGTGAGACGGTGCGGCCCTGCGCGTCGGGAGATTTGACCATGCGTCCCACGCTGGAGTCCGCGGCCTCCAAACGCAAACGACCCGCGACCTGCCGCGGTGTCCGGGAGCCTCGGAGGTCCGCTTTCACCCGGGCCAGGAGGACCTGATCAGCGTCGATCTTGCGGACCTGCGGGCGCTTCCGACGGTCCTCGGCCCTGCAGTCAGCGGTCACCGGCTTATAGCCGCGGGTTCTCGTCGTGTTCCTGCGCCGTTCCCGCCACACCACCGTGTGATCCCGCCCGATGTCGGCTCCGATCCGCCGGTCGGAATGACCCGCTCGGATCCCAACCGCGATGTCCGCCCGATCCGAGAACGTCAATGCTCTGCGCCCCACCAGGCAACTCCCTCTATCCAGTTATGTTGTTGCTACGACGCTATGACACCAAG
>NZ_JBPKBO010000009.1:0-1258 GCF_051172775.1 Arthrobacter sp. Ld5
TGATTGGGTCCCCGTTAGCAGTCCAGTTGCTATGCGATAGCTAATTGGTTCTCTGCGGTCCAGCGTTTCCAGTATGTCGAGGGTGTCATTCCGTCGAGGGAGCCGTGGGGCCGTTCATGATTGTAGATGTCTTTCCATTCCGCCGCGAGGTAGCGGGCTTCGGCCATAGTGTCCATGATCTCTCCAATGAGTTGTTCCCTTCTGAATTGGGCGTTGAAGGACTCCGCGAACCCGTTCTGCCACGGTGATCCGGGGTCGATGAACGCGGTCTCCACGCCCGCCGTGTTGCACCAGGCGGTCAGCGCCGCGGCGGTGAATTCGGGTCCGTTGTCGGAGCGCACGTAGGTCGGGGTGATCCCTGTTTCGGCGATGACGTCCTCCAGCGTGGCGATGACATCGGCGGCGGTGAAGGACCGGCGCGGGATGATCGCCAAGGCTGTTCGTGTGTATTCATCGATGACGTTGAAGAACCGGATGTGCCGGCCGCAGGAGGTCACGTCGGACTGGAAGTCGAAGCTGACCACGTGCATCGGGTACTGGGCGGTGAGGCGCTTCTGCTCCCCGGCACCGGGCCCGGTCCGGCGTTTCTTCCGGGCCCTGGGCTTGCAGGTCAGTCCCTCGAGGCGCCAGAGCCGGCGGATCCGCTTGGTGTTCAACACCGCCCCGTCCCAGCGTGGCTGGGCGAGCAGGTGCCAGCGGGCCTTCCGCCACCCCCACGCCGGATGCTTGACCGCGACCGCCCGCAAGTCCGCGCGCAACTGGGCTTCCTCGAAGCTGATCTCCGGGCGACCCTTGCGTAGCGCGGACCGGTTCTGGCCCAGCACCCTGCAGGCAAAGCGTTCGGACGCCCCGAACTTCTCCTGCGCCATGCGCACGGCACGGCGGCGGGGTTCGGGGCTCAGAATTTTCCCTTGGCCACCTCGCTCAGGATGTCGATGGCCAGTTCCTTCTCCGCCAGCAGGCGCTTGAGTCGGGCGTTCTCTTTCTCCAGTTCTTTGGTTCGCTTCGAGGCCTCGGCGTTCTTCTCGGACCCGTACTGGTTCAGCCACCGGTACCAGGTTGCCTCGGTGACCTGGAGTTCCTTGACGACCTCGATCATCGGGCGTCCGTCATTGAGCATCTTCTGGCCCTGCCGGACCTTCGCGATGACCTGCTCCGGGGTATGTCTACGTGCCATGATTCGTGAATCTCCTCCTGCACCCATTATCGGATGCGAAACTCACACAACCACTGGACTCCTACCCGGGAACCCAACCAG
>NZ_JBPKBO010000010.1:0-1073 GCF_051172775.1 Arthrobacter sp. Ld5
TGTACTGGGCTGGGACGTTGTTGACGCGGGGGTCTTGAAATGGAGGAGGACCTCCGGGCTAAGTGGAGCTGTCTAGTTCCCACACTTCGTGCTCGGAGGTCCTCGTGTCTCACGTTAACGCCCGCCTGACCGTTCATGGAAGGCGACTGCTTGTTGATCGGGTCGCCGCGGGCCGGCCGGTCGCGCATATCGCCGCGGAGCTCGGCGTGTCCCGGCAGACCGCGTACCGGTGGGTGCGACGGTTCCACCTTGAAGGCCCCGCCGGCTTGCAGGACCGCTCGAGCCGACCCCTGCATTCACCCGGACGGACCAGCCCGGACCGGGAACAGGCCGTCCTGGACGCCCGGCACCGGTTGCGGTTCGGGCCCTTACGCATCGCGGCGGCCACCGGGGTCCCGGCGCGGACCGTGACCCGGATCCTGCACCGCCACCATGTGCCGCGACTGGCGGACTGCGACCCGCTGACCGGGACCCCGATCCGTGCCTCCCGGGCGACGTCGACCCGGTACGAGCGCGATCGGCCCGGGGACCTGGTGCACCTGGATGTGAAGAAACTCGGACGAATCCCCGACGGAGGCGGCTGGCGCGCCCACGGCCGCTCCGAACAGGTCAGGAGCCGGGGCATCGGCTACGACTTCGTGCACGTCGCCATCGATGACCACACCCGGCTGGGCTACGCGGAGGTCCTGCCCGATGAGAAGGGCCTCACCGCGGCCGGGTTCCTGACCCGCGCCGCCGCGTACCTCAACACTCATGGCATCGACCGGATCGAACGCGTCATCACCGACAACGCGTTCGCCTACCGCAACTCCGCGGCCTTCAAGCAGGCCGTCGCGGATCTCGGCGCCGTTCAACGATTCATCAGACCGCACTGCCCCTGGACCAACGGCAAAGCCGAGCGCTTCAACCGCACCCTGCAAACCGAATGGGCCTACCGCCAGGTGTTCACCAGCAGCGCTCACCGTCAAGCCGCCCTTGCACCCTGGCTCGAGCACTACAACACTGAACGTATCCACACCGGCATCGGAACCACACCCATCACCCGAGTGTCACCAACCTGACGGCTCAGTACA
>NZ_JBPKBO010000011.1:0-1854 GCF_051172775.1 Arthrobacter sp. Ld5
GGGTCGCTCATCGCGACCCTGTACGAGGAGAACCGGCAACCGGTCCCCCTCGACCAGGTATCCCAGGACATGCAGGACGCCCTGGTCTCCATCGAGGACTACCGCTTCTACGAGCACGGCGGCGTGGACCTCGAGGGCATCATGGGTGCCATCGCCAGCAATCTCACCAGCGACTCCACGCGCGGCGCCTCGACCATCACCCAGCAATTCGTCACCAACGTCCTGATCGACTCCGCCCTGCGCGACGGCGAGCAGGCGATCTTCAGCGGCAACAAGACGGTCGGCGACAAACTCCGCGAGATGAAACTCGCCATCGCCGTCGAGAAGGAGCTGACCAAGGACGAGATCCTCGCCGGGTACCTGAACATCGTCCCGTTCAGCGGGACCGTGTACGGCGTCCAGGCCGCTGCCCGCTACTTTTTCGACGTCGACGCCAAGGACCTCACCATCCCGCAGGGTGCTCTGCTCGCCGGGCTGGTCAACGGACCCACGTTCTACAACCCCATCGAGCACCCCGAGCGGGCGCTGCAACGCCGGAACCTCGTGATCGACGCGATGCTCACCCACGGGACAATCACCCAGCAGGAGCACGACGACGCCGTCGCCACCGACCTCGGGCTGAACATCACGCCGACCCTCAACGGCTGCGCCGGCGCCGCGCAGGCACCGTATTTCTGCGACTACGTCACGCACCTGATCCTGAATGACCCCGCCTATGGTGAGACCCGGGAAGAGCGCAAGGACGTGCTGTACCGCTCCGGCCTGACGATCAGGACCACGCTGGATTCCCGGGTACAGGAGGCGGCGCGGACCGCCGTGAACGACACCGCCGACCCGGACACCACCGACCCGGCGGTGGGCCACTCCATGGTCAGCCTCGAGCCGGGCACCGGCGACATCCTGGCCATGGCGCAGAACACCCGCTACCGGCCGGGGGATGCGCCCGGCGACTCCGTGCTGAACTTCAACGTCGACCAGCACCAGGGCGGCGATCCGGCCAAGAGCCTCGGCGGCGTGGGAGGCTTCCAGCCCGGATCGACGTTCAAACCCTTCACCCTCGCTGCCTGGATCGAGGCCGGAGGGTCCCTGAACACGCCCATCGACGGCCGCAAACGCACCTACCCCGAGGGCGATGAATGGCCGGCGAGCTGCCTCCCCGGCGGCTCCTACACCGTCCGGACACCGCAGGGCATGGGCTACACGCCCCAGAACTACGGAGACACCAACTACGGCACCTACACCGTCCTCCGCGGCCTCGCCCAGTCCTACAACACCACCACCCTGGAAACCGCCCGACAACTCGACATGTGCAAGATCTTCGAGACCGCCTACGACATGGGCATCCATGACGGCAAGAGCGACGACGGCGAACCGGAACGGCTCGACGTCCTGGCCCCCGGTCTCATCGGAGGAGTGCAGGACGTCGCACCCCTGTCCATGGCCACCGCCTACGCCGGCTTCGCCGCCGAAGGCACCGTCTGCCAGCCGCGGGCCCTGACCGAGGTCACCGCCGCCGACGGCACGAGCTACCCCGTTCCCGGCACCGACTGCCACCGGGCTCTCCCGGAGACGGTCGCCCGCGGCGTCAACTACGCCACCCAGGAAGTCATGAAGACCGGATCGGGTCAGCTGCTCGACTACGGGGAGATCCCTATGGCCGGCAAGACCGGAACCAACGACCAGCGGTCACAGACCTGGTTCATCGGTTACAACTCCGGCATGGTCACCGCGAGCTGGATCGGGAACTGGAAGGAAGGCAACACCTCCCTCAGCGGCCTGAGGATCGGCGGCAAGATCTACCCCGAAGTCGACGGCTCCCTCATCGCAGCCCCCTCCTGGGCCGCCTTCATGCGC
>NZ_JBPKBO010000012.1:0-1728 GCF_051172775.1 Arthrobacter sp. Ld5
GTGGGGGAAACGCCCGGTCCCATTCCGAACCCGGAAGCTAAGACCCACAGCGCCGATGGTACTGCACCCGAGAGAGTGTGGGAGAGTAGGACACCGCCGGACAACCATTCAACGGAAAGACCCCACCCCCCGGTGGGGTCTTTCCCGTTAACCACCACCCCACCCACCCCAGCAGGGACGCGGTCGAGGCACTGCGTCACGTCCCTGGCCTCTCAAGGTCGTACCGCCGACGTGCAGGTGGGAGGAATGCGATGTGCCGGCTCCCGAGATCCTCGCCGCCTCAGGCTTCGTCGGTGTCAACACCGCCGTCGTGTTGTCCGCGGCCAGGAGTGAGCGGGGAGTACCCGCGATCGGACCGGCGCCTTGTTACGACTGGTCGCCTGCCCCGGATCGCGCCGGGCCCTCGCCGGGCTTGGAGAGGGTGAAGATGCCGTAGTGCATCGCGCCGGTCCGGTAGGCCAGGATGAGGCGGAGCATGCTCAGCCCGAAGATGCGGTTACGTGCCCGGAGGGCGAGTCGGCGGGTGTCGCGATCGACGAGCAGCGCCCGTCCGAGGCGACGGGCGCAGATCGTCCACGTACGGGCGACGCGGCTGCTGACGTCCTCGTAGTCGGTGACCTCGAAACCTGCGGCCACCGCCATCGCTTCGTATTCCTCGCGCGTGCCCATCGACGGCAGGCGCCCTTCACGGCAGATCGGCTCGAGCAGGTGTCGGACCTGCCAGCCGCCGGCGTTCGCGTCGGCGAGCCAGACGCAGACCACGAGCCGGCCGCCGGGCGACAGTACGCGGTGTGCCTCGGCGAAGAACCCGGGCTTGTCGACCATGTGTTCACTGGACTCGATGGACCACGCAGCATCGGCGGATCCCTCCGCCAGGCCGTTCACGAGCCAGTTGCGGAGGCGGACGTCCACGTGGGGATCGGCGTGCGCGGCCGCGTAGTCGGCCTGCCCGGCGGACAGGGTGAACCCTGTGACGCGGACCTTGCGTGTCGCAACCAGCCTCCTGGCGGTGGAGCCGTAACCGCAGCCGATGTCCACGCAGGCGTCATCGGGTTCGAGGTGAAGGCGGTCGCCGACTGTGTCCACGAGCGCCTCGACGGCCTCGGCGGGCGTCTCGCGCCCGGTGGTCCATAGTCCGTGATGGACGTGCTCGCCCCACACCGAGCGGTAGATCGGATCGAGCTCGTCGTAATGGTCCGCAACCGCGACGGCGTTCTGGGAGATATCAGGAACGATCACGCCGCCACCCTACAGTGCGACCCCGCCACGGTGGCGAGCATCCGCGGCGACCCGTCGTGGGGGACAGACCCTGCTGCGGGGCGGAGCGACGATTTGGCAGAGCGCGCAGGCCGGCCGTATAGTTATGGAGTTGCCCCGGTGAGGGCGACGAACCCCCAACCGAATGAAGCGGCGCGAGCGCGTGATCCACGTGCACTCTTCCGCTTCTTCCGGTGTCCTCGTAGGGCGTTTCTGTTCGAGGGTCGCTGTGCAGGTGTGACAACCAGCCAGGACCGAGCGGATTTGCGGTTACGGGGTCGGTGCGGGTAAGCTTGAAAAGTTGCTCCGGAGCGAGGACATGACGGTTTGGTCGTGTGTGGTGCCGGTTGTTCCTGTTGTTTGAGAACTCAATAGTGTGCCAAGTTTGTTGATACCGATTGTTTTTTGATTGGTTGAATTTGCTGGTTGCCGCACCCCGTGTGGTGGCTGGTTTTTTTGGCTGGTTTCGAA
>NZ_JBPKBO010000013.1:0-34908 GCF_051172775.1 Arthrobacter sp. Ld5
TCTGGCGCGTCGGGGTCCGGCTCAACGACGAACACCGTGCCGAGATGATGGGGCGCATCCGGTCGGTCATCGAGGACTACGCGCACCGCGCACCCGACGGAGCCGTCAGCACCATGACCCACGACGACGCCGGTCCTTCCCCTGCCGGGAAGGACCGGCGTCGTCGTGGGTCATGGTGCTGACGGCTCCGTCGGGGACTAGGCCCGGGCGCGCGAACGCGAGGCGCGCAGGCGCTCGTTGGCGTCGAGGATGACCTTGCGGATGCGGATGGACTCCGGCGTCACCTCGACGCACTCGTCCTCGCGGGCGAACTCGAGGGACTCCTCGAGCGTGAGGTTGCGCGGAGGGGTCAGGTTCTCGAAGGTGTCGGAGGAGGCCGCACGCATGTTGGTGAGCTTCTTCTCCTTCGTGATGTTGACGTCCATGTCGTCGGCGCGCGAGTTCTCGCCGACGATCATGCCTTCGTACACCTCGGAGGTGGGCTGCACGAAGAAGGAGCCGCGTTCCTGCAGGTTGATCATCGCGAACGGGGTGACGACGCCGGAGCGGTCGGCGATCATCGAGCCGTTGGTGCGGTATTCGATGTCACCGGCCCACGGCTCGTAGCCCTCGGAGATCGATGCGGCGATGCCGGCGCCGCGGGTGTCGGTCAGGAAGCGGGTGCGGAAGCCGATCAGGCCGCGGGCGGGGACGATGAACTCCATGCGCACCCATCCGGTGCCGTGGTTGGCCATGTTGGTCATGCGGCCCTTGCGGGCGGCCATGAGCTGCGTGACCCCGCCGAGGTACTCCTCGGGGACGTCGATGGTCATGTGCTCCATCGGCTCGTGGATCTTGCCGTCGATGGTCTTCGTGACCACCTGCGGCTTGCCGACCGTGAGCTCGAAGCCCTCGCGGCGCATCTGCTCCACCAAGATGGCGAGCGCGAGCTCGCCGCGGCCCTGGACCTCCCACGCGTCGGGGCGGGCCGTGGGGAGGACGCGGAGCGAGACGTTGCCGATGAGCTCCTTGTCGAGGCGGTCCTTGACCTGGCGTGCGGTGACCTTGGCGCCCTTGACCTTGCCGGCGAGCGGCGAGGTGTTGATGCCGATGGTGACGGAGATCGCGGGGTCGTCGACGGTGATCAGCGGCAGGGGCTGGGGGTTGTCGACGTCGGTGAGCGTCTCGCCGATGGTGATGCCCTCGATGCCGGCGACGGCGACGATCTCGCCGGGTCCGGCCGAGTCGGTGGGCACGCGGTCCAGCGCCTTGGTGGCGAGGAGCTCGGTGATCTTGACGGTCTTGAGCTCACCGTTCTGGCGGGCCCAGGCGACCTGCTGGCCCTTGCGCAGCGTGCCGTTGAAGATGCGCAGCAGCGCGAGGCGGCCGAGGAACGGCGAGGCGTCGAGGTTGGTGACGTGGGCCTGCAGGACGCCGTCGGGGTTGTAGCGGGGCGCCGGGATGTGGTCGATGATCGTCTTGAACAGCGGTTCCAGGTTGTCGTTGGCCGGCGCGGTGCCATCGGCCGGCTGCTCGACGGAGGCGGCACCGACGCGGGCCGCCGCGTAGACGACGGGCACGTTGAGGATCGAGTCGAGGTCGAGGTCGGGGACCTCGTCGGCGAGGTCGGACGCGAGGCCGAGGAGGAGGTCCATCGATTCGCTGACGACCTCCTCGATGCGGGAGTCGGGGCGGTCGGTCTTGTTGACCAGCAGGATCACGGGGAGCTTCGCCGCGAGGGCCTTGCGGAGCACGAAGCGCGTCTGGGGCAGGGGGCCCTCGGACGCGTCGACGAGGAGGACGACGCCGTCGACCATGGAGAGGCCGCGCTCCACCTCGCCGCCGAAGTCGGCGTGGCCCGGGGTGTCGATGACGTTGATGGTGATGGTCTCGCCGTTGGCCGAGGGGCCGTCGTAGAACACCGTGGTGTTCTTCGCGAGGATGGTGATGCCCTTCTCGCGCTCGAGGTCGCCGGAGTCCATGACGCGATCGGCGACGTCGCCGTGTGCAGCGAACGAGTTGGTCTGCTTCAGCATGGCGTCGACCAGCGTGGTCTTTCCGTGGTCAACGTGGGCCACGATGGCTACGTTGCGGAGGTCGCTGCGAACAGCGGTGTTGCCTGTGGTTTCAGACATGCGTTATTACTCAATTCGGTATCTACTGCGGGGAAAATGACGGCGGCTGCAATGCACGCCCTCTTACCAGTCTAGGGGACACGGCAAAAACAGACCTAATGCACGATGTCGGCCGGTCCCGACGGAGGGTCCGGGACGACGACGGCGGCGGCCCTCCCCGAAGGGAGGACCGCCGCCGTCGTGCGTGGATCGCGGGGGTGTGCCTACGGTCGGGCGGGCCGCCGGAAGCGGGTGCCCGCCTTGCCGTCAGCACGCTGACCGGGGACCGCGGCGCCCTCCGACGGGGTGTCCGACGCGTGGTCGGCGAGGTGCTCCTGGACCTGCCGCTCCACCTGGTCGGACATCGACTCGTTGACCTGGTCGGTCACGCGGTCCGCCATGGCGGTCGCGGCCAGCCTGCGCTGGGTGGCCTGCCAGGCCCGGTGCTCGCCGTGGAACGCCTTCGCCGTGGAGACGCACATGGCGAGCATCACGAGGCTGAAGGGGAGCGCCGTGAGGATCGCCGCGGTCTGGATGGAGCTCAGGCCGGTGTCGCCGACCAGGAGCAGGGAGATGGCGACGGCCGCTGCGAGCACCGCCCAGAACACCCGGATCCAGTTCCTCGGATTCGGGTCGCCGCCCGTGGAGATCATGCTCATCACGAGGGCGCCCGAATCGGCGGAGGTGATGAAGAAGATGGCGATCAGGAGGATGGCCCCGATGACCAGCGCGGGACCGCCCGGCAGTCCACTCAGCAGCCCGAACAGGGCGTTCTCGGTGTCCACGGTGCCGTCCTCGGCGATCAGGCCGCCCTGGCCGAAGATCTCGCGGTAGATGGCGGAGCCGCCGAGCACGGAGAACCACAGGAAGCCCAGCGTGGTGGGGACGAGGAGGACACCGGCCACGAATTCGCGGACCGTGCGCCCCTTCGAGATCCGGGCGATGAAGATGCCCACGAACGGGGCCCACGACATCCACCAGCCCCAGTAGAACGTGGTCCAGGCCGCCTGCCAGGCCTCACCCTCCGCACCGGAGAAGGCCAGCGTGTTGAAGGTCAGGCCGACGACGTTCTGCAGGTAGTTGCCGATGGACTGGACGAACTCGCGCAGGAGGAAGAGCGTGGGGCCCGCGAAGAGCACCACGAGCAGGAGCAGCCCGGCGAGGACGAGGTTGATGTTCGACAGCCACTTCATCCCCTTGCCCACGCCGGAGATCACGGACACGATGGTCAGCGCGGTGATGCAGAGGATCAGGCCGACCTGCGTGGCTTCCGTGGCGGCGAGGATGCCGGCGCTGTCGAGGCCCGAGGAGATCTGGAGGACACCGAGGCCGAGCGAGGTGGCGACACCGAACAGCGTGCCGACGAGGGCGACGACGTCGATGGCGTGGCCCCAGGCGCCCTTGACGCGGTCGCCCAGCAGGGGTTCGAGCGTCCAGCGGATGGAGATCGGGCGGCCGCGGCGGTGCACGGCGTAGGCGATCGAGAGACCGACGACGACGTAGATGCTCCAGGCGTGCAGCCCCCAGTGCAGGAAGGTCTGGGTGATGGCCTGCTGGCCGACCTGGAGATCCGTGCCGGTGACGCCCGGGCGCGGACTGGCGAAGTGGTTGAGCGGTTCGGCCACCCCCCAGAACACGAGCCCGATGCCCATACCTGCGGCGAAGAGCAGGGCGAACCAGGACATGACGGAGAACTCGGGCTTGTCGTCG
The DNA here is from genome assembly GCF_051172775.1 of Arthrobacter sp. Ld5. Lineage (NCBI taxonomy): Bacteria > Bacillati > Actinomycetota > Actinomycetes > Micrococcales > Micrococcaceae > Arthrobacter > Arthrobacter sp. Ld5. The sequence continues at coordinate 3,804 of NZ_JBPKBO010000013.1, forward strand.
TCCTTGCCGAGGCGGATGTCACCGTAGCGGCTGAACCCCACCCACAGCGAGAACACGACGAAGAAGGCCACGATGGCCACGTAGTACCAGCCGAAGGCACCGATCACGTTCTCCTGGAGGCCCGCGAACACGGTGGCCGCGGTGTCCGGGGAAACGAGGGCGAACGCGACGAAAACCATGATCAGGACCGCGGCCGGCACGAACACCGGCAGGGCCAATCGCGCTCTTTGTCCCGTGCTCGTTCTCCCCGCCGTGTCCTGCGGCGCGGGCGGAACGGCCGCGGCCTGTTCCGGGGGTTTGATACTCATGAATCGTCTCCTTGGATGATGCGACGTGACGCGACGCAGTAGCGCGGTGTCACAGGGCAACTACCAAGCCTACAGAGGATCTCCCCGTCAAGAGGCGAAAGTCGGGAGACCGGAAGCCGCTCCGACGCCGTACACTCCGCCGTCGTCACCCCTGAAGATCGGCGTGAGGACGGCGATGGCGCGCGTGCGCACCCCGCGTGGGACACGGCCGCGAATCGTACGCGCATCGTTATCCCGGTGACGGGTCTCACCTCCCCCGGGCAGCAGGCGGCCCCCGGACCGGGGACCGCCTGCTCGACCTCGCCCGGCCGACGGGTCAGGGCACGTGGCCGCTGCCCCGGCTCAGGCCACCTCTGGAGGCAGCACCAGCCCGGCCCCGGGGATCGCCGCGAGCAGGGCCTGCGTGTAGGCGGTCCGGGGGTTGTCGAACACCTCGTCGGTGGTGCCCTGCTCCACGACCCTGCCCTTCTCCATGACGGCCACGTGGTCGGCGATCTGCCGGACCACCGCGAGGTCGTGAGTGATGAACAGGTAGCTCAGGCCGAGCTCCGACTGCAGATCGGTGAGCAGGTTCAGGATCTGCGCCTGGACCAGCACGTCGAGCGCCGAGACGGCCTCGTCGCAGATGACCACCTCGGGGTCGAGGGCCAGGGCGCGGGCGATGGCGACGCGCTGCCGCTGCCCGCCCGAGAGCTCGTTGGGGAAGCGCTGCATCATCGTGGACGGCAGCGCCACCTGGTCGAGCAGCTCGCGCACCTTCTTCTCCCTGCCCCTGGCGTCCCCCACGCCGTGGACGCGCAACGGCTCCTCGATGGTCCGGTAGATGTTGTACATCGGGTCGAGCGAGCCGTAGGGATCCTGGAAGATCGGCTGCACACGGCGGCGGAAGTCGAACATCTCCCTGCGACCGAGCGTGGTGATGTCCGTGCCGTCGAACCGGATGCTGCCGGACGTCGCGCCCTCCAGGCCCAGGACCATCTTCGCGACGGTCGACTTCCCCGACCCCGACTCCCCCACCACGGCAGTGGTGGTCCCGCGGGCGATGGAGAAGGACACCTTGTCCACCGCGGTGAACTCGGTGGACTTGCCCCAGTTGCCGCGGATCTTGAAGACCTTCGTCAGGTCCTCGACCTCGATCACCCGGTCCCGGACGGCTCCGTCCTGCGTCACGGGGGCCAGCAGGTCGTCCGTCTCGATGCCGGCTTTCTTCGCGGACGCGATCCGGCGCGAGGCGATCGACGGCGCGGACGCCACGAGCTTCTGCGTGTAGGGGTGGCGGGGGTTGGTGAGCAGCTCGAGGGCCGGGCCGGCCTCGACGACCCGTCCCTTGTACATCACGATGACCTTGTGCGCACGCTCGGCGGCGAGGCCGAGATCATGGGTGATGAGCAGCACGGCGGTGCCGAGCTGCTCGGTCATGGTGTCCAGGTGATCCAGGATCTGCCGCTGCACGGTGACGTCCAGGGCGGACGTCGGCTCGTCGGCGATGAGCAGCCGGGGCCGGCAGGACAGCCCGATCGCGATCAGGGCGCGCTGGCGCATACCGCCCGAGAACTCGTGCGGGTACTGGTTGGCGCGGGACGCGGCGTCGGGCAGCCCCGCCTCCGAGAGCACCGTGGCGACGTCCTGCGGACCGCTGGGGAGCCCGTTCGCCCTCAACGTCTCCCGCACCTGGAACCCGATCTTCCAGACGGGGTTCAGGTTGGACATCGGGTCCTGGGGGACCATCCCGATCGAGGACCCGCGCAGCTCGACGATGCGCTTCTCGGGGGCGTGGGTGATGTCCTCGCCGTCGAAGATGATGCTGCCGTTCGACACCCTGCCGTTGGCGGGCAGGAGGCCGATCGCGGCGAGCGCCGTCGTCGACTTGCCGGAGCCCGACTCCCCCACGATCGCGACGGTCTCGCCGGGCATCACGGTCAGGTGCGCGTTGCGCACCGCCGGGACGTCCCCGTTCGACGTCGAGAAGGTGATGGCGAGGTCCCGGAGCTCGAGGAGCGGCCGGGGCACCGCCTCGTCGGCGGCGTGGTCGCGCGTCCCCGTGTATGTGGTGTGGCTCATCGTTTGCGTGCCTTCGGGTCGAGAGCGTCACGCAGGGCGTCGCCCAGCATGATGAAGCTCAGAACGGTGATCGACAGGGCGAGGCCCGGCCAGAAGATCGCCATGGGGTTGCTGCGCAGCGACGGCTTCGCCGAGAAGATGTCATTGCCCCACGACATGACGTCGGGCGGGAGCCCGATACCGAGGAAGGACAGCGTCGACTCCGCCACGATGAACGTGCCGAGCGAGATCGTCGCGATGACGATGACCGGAGCCAGCGCATTGGGAATGACGTGCTTCACGAGCGCGCCCAGGGGCGAGACGCCCAGCGAGCGGGCCGCAGTGACGAAATCGGCGTTCCGAACCTCGATGACCGCCGCCCGGGTGATGCGCGCGATCTGCGGCCAGCCGAAGGCCACGAGGATGACGACGAGCGTCCACACGTTGCGGTTCTGCTGGAACACGGGCAGCTGCACGACGACGATGGCGCCGAGGATCAGCGGGAGCGCGAAGAAGATGTCCCCCACGCGGGCCAGGATCGCATCGACCCAGCCACCGAAGAAGCCCGCCAGGGCGCCGATGAGGCCACCGATGAGGACCACCCCGAGCGTGGCGAACAGGCCGACGGTCAGCGAGGACTGCGTGCCGTGCACCACGCGGGAGAGGATGTCGCAGCCCTGCACGGTGAAGCCGAGCGGGTGGCCCGGCGCCGGGCCGCCGTCCGAGTTCTCGAGCAGGCAGTTCTCGTTGGGCGGCTCGCTCGTGAAGAGCCCGGGGAACAGGGCCACGAAGATGACCGCGAGGATCAGGAGCGCGCTGATGATGAACAGCGGCTGCTTCCGCAGGCTGCGCCACGCCTCGCCCCAGAGGCTGCGCGGCGCGGCGTCGGAGACCGTGCTGTCCGTGGCCCGGACCGGCGTCTCGTCGGGATCGGCCACGAAGTGCTCGATCGGGTAGGCGGACGTCTTGGTGCTTACCACCCGCACGGGGGCGTCGGTGATGGCCCCGCCGGCGGCGGAGGGTGATGTCGGTTCAGGCATATCGAATCCTTGGGTCCAGCCACGCGTACAGGAGATCCACCAGCAGGTTCGCGAGGCAGAAGATGAGGATCAGGAACGTGACGATCGAGACGACCATCGCTCCGTCACCGTTCAGGACGGCGCGGTACAGGGTGTTGCCGACCCCGTTGACGTTGAAGATCCCCTCGGTCACGATCGCGCCGCCCATGAGGGCGCCGAGGTCGGCACCGAGGAACGTCACGACGGGGATGAGGGAGTTGCGGAGGACGTGAACGACGACCACGCGGCGGCGACTGAGGCCCTTGGCCGTGGCGGTGCGCACGTAGTCGGCGTTGACGTTCTCGATGATGCTGGTCCGTGTCAGGCGCAGTACGTAGGCGAAGGACACCAGCCCCAGGACCACGGCCGGCAGCAGGAGCTCGGTGAACGTGGCGTCCCCGCTCACGGTCGGGTTGGTCCACTGGAGCTTGACGCCGATCAGGAACTGCATCAGGAAGCCGAGCACGAAGATGGGCACCGCGATGACGATCAGGGACACGACGAGGACCGACGAATCGAAGATCCTGCCCTTGCGGAGACCGGCGATGAGGCCGAAGACGATGCCGAAGACGGCTTCGATGACCAGGGCCATGAGTGCGAGTTTCGCGGTGGTCGGGAAGACCTCGGCGATGATCGTCGCGATCGGGCGGCCGGAGAAGTTGGTGCCGAGGTCGAAGGTCAGTACGCCCTTGAGGTAGAGCAGGTACTGGATCCAGAAGGGCTGGTCGAGGTTGTACTGCTCGCGCAGGCCGGCGACGACGGCGGGCGTGCAGCCGCGCTCGCCGCAGATCGCGGCGGTGGCGTCACCCGGGAGGCTGAAGACGAGGAAGTACACCAGCAGCGTGGCACCGAGGAAGACGGGGATCAGCTGCAGGACGCGGCGGACGATGTACCAGACCATCAGTGCGCACCTCCCGGTGCGGCGTGCATCCGGACGGGATGCGGGTGGGCGTTGCTCATGAGGTGTCGGACCTTTTCGTTGGAGCACGGAAAAGGGGCCTGCCCTGTGCCGGGCAGACCCCGAGACCGTTACGGGTTACTTGCCGGTGATGGCGTAGTAGAGCGGGACGCCGTTCCAGCCGAACTCGACGTCGTCCACGTTGTTGCTCCAGCCACCCTGGGCGACCTGGTACCACAGCGGGATGGCCGGGAGGTCCTCCAGGAGGTGTTCCTGGGCCGTGTTCATGGCCTCGTTGCCCTCCTCGACCGAGCTCGCGGCGAGTCCGTCCTTCAGCTGCTGGTCGAACTCGGGGTTGCTGTAGCGGGCGTCGTTGGACCCGGCACCGGTGGCGTAGATGGGTCCGAGGAAGTTGTACAGGGACGGGTAGTCGGCCTGCCAGCCGGCACGCAGGGCACCCGTGAGGGTCTCGTCCGTCGCCTCGGTGCGGGCCTCCTTGAACGTGGCGTAGGGCTTGCCCGCGACCTCGATGCCGAGGTTGTTCTTGATGTTGTTCACCACGGCCTCGACCCACGTCTTGTGGTCGCCCTTGTCGGCGTTGTAGCCGATGGTCAGGGGCTGCGACTCGTCGTAGGGCGAGATTTCCTCGGCTTCGGCCCAGAGCTTCTTGGCCTCCTCCGGGTTGTACTCGAGGTTCTCGCTGCCCGGCAGGTCCGCGCTGTAGCCGTCGAGGACGGGAGCGGTGAAGTCCTTCGCCGGTTCGCGGCCGCCGTTGAAGATGACCTCGGTGATCTCGTCACGGTTGATCGCCATCGACAGCGCCTGGCGCCGCAGCTTCCCGGCCTCGCCCTCCCAGTTCGGGAGGTAGTACGGCACGGCAATGGTCTGGTTGCCCGCGTACGGCGACTCGATGGACCGCTCGCCGAGATCGTTCTTGAAGTTCTTGATGTCGCTCGTCGGGATGGTCTTGAGCACGTCCAGGTTGTCCGAGATCAGGTCCTGGTAGGCCGTCGTGTCGTTCTGGTAGATCTTGAACGTCACGCCCCCGTTCTGGGCGGCCTGCGGGCCCTCGTACTCGTCGTTGGGCACGAGCTCGATCTGCTGGTTGTGCTGCCAGGCACCCTCGGACGCGAACTTATAGGGCCCGTTGCCGATCGGGTTCTCACCGAACGCGGCGGGGTCCTCGAGCGCGGCGGCCGGCAGCGGGTAGAACGCGCTGTAGCCCAGGCGCAGCTGCCAGTCGGATTCCGGCTGGGACAGCTTGACCGTGAACGTCCGGTCGTCGACGACCTTCAGGCCGCTCATGGTCTCCAAGGTGGAGCCCTCCGCGCTCGCCTCGGCATAGCCTTCGATGCTCTCGAAGAAGTAGCTGGAGAGCTGGGCGTTCTTCGCGGCGGCGCCGTAGTTCCAGGCATCCACGAAGGAACTCGCGGTGACGGGGTCACCGTTGGTGAAGGTCTTGCCTTCCTTGAGCGTGATCGTGTAGTTCTGGGCGTCCTCGGTCTCGATGGACTCCGCCATCTCGTTCTGGGACTTGCCGTCGGCGTCGTAGCTGACGAGGCCCGCGAAGATGAGGTCGAGGATCGCCCCGCCGCCCACCTCGTTGGTGCTGGTGGGGATCAGCGGGTTCTGGGGCTCGGAGCCGTCCACCACGATCACGGCTTCTGCGTTGCCACCCTCGGCGCCGGATTCGGTGTCTCCGCCGCCGCATGCGCTCAGGGACAGCGCGGCGATGGCCGCGACGCTGAGCATCTTGGAATTGCGCGTGAAACGCATTCCGCCTCCTAATGATTGGGTCGTTCCGGCCCGGATCTGGCCGGTTCAGCGGCCCCCGCAGATAGCGAGAGCCAACTCACAACGAGAAATCATATGCCCGTTCTGTTGCTTCGATGAACATCATCGGGCGCCGGGGGCCACCGCCACGTCCTCACGACACACGGAAGAGCCCGCCCTGCGGGGGCAGGGCGGGCTCCTGGCCTGCGGTCAGTCCGTGGTCGCCAGCAGCTTGGCGCGGAGCTCGCGGCGTTCCCGCTGCTTCTCGGGATCGGGCAGCGGAACCGCCGCGAGCAGCCGCTGCGTGTACGGGTTCTGCGGGTTGCGCAGGATCTGGTCCCGGGGTCCCTGCTCGACGATCCGGCCGCGCTGCATCACGCAGATGTAGTCGGCGAGGACGTCGACGACGGCCAGGTCGTGGGTGACGAAGAGGCAGGCGAAGCCGAGCTCGCGCTGCAGGTTCTGGAACAGGTCCAGGACCTTCGCCTGCACGGAGACGTCGAGGGCGGAGGTCGGCTCGTCAGCGACCATCAGCTTCGGCTTGAGGGACAGGGCCCGGGCGATCCCGACCCGCTGCTTCTGTCCGCCGGAGAGCTCGTGCGGGTACCTGTTGCGGTAGGAGCGCGGCAGCTCCACCTGGTCGAGGAGCGCCTCGATGCGCTTCTGCAGCTCGCCGCCCTTCGCCTCCCCCGCCAGGTACATCGGCTCGCCGATGCTCTCGCCGATGGGGAGCCGCGGGTTCAGCGAGGACGACGGGTCCTGGAACACCATGCCGACGTGGCGGCGGACCTTGGCGAGCTCCTTGGAGGTGGGGCGGAACCCCGAGATGTCCGTGCCGACCACCCTCATGGACCCCTCCGCGACGGGCAGCAGCCCGACGGCGGCCCGGCCGATGGTCGTCTTCCCCGAGCCCGACTCCCCGACGAGGCCGATGACCTGCCCGGGATACACCGTCAGGTTCGCCCCCTCGACGGCGCGGAACGCCGGCACCCTCCCCTGTTTCGGGTACTCGATGGCCACGTCGACGAGTTCGAGGACGGGCGCCGCCCCGGCAGTCCCCTGCCGGGCCTCGCGCTCCGTGCGCGCGAGCTGCGCGAGCACGTCCTGCTCCCGTCGCTGCAGCTCGTCCTGGTCGACCGTCTGCAGTTCCGTGTGCGTCGCCGCCGCGAGTGCCGCGGTGATGTCGACGTCGTCGTCGCCGTCCCCCTGCCCGAGGTGGGGCACCGCCGCGAGGAGCGCCCTGGTGTACTCGTGCTGCGGGTTCGTGAAGATCTGCTCCGCCGTGCCGGTCTCCACGATGCGGCCCTGGCGCATCACGGCGATGCGGTCCGCGAGGTCCGCGACCACGCCCATGTCGTGGGTGATCAGGACGATCGCGCTGTTGAGCTGGCCCTTCAGGTTGCGCATGAGGTCGAGGATCTCCGCCTGCACCGTCACATCGAGGGCCGTGGTGGGCTCGTCGGCGATGAGGAGCTTGGGATCGCAGGACAACGACTGGGCGATCATGGCACGCTGGCGCTGGCCGCCGGAGAGCTGGTGCGGGTAGGACCGGAAGGCCTTGTCCGGATCCGGGAGTTCGACCATCTGCAGGAGGCGCAGCGCACGCTGCTTCGCCTCGTCGGGCGAGATCTCGTTGTGCAGGCGGAGCGTCTCGACGATCTGGAAGCCGACCGTGTACACCGGGTTCAGGGCCGTCATGGGTTCCTGGAAGATGACGGCGACGTCATTGCCGCGGATCTGGCGCAGCCTGGCCGGGGACATCGTCAGGACGGACTTGCCGTTGAGCAGCACCTCGCCCGTGACGCGGCTGTTGGAGGGCAGCAGACCGAGCAACGACATCGAGCTCGCGCTCTTGCCGGAGCCGGACTCCCCCACGATCGCGAGCACCTCCCCGGCGTTCACCTCGTAGTTGAGGCCGATGGCCGCCGGGACCCATGTCTTGTCGACGCCGAAGTCCACGCTGAGGTTCCGGACCTCGAGCACGGGCCCCTGGGGGGAGGGCAGGTCCGCTCCGCTGTCCTCGGTGCCGCCGATGACCTGGGTACTCATGAGGGGTCCTCCTTCGTGATGGAGGCGCCGCAGGATCGCGGCCCCTCCTGTGATGCCGCGAGCGGCAGCCGTGCTGGGATCATGGAGTCATGAAAAACTCGAGGGTGGCCGGGACCACCGTGCTCAGGCCGCGCACCAGTGTCTGGTTCACGGGTGTCGCCGTGCTGGTGGCACTCGGAGGCCTGGCGACCGTCGTCGTCGAGCAGGGCCCGGCCGGGCTGATCGCCGGCTGGCCGCTGGTCGGCGTCGCCTATGCGGGCTGGTGGCTGTTCTGGTACCCGGTGGTGGTCTTTACCGAGGACGCCGTCACCCTGCGCAACCCCCTGGCGACCATCCGGGTCCCGTGGTCCGCGCTGATCGACGTCGACACCAAGTACGCGCTGAAGCTCGTCACGCCGTCGGGCGCCTACACCGCCTGGGCGGCCCCGGCCCCCGGGGTGTGGGGAACGCACGCGGGCAAACCCGAGCACGTCAGGAACCTGCCCTCGACGAGTTACGGTCCCGGCGGGTCCATCCGCCCCGGCGATCTGAAGAACACCGACTCGGGCTACGCCGCCTACGAGGTGCGGACGCGCTGGCAGGCCCTCGTGGAGAGCGGCCGGATCGACGTCGACCATCCGGGCGGTGTGCGCCGCCGGTGGAACTGGCCGTGCATCGCCGTCGCGGTCCTGCTGGTAGCTGCCGGCACCGTCCCGCCGGCTCTGGGTTCCTAGGCTTCTGTTCACGCGGCCGCGGGCTTTCCCGATTCCTTGGCACGGCTCGCCCTGAACTTCTTCTGCCGCGGGTCGAAGGCGTCGCGGAGGCCGTCGCCGATGAAGTTGATGCACAGGCAGATCAGCACGATGAACAGGCCGGGGAACCAGAACAGCCACGGCCGGGTCTGGAACGCCTCCTGGTTCTGGCTGATGATGAGGCCGAGGGAGACGTCCGGCGCTTTCACACCGAAGCCGATGTAGCTCAGGGCGGTCTCGAGCAGGATGGCCGAGGACATCAGCAGGGTGGTGTTCACGATGATGACGCCCACCGCGTTCGGCAGGATGTGCTTGAAGATGATCCGGGTGTTCGAGGCCCCGGCGATCTTCGCGGCGTCGACGAACTCGCGTTCGCGCAGCGTCAGGAATTCGCCGCGGACGAGGCGTGCCAGGCCGGTCCAGAGCACGAGCCCGAGGAACAGTCCCAGGAGCCAGATCTGCGCGCCGGCTCCGACGAACCGGTTGACCGCCTCGCCGAGGGTCGCCGCGGCGAGGACCACGGGGATGATGATGATGACGTCGGTGAAGCGCATCAGCACGGCCTCGGGCCAGCCGCGGAAGTACCCGGAGCAGGCGCCGATGATGACCCCGACGAGTCCGGCGAGGGCACCGATGATGAACATGATGATGATCGAGTTCTGCGTGCCGCGCATCGTCATGGCGAAGTAGTCGCGGCCGATCGAGTCCTGGCCGAACGGGTGCTCGCCCCAGCTGAAGGGGCCGGTGACGGTCGGGGCTCCCCCGTTGACCAGGGGGAGGAACTCGGTGTGGTTGTACTTCCACCACCCGGGGATCCCGGCGAATCCGACGGAGGTGAAGGCCAGCAGGAAGATGATGGCGAAGACGACGAGGCTGACGATGGCGGCCGTGTTGTCGAAGAACTTCTTCCGGACGATCTGGCCCTGCGACAGGCCCTTCGCCTCGGGTTCGACGGGGCGTTCGGGCGCGCCGGCCGCGGCGGGTTCGGCGCTGGGGACGTCGGAGGGTGTCTGGATGCTCATGCTTTTACCCTTACGCGGGGATCGAGGACCGAATACGCGATGTCGGCGACGAGGTTGAAGACCAGCGCCAGGATGCCGGCCACCAGGAAGAAGCCCATGATGGGGTCGGGGTCCGTCCGTTGGAGGGCCTGCACGAAGAGCTGGCCCATGCCGGCGAAGGCGAACACCTGTTCGGTGATGATCGCGCCGCCGATCAGCGCGCCGATGTCGAAGGCGACGAGGGTCGCGAGCGGGATCAGCGCGTTGCGGAACGCGTGCCGCATGACGACCGTCCGCTCGCTGAGGCCCTTGGCCCGGGCGGTGCGGATGTAGTCCATGTTCATGATCTCGAGCATGGACGCACGCGAGTAGCGGCTGTAGCTGGCGAGGGAGGCGAGCAGCAGCGCCAGGGTGGGGAGCAGCAGGTGCGTGAAGGTGTCGAGGCCGTTGATCCAGAACGTCCCCTCCAGCCCCGGCGTCTCCGCGCCGACCGTCGCGATCGGCCTGCCGCGGACCCGCGGATTGCTCACGTAGGACGGCCACGTGACCATGAAGCGGTCCACCACGATCAGGAACCCCATCAGCAGGCCGGTGAGAGCCGCCGCGCGCATGCTCTGGCTGCGGTCGTACCCGCCCATGGCGTAGCCGACGCCCATGCCGACGAGCACGGTGACGACGGCCAGGATGATGATCATCCAGATGGTCGCGGCGTTGAGGACCGGGTTGACGACGTAGTACGCGACCAGGCCCAGTGCCACCATGATCAGCGAGGAGAAGAGGGCCTTGCGGTTGCGGAGGCCGGCCGTGAGCAGGACGATCCCGAAGGCGATGCCGACGCCGGTGAGGAGGATGACGATGGGTCCGAGACCGGGAGCGGCGAACCAGCCCACGAGGTCGAGGAGGAAGAGCAGGGCCCCGGCGAAGACGGCACCGAGCACGAAGGCGATCCCCTTGCGCTTCCACGACGTGCTGGCGAACAGCGCCCAGATCAGTCCGCTCGCGATGGCGACGACGGCGATGGTGGTGGGGGGTATGTCGGGGTCGTCCAGGAAGTTGTTGAACCCGATTGCGCCGAACTCCTTGAGGAGGACGGCCAGCCAGAAGATGGGGAGGGAGAAGAACAGGAAGGACATGAAGGTGACGCCGTAATCGAGCCCGCTGTACTGGCGCAGGGCCGTGATGATGCCGAGCGAGATCCCGATGATGATCGCCAGGATCGTCGCGGTGGTGACGAGCACGATGGTGTTGCCCATCGCCCGGCTGAGCGCGGTGGTGACGGCCTCCCCCTGGATGCTGGTCCCGAGGTCACAGGTGGCGGCGAACGGGACGAGGCACTTGGCCGCCCCGGCGAGCCAGCCGAAGTACCGCAGGGGTGCCGGCGTGTTCAGGTCGAGGAGCTCGGTCCGCGCCTGGATGAGCGCGTCCCGGTTAGGGGCGTTGCTGGCACGCAGGTCCTCGAGCGGGTCGCCGGACAGGGCCGTGAGCTGGTAGACGACGAACGATGCGCCGAACAGGATGAGGACGGCAGTCACCAGACGCCGAACGATGTAGGTCACCATGGGTTTCAGGCCTCAAGATTGGATCGGGGAACGGGGTTCCCGTGGTTACGCAGATTCTAGTTCAGTGGCACAGCAGAAGGCGCCAGGACGGGCGAGTCCCCCGTCCCGGCGCCTTCCTTCTACGGCCGAGCGTGTTACGGTCCCGGAGCTACTGGACTACCTGCCAGTCCCAGAAGTTCCACCAGACGCCCGTCTGGTTCGGCATGTACTCGATGCCGGTGACGTTGTCGCTGTAGGCATCGACACCGGGCACCTGGAAGAGCGGCAGTCCGTACTTCGAGTCCCAGATCAGCTTGTCGATCTCGATCTGGAGCCGGTCCTGCTCCTCCGGATCCGTCGTCACGATGAGCTCGTCCATCAGCTCGTCCGCCTCCGGGCTCGAGAACCCGTTGAAGTTGGAGCCGTTGCCGGACTTGAAGATCTGCGGGACGCCGGACACACCGACGCCCGAGTTGATCCAGCCGAAGATCGTCGCATCGTAGGTGCCGTTGCCGAGCGCGGCTCCCCAGTCGGAGGATCCGAGGCCGCCGTCGACGACCTTGAACCCGGCCTGGGCCGCCGATTCGGCGATCAGGGTGTACGAGTTCAGGCGGTTCGGGTTGTCCCGGTTGTACATGATGCGGACCTCGGGCGTGGCACCTGCGAGGAGTTCCTTCGCACCCTCGATGTCGACCTCGGCGTAGGCTTCCGACCCGTTGTTGGCGGCGGACTCCTCGTAGGGCGCCTGATCCGTGAGGAACAGCTGCGAGTCGAGCGGCTCGGCGTCGGGGTTGATCTTCTTGACGATCGTGTCCACGAGCTGCTGGCGCGGGACGGTCTTCATGAACGCCTCACGCACCTTCTCGTCCTCGAAGACGCCGCTGAAGTTCAGGTCGAGGTGATCGTAGGAGAGCTGGTTGCCCTGCTCCACGGTGACGCCCTCGAGGCCCTCGAGCTGCTCGACGGTGTCGGCCGATGCCTGCGGGGCGATGATGTCCACCTCGCCGTTCTGCAGCGCCTGCACCTGGGCGGGAGCCTCACCGATGTAGCGGACGGTGATCTCGTCGACCTTCGGCATCGGGCCCCAGTCGTAGTCCTCGTTGCGGGTCAGCGTCATCGACTGGTCCGGCGTGATGGCCGAGGCGATGAACGGGCCGTTGGAGAGGAAGAGCGAGGGATCGGTCGGGAGCGACTTGGTGTCGAAGCCGGTGTTCCAGAAATCGGCCAGGGCCTGGATCTCGGGACGCTCGACGGGCTTCTCCGGATCGCCGGCGGGCGTCGTGTTGATGAGCTCGATCAGCGCATCCTCGTCGGCCAGGCCGGCCTTCTCGGCCAGGACGTGGGCGGGCGTGTCGATGCCACCCTCGCTCATCAGGCCGAAAGCCACCTCGTAGTCGGCGAAGGGCTCGGAGTAGTTCAGGGTGATGGAGCGACCGTCCTCGCCGATCTCCGGGAGCTCGGTGAGCCCGAGGCCGCTGGTGTCGCCCGCGTAGTCGAAGTACGTAGCGCCGGAGACGACCTCACCGGCGTCGTCCGTCTTGGCGTCGTTGAAGTAGCCGGACTCGATGGCCCACGCCATCAGCAGGTCTCCGCCGTCCACCGGTTCGCCGTCGGACCAGTTGACGCCTTCGTTGACCGTGTACTTGACGCTCAGGGGATCCTCGGAGAGGACCTCCATGGTGCCGAAGTCTTCGTTCTTCACGACCTCGAGATCGTTGTTGATGTAGACGAAGCCGGAGTGGGTCGCGTAGGCGATCTTTCCGTTGATGTCCACGTTGCCCTCGGAAGTGCTCGAGTTGAACGAGCTGAAGGCGTTGACCTCGACGACGCGGATGTTTCCGCCGGTTGCTTCGCCCTCGGTGCCTTCGTCGGTGGACTCGGTCCCCGTGTTGGCAGCGCAGGCGCTCAATGCGAGCGCTGCGACAGCAGCCACTCCCACAGCTTTGGAAGTACGTCCGAAACGCATTCCGCCTCCTCTTTCATAGTGTGGTGCGGCTTCAGGCGGTGTTGCATGACAGCCGGCACGTCACCCGCACGGGGTGACGCTACTCACGTGAGCAAAAGCCTAAGTGGACATTGTTACCAACAGGTATCCCCCGGAGGTGCCCATTAGGTGTTGTTACCGAGCTGCAACCAAAGCTTCACAGGTAGTCCCCAGCGCGTCCCCAGCAACATGTGGTGTCGCAGCTCGTTCCCGTCGCCGTCGGCCGGGCCACCGAGGGTGGGGCCGCCGAGGGTGGGGCCGCCCGTGGGTGGGGCCGCCGCGGCGGGTGCGCAGACCCGCGGGGGCGTCCCCCCGGTTCTGCACTGATGCCCCGGCTCTGCGCGCCGTGCGGGGGCTCGTGCTTGAAAACGCCTTCTCCGCAGTGCTTTGCTAGAACGGTGCCCGCAGCACCGAAGCCCGCGGGCGTGGACCGGGCGGATCCCGGGAACTGGCACGCGGTACGGATGAGGAGCGCCATGGCCTGGCTGTTCGTGGACCAGCACGCGGCGGTCTGGGACGACGACGCGAACGTCCAGGCGGCGATCGGAGCCCTGAAAGCGCGTCTGGATGAACACGCCGAGGTGCACCTGTCCATCCAGAGCAAGGGCCTGAAGGGGCCGGTGTTCGTCATCACCCGTGACACCGTGCTCAGCTCCCCCGAACTCAACAACCGGTTCAACGCCGACCTGTTCGCCGAGCTCACGACGCCGACGGCGCGCAACAGCCCGACGATCCACTGGTTCTCCGACGGGCGCGGCTTCGTAGCGGAGACCAATAGCCGGATGTGGTGACCGCGCTTCGCGGAGCCGCCGCGGGCGCGCACGGGTGGTGGGTGTCCTCGTGGCGGACCCGCCACAGCTGCGCGACCGCCTCGGCAGGCGCGGATATCGGCTCAGCCGTCGACCGGCCTCCACGGGGCCGACGGCGCAGCACCGGACGCCGGGGTACCGCCCGCCGCGGGGGGCGAGACGGGGGGCTGGATCACGGTCTCGCGGGTCACCCTGTCCCGGGCCGGACCCTGAGGAGCATCGCGGAGCCGGTCGGCAAGCACGGTCAGGAGGGAACCGTCCCGATTGCCGGCCAGGTCCCACCACATGCCGCCGCCGAGCCCCAGCTCCAGGATGTATTCGCTCTTGAGGCGCACGGTCTCGGGGTTGTCGAAACTCCACCAGGCATCGCCGTCGAACCGCCAGGCCGCCCCGGCCGCCGGATCGGTGAACTCCTCGCCGACATCGCGCAGGTCGTCGTAGTCCTCGAGGCCGGGTTCTTCGTCCCCGGGAGCCGGCCCGACGGCGGGACCCCAGGGCTCGGCGAACTCGGCGCCCGCCCAACCCCTGCCGAACATCGCGAGGCCGAGTCCGAGTTGGGCGGGATCGATGCCTGCGTCGAGATAGACCTGCATTGTCCGGTCCACCGAGTAGCGCCGACCGTCCGGGCGCGGGTCATCCGGATCGTCGAAGAGGTTTCCGTGGTGGCCGGTGAGCCTCGGCTCCCAAGTTCCCCACAGGTCGTACCCCTGGACGTTCCCGAAGTCGAGGTACTCGAACAGTTCCGGGTCGTTCCACCCACCGGCCTCGATATCCTCCGGGTTCGCCGGGAGGAAGGCGCTCAGGGTGTAGGAGGTTCCTGTCGTGGCACCGTAGGTGTCGAGCTGCTCACGGAACTCCCGGAGCAGGAGGCGGAGGTTCTCGGCGTCGTTCTCGGTGTCCACCCCGTTCCCCTCGAGCCCGTTGTCGCTGCCGGGCCACTCCCAGTCGATGTCGATACCGTCGAAGATGCCGGCTGCCGCCCCGCTACCTCCCCTGCCATCGATCATCGGAAGGTTTCCCTTGATATACAGATCGATGCAGGAGGCGACGAGCGCCTTCCGGGACTCGTCGGTGGCCGCCGCGCGTGAGAAGTTCTTCGACCAGGTCCAGCCACCGAGCGAGATCACGGCGCGCAGTCCGGGATTGGCGGCCTTCAGCTGCCGTAACTGGTTGAAGGACCCGGCCAGCGGCTGGTCAGGCGTGTCCGCGATGCCCGCGATGGAGCCGGCGGCATCGTAGGGCATCCCGTAGTCGGCCCACGCATCGGATGCGCCGTCGGATCCGTCCGGGCCGTCTCCCTGGGCCTTGTTCGCCTCGAAGCAGGTGAGCGTCTCGTGGTGGATGTTGCCGAAGGCGTAGTTGATATGGCTCAGGTTCGCAGCAGCACCCGAGTCCTGGAGGGCCTTCATCGGGAACTGGCGCTTGTAGATCCCCCACTGGGGGAAGTACCCGACGCTCCGGAAACCGTTGATGCGGGCGGGGGCCGTAGCGGAATCCACCGAACCGGACACCTCCGACGAGCTCTGGCCGGAGCACGAGGAAATACCGCTGATTCCCAGGACGGCCACGACAGTGAGCACGGCGATCAGCAGCGATCGACGCGGGCGCACTCGTTTTATTCTCTTCTCCGGCGGGTGGGACGAGTACCGGCAGGCAGCGGCTCCATCACCCTACGGTATGGACCGTCTCCCGGTGGGCAGCGCCGAACGGACTGGAACCGGCGGAGTGCGGGACCCCACCCGTGGACCGAGTTCGGGAGGAAGCGGCCTGCGGGCAGAAACGGGGTACCGCGCACCCATCCGGAGGGCTGGAGCCATCGCCCCGTCACGTGCGGCCGGTCTCGTAGGCCCACATGGCCACCTCGACACGGTTTCGGGCACCGAGTTTTCGCATGAGGCTGGCGAGATGGGCCTTGACGGTACTCGGGGAGATGGAGAGCTCGTCGGCGATCTCGCTGTTCGTCCGGCCGTGGGCTACAGGCACGAGGACTTCCTCCTCGCGGGCGGTGAGTGGTTCGATCGGCTGCCTCGGTGGTGAGGCCTGTGCCTGGGCGAACGCGGCGAGCAGTCGGACAGTCACGCGGGGTGCGATCAAGGCGTCGCCGTCGGCGGCCGCGTGAATGGCCTGGGTCAGCAGGGCTGGTCCGGCGTCCTTGAGCAGGAACCCGCGGGCGCCGGCCTTGAGCGCCCCATGCACATACTCGTCGAGGTCGAAGGTGGTGATGACCACGATCGGCAGGGGGTCGGTGACCTCGGGGCCGGCGAGACGGCGGGTTGCCTCGATGCCGTCCATCAGCGGCATCCGGATGTCGAACAGGCCGACGTCGGGGCGCAGCTGGAGTGCAAGGCGGACGGCCTCGCGCCCGTCGGCGGCCGCGCCGACCACATCGATGTCGGGTTGGGCGTCGAGCAGCATCGTCAGCCCACTGCGCACGATGGGCTGGTCATCGGCGATGAGGACCCGGATGCTCATCGCGGCGTCCCGGTCCTGGGCAGGACCGCCTCCACCCGCCAGCCCTGCCCGGCGGGGCCCGCGTGGAAGGTGCCGCCGAGTAGTGATGCGCGTTCCCGCATCCCCACGAGACCGAAACCTGCCGCGACGCGGCCGCCGGCGCCGGCGGACCCGTCGTCGTCGATGGTCACCCGCACCCGGTCGGCGTCACCTGTGACCGCGACAATGATCCGTGTCGCGCGGCGCGCGTGCCGTCGGGCGTTGGTGATGGACTCCTGGACTAGGCGGTATACCGCTGATCCGACCGCCGGGCTGAGGTCGCCGAACTCGCCGGAGATCGTCACTTCTACACAGGGGCTCGTCGGGTCGTGGGTGGCGAACTGCTCCACCTCGGCCACGCCGGGCTGCGGCACGAACGCGGTGTCCTGCGAGGCACGGAGCACGCCGACGATCGCGCGCAGCTCGGTGAGGGTCCGCGACGCCGCATCCTCGATGACGGCCAAGGTTTCCGCGGCACGTTCGGGGTGGGCGGCCGCGATGGCCCGACCCGCCTGGGCCTGGATGGCGATACCCGACACATGATGGGCCACCGTGTCGTGGAGCTCCCGCGCGAGCTGTTCGCGTTCGCGGGCCTTGGCCTGGTCGATGTCGCGGACACGGGCCCTCGTGCGATAGCGGACCGCGGCTCCGAGGGTCGCGGCGAACAGGAAGAACGCGTACCCTGCGACCGTCTCCCACAGGCCTGCCCCCTCAGCCACCGTGGTGACAGGCAGCCAGAGCAGTATCACGCCGAGGCCGCTCGCGGCTTCCCGAGCGGAGCCCCACCGGAACAGGGCGTAGGTCAGGATCAGGGTCGCCGAGATGCTCGAGAGCAGGGCGCCTTGCGGCCCGACGACGGTTCTCACGATGTCGATCACGGTCAGCGTCCCGAAAGAGACCGCAACCGCGATGAACGGGTGCGTGCGTCGCCACGGCAGGGGGCCGAGCACCGCGAGCGCGGCGATGAGCAGCAGCGGGCGCGGCGCCAGATCCTGGCGAAGCACCGCTTCCACCAGCGACCAGCAGACCAGTGCGGCGACCAGGGCCCAGTCCCGCGGCCCCGGCTTCGGGGCCTGCGTGGGGCGGGGCTCGGCCCACAGCGCGCGGAGTGCGGTGGCGGCCATCCGATCAGTGTAGGCAGCCCGCGCGATCGGGGCATCGGCCGAAAGGACGAGAGCCCGGCTGTGCCGATGGCCAGGATGGATCAGGCCCGCGGGCCGATGTGCGCGACGTCGGGATCCGTGAAGGTGGAGACACCCACCCGACCACGGCAGACGGAGCTTCTGATGAGAACACCCCAGTCCCACACCGCACCCGAGGGCGCGCAGTCCCGTTCTTCACTCGAGGAGTTGCGCATGCCCGTGCGGGCCAGGATCGCCGCAGCCTGGACCACCTTCATGTTCCTCTACATCTACGTCGACCTTTTCAACCTCTACAAGCCCGGCGTCATCGACGGCATCCTGGACGGCCTCATCTGGAGGTTCGACATCAGCTCGACGTTGCTGACCGTCTTCCTCGTGACCGTGTCGATCCCGGCAACGATGGTGCTGCTCTCCATGACGCTACCCGCGCGGGCGAGCCGCGCCACGAACCTCGTGGTCGCATCGCTCCTCATCCCCTACTCGATGTTCAACGCGGCAGGGACGACCTGGGAGTGGGCCGCCTTCTACGGCATCTCGATAGGACTCGAGGTGCTGCTTCTGGCCTTCATCCTGCGTTCCGCCTGGACCTGGCCCCGCCGCACCACGTCGTCGACGGCCATGGGGACGGGCCCCGACAGCGAGTCGCTCCGTAAGCCGCAGCAGGCCTGACTACCCGCGTCAGGCGACGCACGGCGCCGGCAGGTCCAGAACCATGGACGTGATCATGGGGCTGGGCCGCGCGCGATGACGGGGTTCTGTTGTGGTTGCCTCTCGGAGCTCTCCAGCGGGATCCCCGCTCGGTCGGATCACCCGAAGCGGGCGACGCGTAGTCAGCCAGGAGACGGGAGTCTGGGACAAAAGCCCACCACGATCGGACTTCGGGATGATTCGGTTCTTGATACACGTTCTGATCAATCTCGCCACGGCAGCTATTGGACTGCTCCTCGCGGGCTGGATTGTTCCGGGCGTGGCGCTTCAGCCGAGCGGTTTCGTCGTAGCAGTGGTCGTCTTCGCCCTCGCCCAGGGAGTGCTCGGACCGTTCGTGTTCAACGTGGCTCGGCAGCATGCGGCCCCCATCCTCGGAGGAATCGGACTCGTCACGACACTGATTGCGCTGCTTGTCGCCTCGCTGTTCAGTGGCGGGCTCACGATCAGTGGGTTCATGGCCTGGGTGGGCGCCACCCTCCTTGTCTGGATCGTGACTGCTCTCGGCGGATGGATCCTGGGATGGCTGTTCATCACCCGCCGTGTCGGCGACAGGAGCAAGACCGCCCAGTAGAGGAGCCGACTCACGCCGTCCCACTCTCCCGGGGCGAAGCGGTCCCCGGAGAGCCACAGCAAGAAGCGGGGCCTCGTCGTCCATCCTCACCCGGCAGCGTCACTGATGCGGGCGCCTATACGGGTCGGGCCACCACCAGCGACGTCGTGCTTGGCGCTCAGCCCGGCGTCGAGCAGTGCCTGGGTAGTCCTCCCGCGCCGGGGCGAAGACCGACTCAGGCAGGCGCAGCGGGGCACGGTCCAATCCGCGTTCTGCCAGCAGATCGCTGATTGCCCTTGGCATCAGCCGCATTCCCCCAGAACCTTTCACGGACCGCCGGAGCCGTCCGCCCTGCTCCGTAAGCCGTATCGCCCAGGATGAATCGACTTCAACAAGGCCGGAACCGACCAGATTCGACATCGCCGTTTCGATCTGCTTCCTCGAAGGCACGTCGGCCTGCACCATGTCCCAGCCTGACGGCAGCGCACGTATTGATAAGGGGTACTTCCCACGACCCAGCACCGTCATGAGCGTCGCGGCGTCATCCACGTCTCTACGATTCCGTAACCGAATGACCTTGGATGACGACATCCTTCACCCCCTGTCAGGAAGCCTCGGTCCTGTGCGATCGCAGTACGAGCCTCGAGGCTGTCCCGGGGGATGAACTGCAGCTAGCAGAGCTGGTGCTCACCGGATCAGCGAGCGCGGGAACGTCATGGCTCACAACATCCAGCGGCCGGGTTGGCGGTGACCCCGAAGGCAACGTGTATCAAAGCATTTCAAGGGGTTCGGGGTGTGTCGGTGGCGGGAAGGCGCGATCGAGGCGCTGGAGATCGGAGTCGCTGAGGTGAAGGTCGCGGGCGGCGGCGTTCTCGAGCACATGCTCGGCGGTCGAAGCCTTCGGGATCGCGAGCACGCTGCTGGTGCGCATCGTCCACGCCAGAGCAACCTGCGCAGGCGTCGCGCCAAGCTCACGGGCGATCTGTGTCAGATCCGGGTTGCCGAGCAGTCGCCCCTGCTCCACGGGCGAATAGGCCATCACGGGCATCTTCGCCGAAGCGGACCATGGCATCAGGTCGAACTCCGGACCCCGACGGGTCAAGTTGTACAGCACCTGATCGGTCTGGCACCCTTCAGGCAAACTCTGGAGCTCGTCGGTGTCGAGGTTACTCACACCCCACGCACGGATCGAGCCCTCGTCGATGAGGGACTCGAACGCCGCGACGGTCTCCTCGAAGGGGAATCTCCCCCGCCAATGCAGGAGGTACAAGTCCAGGCAGTCAGTGCCCAGACGATCCAGGCTTGCATGACAAGCCTCGATCGTCCCTGACGAGGAGGCGTTCGAGGGTAGGACCTTACTCACCAGGAAAACCTCATCGCGCCTACCCCTGATGGCCTCTCCGACAAGGTCCTCACTGCGCCCGTTACCGTACATCTCGGCGGTATCGATCACGGTCAGACCCAGATCAATACCTGTGCGCAGCGCCCGGATCTCAGCGTTCCGGCTGGCAGGAGAGTCACCCAGGTTCCACGTCCCCTGCCCCAGAGCAGGAACAACGGTGCCGTCCGGAAAAGTAATCACACGCCAACGCTACAACTAGGACCACCAACTAGTGACGTGGGATGGACACCGAACCATGGGCCAGGTCAGAGTGCCACCAATCGGTGCAGCAGACCCAGCCGGCTATGAGCTGCTGGTCCAAGATGGCCCCCCCGGCCCGGACCGAACACCCCGGGATATTCAGGCTCGAGGCAAGCAGATTCTCCGGACGACGCCTGGGCCCATCATGGCAATTAGAGGCTCTTCGTAATTGAGAGTGCGGGCGGAGTGGTCGGGGTGGGCGCGTCGGTGGCGGGATAGGGGTCGAGGCCTTCCGATGATGGAAGTTCTGACGCTCGCCATCCGAAAGACCTCGACGTGTTCAACGCTACCTTCGTTCGCCCTGATCTGACGACGTTCTGCCGCCTCGACGAGCTCGGCCTGATAGCCATCGGGCAGCATCTGGACCCGGGGCGGGCGGTGATCGAGTGCCGTGTCCTTGAGTCGGATCCGTGGTGCCGCGGATGCGGGACCGAAGGCACTCCGCGGGACACCGTGACGCGCCGCTTGGCGCATGAGCCGTTCGGGCACCGGCCCACGACCCTGCTGCTGCGGGTACGCCGCTACCGGTGCGCGGGGTGCGGTCGGACCTGGCGGCAGGACACAGACTCAGCCGCTGAGCGTCGGGCGAAGATCTCCCGGCGCGGGCTGCGGTGGGCGCTGGAGGCCGTCGTGGTCGATCACCTCACCGTGTCCCGGGTCGCTGCCGGCCTTGGAGGGTCCTGGCATACCGCGAACAGCGCCGTCCTGACCGAGGGCAGGCGCCGATTGATCGACGACCCGCATCGGTTCGATGGGGTCACCGCGATCGGCGTGGATGAGCACGTCTGGCGGCATGCCCGGCGCGGCGAGAAGTACGTGACGGTCATCATTGATCTGACGCCGATCCGCGCCAAGACGGGCCCGGCACGGCTGCTGGACATGGTTGAGGGCCGCTCCAAGCAGGTGTTCAAGCAATGGCTCGCCGACCGGCCGCAGGCCTGGCGGGACGGCGTCGAGGTCGTCGCGATGGATGGGTTCACCGGGTTCAAGAGACCGCGACCAGCGAGGAGCTCCCGGACGCGGTCCCGGTCATGGACCCGTTCCACGTCGTCCGCCTTGCCGGCGACGGCCTGGACCGGTGCCGGCAACGCGTCCAGCAGGCCACCACCGGGCATCGCGGCCGGGCCGGGGATCCGCTCTATCAGGCCCGGCGGACCCTGCACACCGGAGCGGACCTGCTCACCGACAAACAGAACACACGCCTGAACGCTGTCTTCGCCTCGGATGAGCACGTCGAGGTGGAAGCGACGTGGGGCGTCTATCAGCGGATCGTCGCCGCCTACCGAGAACCGGACAAGGCCCGTGGCAAGGAGATGATGCAGGCCGTCATAGACTCCGTCGCGGCCGGTGTCCCTTCAGCCTTGACCGAGATCCGCCGGCTCGGCCGGACCCTGAAACAACGGGCCACTGATGTCCTTGCGTTCTTTGATCGCCCCGGCACCAGCAACGGCCCGACCGAGGCCATCGACGGCCGGCTTGAACACCTCCGCGGCTCCGCCCTTGGATTCCGGAACCTCACCCACTACATCGCCCGATCGCTCCTGGAATCCGGCGGCTTCAGACCCCGACTACACCCTCAATTACGATGAGCCCAATTAGAACCAAGTTAGAGGAGTCACGTGTGGGCGAATTACTCGACCAAGCGATAGTCCCGCGCCGAGGGGATCCCCTGTCTGATGTCCTTCGTTACCACCCGTGAGAACCAGCCGAGATCGAATTCGTACTGGCTGCCGGCCCTGAAAGACGCAGCAATTTCGTCTTGATTATCAAAGTTGACCCCCTCGGACACATGAATTTTTCCGCAGTCGGTCGTCTCGACCAAGACACCGGCCGTTGAGGCCGAGCCCCTAGTACCGCCAAAGCTTGTATCGGGCCGCGCCGCACTCACCTCACATCGGATGCTCTCAATCCCGAACGAGTTAAGAGCGGGCATCGCCATGTAGAGAAAGGTGTGACCAAAGAACAGAAAAGCAACCGCCTTCCAGTACCATTTCAGTTTCTTTCTTGCGGGCTTTTGATTATCTTCCCCGCCACTGAGATCACTGCCCGCATCCATCACGCCACCCCTTCCCAATTACCAACCGCTGGCGCAACGACCGCTGGAGGGCCCGGCCGAACCGTTTGCAAAACCCTGAACGATTCCGTTCCATCGCTTATCGTCATTTGCTTCGCCCGGCTGCAATTCTGTATTTATCAGACCCACACCTGCGCCGCCCACACGGCTAGTCAGATCTTCCGTCAGAATGCCTCCCAGTTGTAAGTCGCTCAGTCAAAGAGCCCTCCGTGGTTGCTTTCCATCCAATCGGCGCCCGGTGCAACTGCTCGACCGCGACGGGAATCAATCCGCCTCAGGGCTGCGAGCTCCGCCGGGCCGCCTAGGCAACATTCGCGAAGTCAGTAAGCTCTTGAAGGAGGGTCTCGTATTCAGCATTTAAGACTTCATCGACTACTCCATCCCGATAAACGTATCGATCACTAAGACTGCCACTGCCTCGTCCGAAACTGCTCGCAACCCAAGCCCGTGCCTCGCCTACAGTCTCTGGCGACTGATCTTTTCGAAGCTTCCCCGCAAGTTCCTCATACTCCTGCGCCAAGTCTGCTAAACCCATCACTCGCAAGATACAAGCGAAGCGAGACATGCCATCAGTAAACAAAACAATTTCAGCACTCATGACCGTAGGGCCTTCATGGACAGCTGTACCGGCTGGAAACCTAGCCGCATAACCGCTATGGAGGGGCACTTATGACGTTCGGGCAAAATAGCCTTATCCATCCCATCCACCACCCTTAGAAATCGCCGCCCGGATAGATGCCTTCGGGCAAGGTGAAACACGCAGATCCTGACGCGATACGGATTTCGTTCGGGGAGAGTCCTTCGGAGACGAGATGACTCTCCCCTGGAGCAGGCGGGTCGATCTGGATCCGATAGTTTTCATCTACATCCCTATCGACGGATACTTCGGTTCCGTTCGCGCGGTAGTGGGCTTCGATGGCTTTCACGATGGGCTCTATCTCGGTTCCTTCAGTGACCGTGACGGTCGTTGCACCAGCCCAACTGTGCTGGGTCTCGTTGCAGGACAGAAGCGTGCCCGTCTGCAGTTGATCAATCGAGAGAACAGCATCCTTCGTGATCAGAGCAGCGATCTCCCCTTCCATGGCCTGGGTGCGGGCTTTGGCTTCCTGCCAGGTCAGGTCAGCGTCCATCGATTCCTCCTGTGTCTGAGCAGCCGTTGGCGCAGGTGGCGCGGCCGGATCCGCGTTCGGGTTCCCGGCACAACCGGCAAGCCCGATCACACCCACCAGCAACAACGTCATGAACCCGCTACGCGCCCTCATCGACTAACAATTCTCAGCATGTTGTTAAGCGCTTTCAAGTTGTCCTCGCTGTCGGTGGCGATGAGGCTGTGGTCAGCCATGAGGATTCTCCCTCTTCGACGCTGTTAATTGCACCGTCGAGTTCGTCGTCGTCGGGTCCGCGGTAGAAGTTCTGGTCGAACTCATCGCGATGAATCGGGTTGTTCCCATCCCACACGACTCCTTTGTTCGTGAAGGGGTTGGTAGCTCCCTGACTATGGATGAGCACATTGTAGTAGTACAGGTTCGAGTATTCCGTAGTCGGCTGGGGTTCCCAGTCCGGGAGCACCCCGGCCCCGGCGAGGGAAATCACCTTGTCATACCGTGCTCCGGCGACTTCGGAACTGGTGATGTTCGCCAGGCCCCAATTCTGTCCGATGCCGGTTTACCCTTCAGTTTCGGGGGAAGGTTTCCGAAGTTCGGGGTTGCTGAACTTGTGATTCCAGCGCTGACAGGAAGCCCCAGCTGCCCGGCGTCGTCGTACCCGTACGGGTGACCTGACCGGCTCGGGTCAGGGCCGTGATGCGGCCGATGAGGCCGAGCCCACAGAGCGTCACGTCCGTGCTGGCTGCACGGCTCGTGCCGGCCGGGCTGCTCGCACCATCCGTGGGGGTGGAGCGGATGGTGCGAGTGTGTTCGGCCAGAGTGCCGTCCCGGCGGCTTCACCGCCAGTGGACGAAGTGACAGCGCTCAGCTAGTTACTGAGGTCAGCATCCCGATGAGAACTGCCCAGCCGACGTTACGCTCGATACCGAATTCTGTTGGGGTTGCATCTCGGAGCTATCCAGCGGGGTCCTCTTGAATGACGAGGCCTTCGTCTCCGGGGAGTACTCTTCCTTGATTCCGTTCTGCTTCGTCCTCGTCGTTCAGAGCAAACGCGTCGCCGGGCGAGCAGGGGGCCGTGGCGCCGACACTGTACGACTTGTCCGATGCATGCGTATCGAATTCGGCCCGGGCGACGGGACCTCCCTCCGCAAAGAGGGTCGGGGATGTAGACCCATTCACAGTGCGGACGGTCATGCCGAGGGACTCCCAATACTCGGCGACACGTTTGGCGTCCTCGATATGGTCTGTTCCCTGAGGTGCCCAGCGGTCGTAACTGTAACTGGCGCTCTCGTTACCAGGTTCGTTGGAGCACTCCTGAGCCCACGCTACGCCGTTGCGGGGCCACCACCCAGTGGCGTCGAGCTGCTGAGTGGTATCGATGACGAGTTCGACCACTCGGTCCCGCCCTTCCCTGGCGCTGATCGTCTGCTCCGTGGTAGCCACCCCCGACGTCATCGTGCCTGGCTCATTCTCAGCGCATGCGGCCATTGTCATTCCCATCATGAACACGGCAGTCACCGTGAGAACCTTCACTCTTGTCTTAGCGGCCAGCATTGGACGTTCCTTCCAGTAAAGGCTTCTGCAGATCAGTCGGTCCCAACGGAACGTGTGTGGGTGATCCACTCCACTTCCTTGGCCCTGACGCGGCCCGACATGGCAGCTCGGCCAGACACTGGCCGAGAGCACGGCTCGATCAATCCACCCGTCGGTAGTCCCTTATGGACCCGATCTCGTCAAGCAGGTCGATCATCACCACGCGCGAGAACCACCCGGTTTCGAAGTCATACTCGGCGCCGACAACGAACGACGCCGCGATCTCTTCCTGGGTGTCGCGGGTGACGCCCTGGGACAACTCGAACTTTCCGCACGATGTCTCGATCAGCACCCCTTTCGTCGACGCCGATCCCCGCGACCCACCCGAACTCGTCATCGGCTCCGCTGACACCACTTCACAGCGCTGCGTCTCGATACCCATCGAGTTCCACACCGGAATACCCAGCAGGAAACCCCCGACCACGAGAATCAGGACAGTAATTGTCCCCCAGAGCGCGTTCTTACGTGGTGAACTGCCCCGTTGTTTCGATGAATCATCGTTCGCGGGCCCGCTCTCTTTCGGCATTACTACTAATCCCCACTCGAATGGCGTGCACTGGTCGGTCCGGACGCCCCCACTGCGAACCCCTGAATCACACCGTTGATGATTTTCTGATCTGACGCTTCGCCAGGCTGTAAGTATGTGTTCGCCGTCGAAACGATAGCACCACCTACCCGATCAACCACCTGCTCCGTCGCAACACCCCCCCAATTAACAGGTGCATAGTGATCGGGAAGCAACCGGTGCCGCCCGACAGAAGAAGTCAACCCCGGCAACCGATCGGAGACAATGGATCTCGACCACGATCCCGCTCCACCGACGATGGCGGATCCGCCGGCAGCGGTCACGAATCCGACACCGGCATTCGCCACATATCCGCCGAAGGTCTGGTCTTGCTCGTCGTCCAAGGCGTAGTCCGTCATGTTGCTTGCCGAACCGCCCATGCCGGCGGCGAGGGAGCCTCGAACGGCGCTGCTACCCAACTGGGTACCAGCGGTACGCACGATCGTCGAGGTGGTACCTGCGGTCACGGCAGCACGAGCAGCGTTAGCTCCACGCATCAGCAACCCGGCCGACGCTCCACCGACGGCGCCGCCGACGGCACCGACAAGGGCATCTTTCCCAACGTCCTTCAAATCGACGCTTCCGTTCGCTTCTTTCTGCGAAATGACCGAGGATCCAGCCGAGATCAGTGCACCCGAAAGTATGGCAGCACCGACAGGCCCGCCGACACCCGTGCACATCAGGGCCACCCCTGCAACGATTGCCACAATGCCGATGACAGTCGCATGCTCGTTCACGAAGTCCCCGACCTTGTCTCCCAAGGCGGCCATGGCTCCGCGGGTGGAGCCGTCATAGGCCTTGAGGTCGTCGTCGGTGAGGGGTCGGAGCCCGGTGGGGTCGGTGGTGTTGAGCGGGTTGTTGCCGGCGTACGCGTAGGGGTTGCCGTCCCAACCCGCGCCGAGAACGGGGGCCAGCGGGTCCGTCGACAGGAACCCCCGGGTCCCCGGGTCGTAAGCGCGAGCCCAGAGCCATTCCAGGCCCGCGATGTCCACACCGCCGTGACCGGTCAGGGAGACACCCGTCGGCAGTCCACCTGTCAGCCCGGCACCGAGTCCGGCAGCACCACCCATACCATGGGGGGCCGCACCGAGAGGGGGATCGGAGATGGTGGGGGTGCCGAGGACGGCCCAGGGGTCGGTCTCGTCGGTGGGGCGCGCGGCGCGCCATCCCGGCGCCGTCCAGACGTCCCCGATCCCGGTGACACCACCGGGCAGGGACAAGACCTGCCCGCCACCGCTACGTCCGATGCCGGCGGTTCCCGCGTCCGCGGTGTTGTCGCTCAATGGGGTGATGTTGGTGAGGGTTGGGATGGGGTTGGCGGTGTCCCACCAGAGGCGGGTGCCGTCGATGCCGGCGAGTTCGCCGAGGGCGTCGACCCACAGCCCGTGCCGCGAGATTTCCGCCCCGTCGGGGGTCCGCTCACACGTACCTGTGAGGTGTCCGGTGGGGCCCCAGGCGTATTCGGTCCAGGACCCGTCCGCGCCGATGAGCCTGATGCGCCGGCCGAGGCCGTCGTGGACGAACTCCACCCTCGACCCGTCCGGGCCGGTGATGGTCAGGAGTTGACCCGCGGCGTCGTAGGCGAACATGCGCGACCCTGTCGGGGTGCTCTCGCGGATCAGGCGGCCCCCGGCGTCGTACTCCCACTCCGAGAGCGCTGCCTCCGGCACCGCCTCCGACATCGATGCCGGTACGTCCGAGCCTCTCATCGAGGTGGTGGCGGCGGAGATCATCTGCCCGGCAGTGTCATACCCGTACCGGGTGATGGCTCCGGCGCGGGTCAGGGCCGTGATGCGACCGTCGTCGTCCCGGCCGATCAGCGTCACATCCGTGCCGGCCGCACGAGCCGAACGATCGGTCCGGGTGTGCTCGGTGAGGTTCCCGCCCCGGTAGGTCCAGGCCTGGACGAGGTCCCCGGCGGTGACACCGGTGAGGCGCCCGGACGGGTCGTAGGCGAACACCGCCTCCCCGAGGTACGGATTACTCACGGCGCTGATCCGCCCGGCGGCGTCTCGGGTGTAGGTGGTGGTCGTGCCCTGGGCGTCGGTGAAGCTGGTGCGGTTGCCGTCGGCGTCGTACGCCCACGACAACCCCTGGCCTCCCCGGGTGCGGGAGGTCAGCTGCCCGCGCCGGTTGAAGCCGAGTTCATGCTCCACCACCAGCCCGTCAGCACCCTGACCGGCGCCGGCGGTGCCGGTGTGGTCGGTGATGACGATCCGCCGCGTCATGACATCCCGGTCGACGGAGGCGATCAGTCGTCCGTCGACCGATGTGGTTTTCTCCTGGCCGGCGGCGTCGTAAGTCCAGGTGGTGGTGTGCCCGTCGGGGTCGGTCTGGGACAGCTGCCTACCGGCCGGGTCATAGGTCGCAGTCGTGACCCGACCCAGCGGATCCGTCACCGAATCGACCTGGTCGGTCGGGGTGTAGGTGCGGGTGGTGACCCCGCCCAACGGATCCGTGACCTTGATGAGGCGTCCCCGGGTGTCGTACTCGAACCGGGTCCGCCCGCCCACCCCGTTGACGGTGGAAGTCAGTTCCCCGGCAGTGTTGTAGGTGAAGCGGCGGGTCCCGTACCAGGTGTCCTGCGAGAACGTCAGGCGCCCGCAGGCGT
This sequence comes from Arthrobacter sp. Ld5, assembly GCF_051172775.1. NCBI lineage: Bacteria > Bacillati > Actinomycetota > Actinomycetes > Micrococcales > Micrococcaceae > Arthrobacter > Arthrobacter sp. Ld5. The sequence continues at coordinate 32,474 of NZ_JBPKBO010000013.1, forward strand.
CGTACCCGTACCGGGACACTCCCTCGCCCGGGGTCCGGCGGAGGGTCAGGCGCCCGCACGGGTCGTAGGTGAAGGTCTCGACCTCACCCGTGGGCAGGGTGCGGGACGCCACCCGCTGGTCGGCGTCGTAGCCGAGTTCGGTGACAGCACCGGTCGGGTCGGTGGTCCGCCAGGGGCGCCCGCACGCGTCGTACTCGTACCGGGTCACGACCCCCAGAGGTGAGGTGATGGAGGTGATCTTCCCCGCCACGTCCCGGCCCAGGACGGTCAGCCCGCACTCCCCATCGAGGAACTCCACAGGGTTCCCGGCCGCGTCATAGGTGGTCAGCTCCGCGGACCCGTCCGCGGTCTGGGTCTTCGTGGGGCGCCCGTACTGATCGAACGTGTAGGTCGCGGACGCGAAGGCGTCCGTGATGGTCGCCGTTCCGGTCGTCCGGTCGGTGGTGGTGTCGGTGCGGACCCCGGTCGGGTCCACGACCGCGGTCAGGGCACCGAGCTTGTCGTACTCGCGGACCCAGTCGTGGCCGGCGGGGTCGGTGATGCCGACCAGACGGGACAGTGCGTCGTGACTGAACTCCCAGGAAGCCCCGTCGGGCAGGATGGCCGCGGTGACGTTCCCGAGCTCATCCACCACCCGCGAAATGGTCCGTCCGAGGGGGTCAGTGGTGCGGATCAGGTCCCCCGTCGGCCCGTACTCCAGCTCCGTCCGGCCGCCGTCGGGGGCGATGGACGCGATCATCCGGCCGGCCGGGTCGTGCTCGAACACCCACGTTGCCCCGTCCGGGTCGACCCGGCGGACCAGCAGACCGGAGGCGTCGTAGGTGAACCGGGTCTCCGCACCGGAGGGGCTGACCGCCGTCACCGGACGACCCGCCCGGTCCCGAATAATCCGGGCGGTGTCCCCTACCTGATTGCGGGTGGCGATCAGGTCCCCGTACCCGTCGTACTCGAATCCGACTGTGACGCCGACCGGGTCCGTGACCCGGACCAGGAGTCCGTCCTCCCAGAGGAGTTCGGTGCGGCCGCCCAACGGGTCGTGCACCACGCACGGGTCCCGGGGAATCCCACCAGTACTGCTGTCGGTACTGCCCTCTGTACTGCCGTTGGTGCTGCCGTCAGTGCTGCTGTCGGGGTACTCGTAGGTGACGACGGACCCGGTGGCGGTGACCAGGGTGGTGATCCGGTCGTGCTCGTCCCACCCGTAGGTGAGGTCCGCGCCCTCCGGGGTCACCGTGCGGGTCCGCCGGCCCCGCTCGTCGTAGGCGTGGACGGTGACCGCGCCGTCGCGCTCGGTCAGGGAGACCAGGTTCCCGTGCTTGTCGTAGGCCATCGACTGGCGTCGGTCCTCGGAGTCCAGGACACCGACGAGGCGTCCCTTCGCATCCGCGACCCACGAATTCGACCGTGACCCGTCCTCATCCGAGACCACGGTGACCCGGCCCGGCAGATACGCGAACCGGACCCGCCGCCCGTGCTGGGTGAGCTGCAGGATGACCCGGCCCTGCTCGTCGTACGTGTTCTCCGCCTCCACGACCCCGGCAGCGGAGAACACGGCGTCGATCAGACCGGCCTCGTTCCACCGGTAGGTTCGGGTGCCGGTCTCCCCTGTCACGCCGACCAGCCGGCCAGTCCCGTCGTACCCGTACTCCACCCGGCGCCCGTCCGAGGACCGCACCACCGCCACACGCCCGTCCACGTACTCGATGTCCAGGAACCGGCCCAGCCCATGCGAGAGCCGGTTAATCAGCGGCGCACCAGAAGCGGCACCCGCGGACACACCAGGATCCGATACGCCGTCGTCAGGCAGGCTGCCGCCGTCGGGCACTCCGTTAGTGGAGACGTCGGCATCGGAGTCGACAGGGTCGGCCGGTGCTTCCCGATGGACGGACATAGTCCGGCCGGGGGCCGACCCGGCCCCCAGCCAGAGACCGGCGGGACTGAACGCCCACCAGCCGCCCTGATTGTCCCGGACGACCAGCAGCTCGGAGGACGCGTGCGTGCCCTCGGCAAGGGAGTCCAGGTCGGAGAAGCCGGTGGCGGGTTCGCGGGTCAGCCAGTAGTTCTCCCCCACCGCCCGTCCCCAGGCGTCCCCGGTCCGCGGGAAGTCCACGGCGCGGCCGTCGGCCAGGACCCACCGGGCGCCCTCGTCCGACAGGGCCAGCTGCTGGTCGAGGATGGACGCCCAGCCCGGGCCGAACACCCCCGGCCCCTCCAGGGCCGAGCCCAGCGAGTTGTACATCCGCGACAGCACCAAATTCGATGCCAGGCCCGCGAAGCCGAGATCGGTTTCGGGTTCGATGAAGTTCCCGGTCGCGGTGTTCACCGGATCATTCGCGTACCCGGTCGTCGGCACCGCACCGTACGCCGTCGGCGGATCGATCGACAGGGCCGAGCGGGTCGCACCCACCCCCGCCGCGGCCAGCGCCTCCCCCAGG